>JBOHVJ010000383.1:0-8805 GCA_050735075.1 Binatia bacterium
CGATCCACAACGCCTTTTTCATACTCGACCTCCTCGCTCAAGCGTTAGCCCAAGATCTTTACACAGTTGCCACTTGAGGTGAAGATTATCCAACTAGGTGACTATTATGTCAACTTAACACTGGCTCGGTGATGCGAAAAGTGTAGTGCCAAGTAGAAGCGAAGGGGGCCTGCCCCTCAGCGGGAGCCAATGGGCCTATCGGCAATGGTTCAAGTCGTTCAAATAGTTCAAATCGTTTAAAACGCCTTGAACGGCTTGAACGTTTTGAACTTTTCCAAAAATTGGTCCCACTCAAAGGTTGGCAGCGCGCAAATCCCGGCGGGCGGCGGTTATCCCTAGGATCAAAGCGGCACATGTCACGGCACCGGCGCCGATCGCGAGCGGCGCGCCGATGATCGCCGCCACGGCACCGCTCTGGGCCTGACCCAGGGCGGGCGCGCCGTTGGTGAGCATGCTCTGGAAGCTGGACACACGGCCGCGCAGTTCATTGGGCGTGATCAATTGGATCGCGGTGTTGCGCGGGATGGCCTGGACCGAGTCGAAAAATCCTAATCCTATCGCCACACCCAGCGAAAGTAGAAACCAGGGCGAGCAAGCGAGCAAAACGAGGAAGAGGCAGTAAGCGAGAATTCCGCCAGCCACAAACAATCCCTTGTAGCGCAAGTCCCCAAGGGACATCATCACGGCCGCTCCGATGAGAGAGCCGGCTGCTGGTGCGGATAGCAGGAGCCCTAGCCCGTCAGCGCCAACGCCGAGGTCCCGCGCAAAGATGGGGAGAAGGACGCGGTAGCTGCCAAAAAGCATCGCCGCGGAGTCCATGGCCAAAAGCACCGTGATGATCGACTGATGGCGGACGAATGATAAGCCTTCGCGCAGGCTAGCGAGAGCGGATTGGCGCGCCCGTGCTGTCACTGGATCGAGACGCATCCGTGCGAGGGAAACGAGGGTGAGGATGTGGAGAGTGCCATCAATGGCATATGTGGCCGCTACCCCTAACAAGGCAATCGAGATCCCTGCTAGTGCCGGTCCTACGAGGGTTGAGGTCTGCCAGACTGTGGAGTTTAGGGCAAGGGCGTTGAGAAGGCTGTTTCCTGGTACCAGGCTCGGGATGATGGCACCCCGCGCCGGGGCATTGAGGGCGCTTAGGGATGAAGCGATTATAGTGATCAGATAGATGTGCCATACCTCGATGACGCGGGTGAGCGCGAGGGTGGCTAGCAACAATCCGAGGAGCCCCTGGATAGCCTGGACAAGCATGATAAGCCGGCGGCGGTCCACACGGTCAGCGATGACGCCGCCTATCAGGGAAAAAAGTAGGATTGGTAGTCCCCGTGCGAGTCCGGTGAGACCGAGAAGGAGGGGTGAACCGGTCAGCTCGTAGATGAGCCAGATGTTGGCCGTGCTTTGGATCTGGGAACCAAGGGCCGACACGAGAAGGGCGCTGTAGAACAAACGGAAGTCACGATAGCGCAGCGCGGCAAGGGGCCGCATCATTCTTTGCTGGAGGTTAAGCGGCATTAGCGAGTTTCTCGGAAAGTTATTCGATGGAGCCTATGGTGTCAAATGGATGGGGAGAATCATGGAAGTCTTATGACCGCACAGTAGCCATGGTGGAAAGGATTTGTTAGCATAGTGTGTTTAAAAAAGCATAGCCGCTTTGGATCTCGCGCTAGACATATTGCCTCAAGTGCTCATGGATGGGATTGTCCTGGGGTTCATGTATGCCCTTATCGCCTTGGGCTATACCATGGTTTACGGCGTCCTCGAATTCATCAACTTTGCTCATAGCGAGATCTTTGTCATTGGCGCTTTCGTTGGGGTGGAGATCCTCCTCCTCCTCGAGGCCTCGGGCAGTCTTGCAACGCTCCATCCAGCCTTCGTTCTCCTGATGGTCCTTCTCGCCGGCATGGTGCTTAGCGGATTGGCAGCGATGGGGTTGGAGCGAATTGCCTACCGGCCCCTCCGTGGAGCGCCCCGTCTTGTCCCGCTCATCTCCGCCATCGGGGCTTCCTTTTTTCTCCAGGATTTTATCCGTCTCATTGAAAGCCTCTGGCGCAACACTTTTTATCTAACCTATCCGACGATAGATCTTCTGGAGACAAGCGTGAGATTGGGAATGGCCGTGGAAGTGCCTCTGAAATCCATTCTCGTTATCGCCACCGCCCTCATGATGCTTTTAGGCCTTCATCTCTTTGTCAACCGGACCAAAGTAGGGACGGCCATTCGCGCTGTGGCTCAGGATCCCGATACCGCTTCTCTCATGGGCATTCATGTAAACAGGATTATCACTCTGACCTTCTTTGTCGGTGGAGCTATGGGTGGCGTCGCCGGCGTTCTCTTCGGTCTCCATTACAGCCTCGTCAACCCTTATACCGGATTTATTCCGGGACTTAAGGCCTTTACCGCTGCGGTGCTTGGAGGCATCGGAAATATTCCCGGAGCGGTGCTTGGAGGCATCGTTCTGGGCTTGATGGAGGCCTTGGCCGCTTCCTATCTCTCGATCCTTACGAATGGGGCCTTTGGCGCGGAGTATAAGGATGTATTTGCCTTCGCGGTCCTGATCCTTATCCTGACCTTTCGACCTAAGGGGTTGTTGGGCGAAAAGGTGCGGGAGGAGGGGGCGTGAGGGGACGTAAAGCAGGCCAAGTTTAATAAAATTCGAATTTCGAAACTTTTAGCGGCCTTGGCGTCTTGGCGCGATGAAAAAATGGATCGTAAAACTCGGTTGGAGCATAAAATGTTAGAGATAAATTCGCAGATCCAGTGTGTAAGAATCTACGCCTAAAATCGAAACTGGAATAGGGATGAAGGGTTGGCTTCTTAGTCTCGGTTTGGTTGGTTACATCGCCCTCAGCGGCTTTTTAGTTTTTTACTTTCCTCAGTCTGTTTCTGCTTTTCTTCTTTTTGAGGCATCGCTCCTGTTGATTTACTGCGCGCCTATTCCCCGCACAGCAAAACTCCTTTTTGCTGCCATAGTGTTGGTCTTCCTAATGCCTCTTGTGGGCACGATCAACGGCTACTATCTCGAAGTGGCTATTCAGGTTGGGATATTCGTTGCGCTAGCTCTTGGCTTGAATATCGTTGTGGGTTTCGTGGGTCTTCTCAACTTGGGGTTTGTAGCCTTTTATGCCATCGGGGCCTATCTTTGGGCTATCTTTGGCTCTCCGCAGGCCAACGAGTTCCTCCCGGGCGCCCATTTCCCCCTAGCACCCTCCTGGTTCTTTGTTTTTCTTTTGCTCAGCATTCTCGTCGGGGCTTTCACAGGAGTTCTCCTCGGACTACCCGTCCTTCGGCTTAGAGGCGACTATCTCGCTATCGTCACCCTGGGTTTTGCCGAGGTCGTTCGAGCCTTGGTAAATAATCTCGATAAACCTATAAATCTAACCAATGGTCCCAGGGGGATTACCCCGATCCAAAGACCTCCTCTCTTCTTTCAGCCTGTGCTGGAGTCTATGGGCCTCAGGTTGGATCCCGCCGCACTCTATCCACTGTACTTTTACTTTATCGTTCTCCTCCTCGTGGTTCTCGTCCTTCTTGTTACTCGTAGGCTTGAGGACTCTAGGATCGGCAGGGCGTGGAAGGCGATCCGGGAGGATGAGATTGCCGCAGCCACAATGGGCATCCCTGTCGTGCACATGAAGCTCTTTGCCTTTGCTGTCGGCGCCTCCATTGCCGCAGCCATAGGGGTCCTTTTTGGGGCGAAACAGCTCTTCATCAATCCTGAGAGTTTTACCTTTATGGAATCCATCGGAGTGCTGGCTATGGTTATCCTGGGGGGGATGGGCTCCATTCCGGGAGCCATCCTAGGAGCCTCTGCAGTCACTATCTTGAATCTACAGCTCCTCAAAGGACTTTCCCTTTGGCTCAACTCCTTGCGCCAGTCCGGCATCATCCTCTCCCTTCCCCTACTTGGGAGTTATGACTTAAGCCAGATCCCAGCCCAGTTTGAACCGGCTAAATACGAGCGCATGGTTTTTGGCCTCATTCTTATTCTGATGATGATCTTTAGACCCCAGGGGATCCTGCCTCCACGGCGGAGCATATCTGGCGGATCGGGGTAAAGTCTGATGGCGCTGCTTGAACTTGAAGGCGTGACTAAGAAGTTCGGAGGACTGCTGGCATTGGATAGAGTGGATCTTGCTCTGGAGGAGGGTATGATTGTTTCCCTTATCGGGCCTAACGGCGCAGGCAAGACCACTCTCTTTCATATCATGACCGGCATCTATCGTCTGGATCAGGGGGAGATCCGCTTTCAAGATCGCTCCCTGATAGGGTTGAGGGCTGACCAGATCACAGCCGCAGGGATCGGACGGACTTTTCAAAACATCCGCCTCTTTTCACACATGACCGTTCTGGAGAATGTGCTGGTGGGAATGCACTCACGCATGGACCAAGGGTTCATGGACATCCTGTTTCGCACTTCGCGTTTCCGAACGTGTGAGACCGAAACCAAGCTGAGAGCTAGGGATCTCATCGGACTGGTGGGGCTTAGAGGAAGAGAGGAGGAATGGGCACGCCATCTCTCTTACGGAGAGCAAAGGCGCCTCGAGATCGCCCGCGCCTTGGCCGCAGCGCCAAAGCTTCTCTTGCTCGATGAGCCGACTGCTGGCATGAATGCTTCCGAGGCCCAGTCGCTCATGGCCATGCTGAAAAAACTCATAGGGGAATATGTTAAAGCGATCCTCCTTATTGAGCACAACATGCGCGTGGTCATGGGAATCTCGGATCGGGTAACTGTTCTGGACTACGGAGAGAAGATCGCCGAGGGTGACCCGGCTCAAGTGCGCAGGGATCCGCGAGTGATTGAGGCCTACCTTGGCCGAGGACAGTGGGGCGGTGATGCTTAAGGTTCAGGGACTCCATGTTTACTATGATGCCATCCATGCCCTCAAGGGGATCTCATTCTCTGTGGACCAGGGTGAGATGGTGACCCTCCTTGGCGCCAACGGTGCGGGTAAGACCACTACTCTAAAGACGATCTCCGGTCTCCTTCAACCGCGCAGTGGAAACATCGAGCTGGAAGGGCGTTACATGGGGAAAGCGGAACCCCACGAGATCGTAAGACTTGGGGTTGCTCATGTCCCCGAGGGAAGGAAGATTTTTCCTCGACTCACAGTCCTTGAGAATCTGAGAACCGGGGGCTATACGCGCCGTGCCAGTTCCATCGAAGAAGATCTCGACAACGTCTTTACCCTTTTTCCCAGGTTGAAGGAGCGACGCCAGCAGATTGCCGGAACCCTTTCGGGAGGCGAGCAGCAGATGCTGGCGATTGGTCGTGGCCTCATGGCTCGGCCGAAACTGCTTCTGTTAGACGAGCCGTCGATGGGTTTAGCCCCCTTCCTGGTTGAGCAAATCTTTGAAACCATTCGCGCCATCAACCAGGAAGGGGTGACCATCCTGCTCGTAGAACAGAATGCGGCCATGGCCCTGGCGTTCTCGCAGCGCGGCTATGTGCTGGAGACAGGGACAGTGATCCTTGAGGGTAAGGCGAGCGACTTGGCCAGCAACGATCTGGTGCGCCAGGCCTATCTGGGAGGTTAAGATAGGGAGTAGAAGGATGAAGGGATTAAGGGTAATGGGGCATTCAATGAACGGGTTGAACGAAATCGCCTAAGCAGCGGGCCCAAATTGGGCAGAAGGAGGAAGCAGCGATGAGTAAAAGTTGGAATAAGAAACTGTTTCGAGGCTTGGCCTGCGCCGTTTTCCTTTTGGCGTCGAGCGATGGGCAGGTCGTGGCGCAACAGCCATCCCCGGCAAAGAAAATCAACCGCACGGCCGGGCAAAAAAACATGAGGCTGGTTGGCCACAGCGATCTCCAAAACCGATCCGCGTATGACGTTACGGTGAAACAGGCTCTGGACGGTCGCTGGATCGCGTACGTCGGGCACCACTCGGGAAATGAGCTTAACTCCTTGACGGGTGCGACCGAATCTAACGGGGTCACAATCCTTGACGTCACTGATCCAAGGAAGCCGACGATTCTGAAACACATACCTTCGGATCCTGAGACCGACTCCCGAATGGTCCGCGTCTGCGACCGCACCGTGGGCGACGCAGCCAAGACTTACCTCCTCCGAGATCAGAACAGGCCAGGCAACACAAACCGTAGTCATGAGGTGTGGGATGTCACTGATTCAAAGAAACCCATACGCGTTAGTGTCCCAGCGGCGAATCTCCGCAACACGCATAAAAACTGGTGGGATTGCGCATCGGGGATTGCCTACCTTGTGGGGACGCGCCAGGAGTTTAACAGCAACCACCTCATCGTTGTCGATCTGAGCGATCCCTCCTCGCCTAAAGATATCGTGGATTATCATCTGCCTGGGCAGAATCGGATCGGTACCAAAGATACTGTAGCAAGTCTACACGGTCCTATAGTTATCCCAGAGCGGAATCGAGCCTACCTGGCCTATGGGGCCGGAAATGGCCCAGGGGCCGCCGTCATCTTGGATCTAGCCAAATTGTTAGACAGAGATCCGAGTACCGATCCGCTGATCGGACGGATGGACTTTCCAAGCCACTTCGGCGCCCACACCACCCTTCCCTACTTTAAGATGAAAGCGCCCGATACCACGCCGGGATTCGGTGATGTGCGCGACCTCTTAGTCATCGCGGATGAGGCCGGCAATGCCCAATTCAGCTGCAAAGAGATCCGACCCTTCATGTTGGTGCTTGATATTACCGAGGAGACAAAGCCCTACCCCATTGCCAACTTTAAGGTGCCGGGTGATCGCTTTTGCGCGCGAGGCGGGCGGTTTGGTTCCCACGGGCTTGACGAGGGGACCAATCACGGGACGTTAGCGATCTTGGCCTACTTTAACGCCGGCGTGCGCGTGATTGAGCTGGCTGATCCTTTTAATCCCAAGGAGATGGGATTCTTTATCCCTCCGGCCACAGACCAAACGAAGGTCACGGGCTGTGACCCCAAGAAAACGCCAGGCTTATGCTCGGCAATTCAGACAAACAACGTCTTCCGCGATCCGCGGGGTTTTGTCTACATCACAGACCGGGCACGTACGGGGCTCCATATCCTGGAGTTCAGCGGGGCGCTTAAGGGTCGCTAGTTCGAAGCCCTCAAGGGCGAGCCGTTCCGAGCGAGGGCAATAGGCCTGGTCCTTGAGGCAAGCTTGACAGACGTGTAAGCAAATCCGCTATTTAAGTCGCTGGAGGGAAGGCCCGTTGATGCTTCCATGAGGCTTAACAACATCATCTTCGATTTCGATCATACCCTCGTCGATTTCGGACCTCACGTGGAATGGAGGCGGGCGGTCGAGGAGATCGAACGCATCTATCTCGAAGAGGGGATCCCGCCGGCAATTGTGGAGCAGAGTAGAGGTCGCGGCTTTCAATTGATGCGCACGGTTTACGATCACATGTTGGAAGTTTTTTCGCCGGAACGGCTCAAGCAAGTCCAGGGCCGAGTCTTTTCAGCCCTCGATGCCTATGAGCTCATGGGCAAAGATCAAGCCTCACCGATGGAAGGTGCCGAGGAGGTCCTCTCCTGGCTGCGCTCCAACGCTTACCAATGCGCGGTCGTGAGCTCGAACGGCGCCGGCGCCATCGGGCGCACCTTGGACCGCCTCGGACTAAGCGGTTTTTTCGCCGGGGTTTTTGGTCGGGACCCTTCCTGCCGTTTAAAACCGTACCCCGATCAGAATCGAGTCTGTCTCACGTCATTGGGCTGGCGGACAGAAGAGACGCTACTTGTGGGCGATAGCCCTGATGACATGATGTCTGCAAAACCGCTTTCGATATTCACGGTCGGCATCGTTGCGGATCTTGCAAAGCAGGACAAGCTGATCGAGGCCGGTGCGGACCGAATCATACAGGGCCTCGCCGAGTTGCCTTT
Source organism: Binatia bacterium (assembly GCA_050735075.1). GTDB lineage: Bacteria > Desulfobacterota > Binatia > UBA9968 > UBA9968 > JAHFAO01. The sequence goes on from JBOHVJ010000383.1 coordinate 7,850, forward strand.
GGTGCTGCGGAGTGTTTAGCAGAAGGAAGTTAATCTGCTCTGTTATTGTCTATTGACCAACCATGTTCATCTTCTTCTGGAGACCCCGAAAGGGAATCTCTCCAAGATGATGCAGGCCTTTCAAACTAGCTACACAGTCTATTTTAATAAACGCCATGGCCGTAGCGGACATGTGTTTGAGCAGCGCTACAAGGCCTTCTTAGTAGACAGGGAAAATTACCTCTTGCAGGTAAGCCGGTACATTCATCTTAATCCGGTGGCAGCCAAGATGGCAGGGCGAGCGCAGGATTATCGGTGGAGTAGCTACAGGGAGTATCTCAGAGATGCCAGAGGGGGTGGGCTGAGTAAAGGACTGATCTTAGGGTGTTTCTCTGGAAGGGGCCGGGCAAGGGTATCGAAGTACCGGGAATTTGTAGAAGGAGCCGTTAAGAAGAGAGAGAGATGGAAGGAGCTTCCTGTTATTAAGCAGGGCTTTGTCGGAGATGAAGATTTTGTCGAGCAGGCTAAGAAGGAGGCGAGAAGCTTCACCGGGAAGGAAGCATCGCTTTCCTTTAAAGATATCCTTACTACGGTCTGTAAGGTGAGCGGGGTTGAAGCGGAGGAGTTGAGGCGGCCTCTAAGGAGTGAGCGGGTGCAAAGGGGGAGGGAGATCTTGGTGTATATATCACGGAGGCGGAGTGATATAAGTTTGAGGGAGTTAGTGAGGTTTCTAGGGGTCAAGGAGTTATCCACGGTAAGCCACGGGTTAAGGCGGGCAGAGGAACGACTGAGAGATGATCTTGGGTTTCGCCAGCAAGTGGAGAGCGCTTTGAAGAAGCTTGCTCATTCACCTATGCAAGCCTGACCCTCTAGCTGCTCTACTGAACCTGGCGTAGCGGAGAGGCGCTATTAAGATTGTCTAGAAACGAAAGCCTGACCCCACGTGCTTTGCCCTGGTTTTTGTTGTCCTTCCGGGG
>JBOHVJ010000384.1:0-4994 GCA_050735075.1 Binatia bacterium
AGATCATTGGCAATCGTAAACAGGGTCGGGGCTTGAAAGGAGGCCGCCACTGTCTGCCCGACGTCAACATTGCGCGAGATCACAGTCCCGTCCACAGGAGAGCGGATGACGGTATAGGCCAGATCAACTGCGGCCTGATTCAATGAAGCCTGGGCCTGTTCCACCTGGGCCTTTGCCACTTCCAACTGCGAGGTTGCGGCGTCAAAAGCCGTTTGTGCCGCATCCAGTTCGCTCTGTGAAATCAGATCGCGCTTTTTAAGCTCCGTTGCTCGTGCTAAGGTTCTCCGGGTATCCTCCAGAGTCACCTTCGTCTTTGCCAGATTGGCCTCGGCCGCCAAGAGATTGGCCTTTTCTTCGTCCACTCGTGCCTTAAGCTTGGCCTGATCCAGCTCAGCAATCACTTGGCCTTTCTTCACTATGCTATTAAAATCAGCGTTGAGATTGGCAATGGTTCCCGAGACCTGGCTTCCTACCTGAACCGTGACTACGGCCTGAAGGGTCCCAGTGGCCGAGATCACCTGGGCGATATCGCCTTTTTGGACTGGCACCGTGACGTAGGGCGATTCTTTGGCTCCACTCCTAAGATTCCAAAGGCCCACTCCTAGGAGGCCGGTCAAGAAAAACAACACAATAATAATGCTTCGCGCTGTCCTCATTCTAACGGCTTCTTCTGCACCACCTGAGAAGTTATCTCCACGTTTTCCTCCGCCTCTCTCTTATGCAGCCGATTAGAGGCAACCTAAAGGCCAGGATGCATGGCACGGGAGAAACGGCGAACGGAGGCGTACTTTTGGCAGGCACATTCGAGCAAGCCAGTCGAGCGTAAGCCCCCGGGTAATCCTTTTCAGCGGCTTTCTTTCTTTTCCTTGACCTCTCTTTTCTTTACCTCCTTGGCCCGTGCCTTCGGTCTTTCCACCCCGAGTTTCTCAGCAGTCTGATCATCCAGCCTACCGGTACCCTTGAGGCCGCTAGCTTCCTGGAATGCCTTAACGGCTGCACGCGTTTTAGATCCCATGATCCCGTCGACAGGGCCGGGGTCATGACCTTTGGCCTTTAAGGCTTCCTGAAGCTTCTTGATCTCTTCACTCCCCGTTGCAGGCGCCTTCTTCTCCGCCTTCTCCTCTTTAGCGGGGGCGGCTTCCTTTTTCTCCGCTGCCCACCCGGAGAAGGCCAGCGTTAGAACGAGGCTTCCCGTTAACAGCCCTTTGGTCCAACGTGCGGTCATAACTTTACCCTCCTTTCAGTCCTTTAACCTAATATCGAACAGTCCATCCTCAATTTAACGCGGCTTTTTTCGCATCCTGAAGGAAAATGAAAAAACCTCCCAGAACGATCAAGCCCAGGCTGATCCACTGATATTCGGTCATACCCAGCGCAATAATCGGATTGGCGCGCAAGAACTCAACTGCGAACCGCATCGATCCTGCCAGAATCAAATAAAGCCAGAAAATAGTTCCGTCGGGATAGCCTTTTTTCCTGAGAGACCAAAGAATCCCAAAGACGAAGAGCGACTGGACGGTCTCGTAGAGCTGCGTCGGATGCACTTTGACTCCCGGAGGATATGGCACACCGGTCAAAGGATCGACCCAGCCGAAGATTGCATTAGGAAAAGCCATCGCCCAGGGCACATCCGTGACCTTGCCCCAAGTCGCGTCTCCCGCAAGAAAGCAACCGATGCGTCCGACACCATAGCCCAAAGCCAGTCCATACGCCGAAATATCCACTGCTTTAAACCACGGGATTGCATGGCGCCGGACAACCCAGGTGAGAGCCACGGTGCCACCGAGGAACCCACCGTACCAGGTGAAGCCCGCCCCGATAACAATGAAGTCAAGCGGTGCCTGGAGGAAGCTATCCCACTCCTCTAAAATGAAAAGGAGCCTGGCACCGATTAGTCCACCGATAGCTGCGGCAGCGACCATGGTAGAAGCAAGCTCCGGGTTAAAGCGATGTCTTTTCAGCTCCAGCCGGACCACCCAGCCGGCACATAGAGCACCCAGGGCCCAGAGCACCCCTAAACTGTAGATCGTAAAAGGGCCGATTTGTAAAAGAATTGGATACACTTACACAACCCTGGAATTAATCTCTTTTCGGACAACCAGTTTCATCCTCTCCAATCCTGTAACCTGCACGGTCTCTCCCACGGAGAGGTCCTCGCTGCACACCACATCCCAGAGCTCCCCTCTCAACAGAACCTTAGCTCCGTCCTTAGTTCTGCTAACCACTTTAGCCTTGCCTCCCGTTAATCCCTCAACGCCCGTGGTGACCGGTCTTTTCAAGTCGCTCCACGTTAGCCAGGATAGCCACAAAAAAACGAGCACAAGCGGAATAGAAAGAAAAATGGCCTGGCCGGGAGTTAAAAAGAGGAAAAGCGCAAGAGCACTTAACGGAAGCAAAAGCAGAATGTGCGTATGTCCTCTCATCTGGATTTCGTTATCGCCTCCCATTTTTGAGCTCTCTCTCAATAGCGGCCTCGAAAACCTCAAACGGCTGAGCCCCGACGAGCAACTGACCATTGAGGAGAAACGCTGGAGTCCCTCTGGCACCGAGAAAGGCAGCTATAGCGGTTTCACCTTCCACCTTCTTCAAATACTTTCCCGAATCGAGACACCGATTGAAGGCCTGGCTTTTAAGCCCTAACTCCCTGGCATAACCTTTAAGCCTCCCGTCGGTAAAAGCCAAAGGGGAACCGGCGCTGGCGAAGAGCTTGTCATGATACTCCCAGAACTTTCCCTGTTCGCCTGCACATTCTGCAGCTTGGGCCGCAGCCATTGAAGGTTTTCCTAGAATGGCAAAGTGGCGATAGACAAATTTGACCTTTCCCGTTTGGAGGTATTTCTTGTCGAGCAGCGGCAAGGTCGTTTCCCAGAACTTGCGGCAGAAGCTGCACTGAAAGTCTGAAAACTCAATGAGTGTGACTGGTGCTTTGCCATTTCCTTTGGTCGGGCCGTCTTTAGCTAAATGGGCAAAGATCTCCTCTGGTGTTACCGGCTGCGCCAGAGCACTGCCGCTTAAAAGTAAGACCAATATTAGGCTCGATATCATCACTTCATTAACAGCTCTCATTGCTTAATTGTTCCCTGCTGTGAAAATCGTCCCTTGCAAAGGCTTTGATCCATCTAAACAAATAAAAGATGGCGACAGGAGATTCTAGAAAGGGAAGGAACTAAATTCGGTAGACGGTGTTAAGTTGGTAGATGGAAATTGAAAGGGGGACAAAGATGGTGCCTGAAGCCCCTAGGATGGTAGGGAAGGGACCTCCCCGCACGGAGGCCATGGAATAATGATCCAACCCGCTCTTCTCCACCTTTGGAGTATAGATCTTGTAACCCTGAGAGACTTGCGAAAGAAATGGGTCTTCTTCGTTGTCTAAGCAAGGAATAGAGCTTGGAACGTGGTCCGTGGTTTTGGCCGGGACTTGGTCATCTGAAAAACAAAACGCAAGAGCGTGAAGAGACCCCGCAAGAGAGAAAAAGAAAATAAAAAAGACCATGAGAAAACGATGTCTAAACACAAGAAAGAAATTATCGCTTGCCTCGCATCATGTCAAGCCATCCAAAGACAGATAACAGGGGCTAGATGAAAAGCTTGGAGCCGGCCACGAGAAGTACCAGCCCCAGAAGCCTTTGCAGCGTCATCGGCAATAGCCGGAAGGCCCCGATATAAGAGCCTATTCCTCCTCCGATCAAGACCGTAATGGCCAAGATTCCCAGAAGAGCCCAGTCCGGTGGTCCCTTGATAACATGAGCAGTCAGCCCGCTTAATGAGTTCAGAAAAATAAACCCCGCTGAAATGGCTGCTGTTTTCTTCGCGTCCGCCCAACCCATGAGCAATAGTAGCGGGCTCAAAAATATACCTCCGCCGATTCCGATTAAACCTGCTAGGAACCCTAACGCGAACCCTACTGGTAAACCCACACCAAACAACAACCCGCGCGGGAGGGCCTGCCTGGCAGTAATGGGTTCGGTGAATAGAAGAAAGCGCAATCCGGCAGCGAGAAGGGTAAGCCCCAGAATAATCGAGTGGGTTCCCTCCGATAGCCGAAGTGAACCGCCGAGAAACGCGGCAGGGATGGATGTGAGGACAAAGGGGAGGAGCAGCCGTGCATCAAAATGGCCTGCTCGGTAGTAGTTGATGGTTCCCAGCAAAGTAACAAGTATGTTCAGCGCTAAGACAGTTGGCGCTATCGCTTCGCGGGCAAAACCCGCCAGGACTAGGATAGCCAGATAGGCCGTGGCACCCCCATGCCCCACTGAAGAGTAGAGGATGGCCACAGTGATAAAGAGGGGTACCAGGACCGGATCTCAAAAGGCATGGTCAAGCTAATGGTGCCGTCGCGTGTTGCATTGTGATAACAGGCTGAAGCATCTCACACCAGGGCCATTATTTCCATCCCTTGGGAATACGTCTGCAAAAAGCTGATAGACCACAAGCAAATTTTATGAATTTTGTGTTATGAAATACTGTAGATGGGAGCTGATAGGCATGTTAAGCCAGGGAAGCTTAACGGGAGTTAAGCCCGGTCACCATGTTTTGGAAGTTAAGGTAGTGGCTGATGATCACCAGACTGAGCTGGATACTACCGATAAGGTCCATTTTGTGGTCAAATGAGAGTATGGTCGACCGAATCCCTCGCAAGGCTTTGTTATTCGCCGCTGCCTCCACGACGCTGTTCATTCGAAGTGGATAAAGATTGAGGGAGGGTTCCATGAAGCACATTTGTGGGAAAAAACATTTTACTTTGTTAGCCGTTTTTCTCGGGCTTTTCTTTCCTTTAAGAGAATCGGCTGCTGATCCGACCAAATATCCGCAGTTCGCACAGCAAGACCTTCCCAAGGCCATGACGCCCGAATTTATCTATCTGGACCGACTTGTGGATGAGATAGTGAACGGGAAAACGCCTCTGATCATTGATGTCCGCAGCGGCGAGGAGTACGAACAGTCCCACATCAAAGGTTCTATTTCTATTCCCTTGGACAAGATCCCGCTTCACC
>JBOHVJ010000385.1:0-1701 GCA_050735075.1 Binatia bacterium
CCATACACGACTCCCTCCAGTGGGCGTGCTGGAGTAGAAGGGATGGGGAAGTCTTGCAAAGCGAGGCCGAAGCCGCGGTGATTGGCTACCGTCATGAAGACAATCTGCGGCACCTCGCGATTGAGCCCCCGGATATTCAGGTTGGTGAGATGGTCGATCTCGCCGCCCATGAACTTCGACCAGAAACGGTACGCCCGTCCAAGGTCATTGCTAGGTATAACGCCGTGATCTATGCACTCGACGGTTGCAACTCTTTCACTTGCCATTTGCCTCTCTCCTTATCACTTCCTCTTTTCCATCGCATTTTGAAGAATGGCTCGGACAGGCGTGTAATCCATCCAGTCATGCCGGCTGATCTCGAGATAGTCTATATCCCTTCTTCTCCTCGCCAACTCAGGGACGATATCTAGCGGCAGATCCTCTCTTAAAGAGGTTACTCCTTCATCCTCGATCGTTTGGTTGGCCATCCGAAAGGATATTTGACCTTCGCGCGACAAGTACCAGTTGATGAAGACTTTGGCTGCATTCGGGTGAGGGTGGCGATTCACTAGAGCGATTGCTCCATTGCCTGCCCCAATACCAGGCTGTTCCTTAAAGTGATAAGGATTCATCTCCGCGACCGGGAGCCCTTGTTCCATGGCGCGACGTAACCGGCAAAGGAAGCAAAGAAGATACTTGCCGCTGGCCAGCCAGTCTGTGCCCTGGCGGAAATCGCTGAACAACGCAACATCCTTGTCCCCGTAGAAGCGCTCTATCAATTGAGGACCGATCTTAGGATGGTGATACATGAAAAGGAGCGCAGTCGAAACGTAGTTCGGCCTCGGCCATAGAGCGATAACTTTCCCTTTCCATTTCGCATCAAGGATATCCCAGACAGATCGGATCTCTTCTGTTTTTACCAGCTTGGTATTGGTATAGATCGGTGGACCATATAGGGAGCTTTGATAGACGAAAACATAGCGGCCTTCAGGATCCACATAGCGGTGCTTGCCCTTCCACCATTTAGACAGGTCAGTCACTTCGGGGAGAAGCAATGCTGGAGGCAAAGGATCCAATGTCTTGCCGCGGTAAAAGCTGTTGGTGGTCGCCCCGGGCGCGCCTAAGATGACGTCGATTAAATACTGGCCGGCCCTGCGCTCGGCCATGGCTTTGGTCACCATATCGCTCGTGGTGCTGATCGGCACGGCATTTAGTTTGATCTTCGGATATTTCTTCCGGAAGGCCCCCCATATGACCTGCAAATCGCCAACGGAGTTGGTCGCATAAACCGTGACCTCTCCCTCTCGCTCTGCCTCCTTCACCACTTCTTCCCACTGCGCTGCACCCACGAGAGAAGTTACCGATAGCCATCCCAAAACCGAAAATAACAATCCGATTCCAAAATTCGCAGCGGGAGTCGGCGTTCGCAAAATCTTCATACGATCACACTTTTGTTCAAACTATCTTTTTCGAAGTCCCATTAGGAGAAAGTTCGTCCGTTCCCCCGATTCCCACTGCGTCCCAATGGTTCCTTCTCCCCTTGGTAGGAGAAGGTGAGGATGAGGGGTCATTCGGCTTTCACCCTCACCCGTCGCCCTCTCTCGTCAGAGACTGTGTCGTAATTCACTGTTCGCCCTTCGACGCGCTCAGGACGAACGGCTAAGTGATTGAATTTTGGTGTGTCGCCGTCCGTTCGTGGTGAGCTTGTCGAACCATGAACGG
>JBOHVJ010000386.1:0-3919 GCA_050735075.1 Binatia bacterium
GACCCATCTCCGTGCGCAGAAGCTGGATCACATCTTCGCTGTCAGGACGATCCATGATGGTGAAGGCAGGGGAGAGATCGATTTTGCGCCCGTATTGGCGCAGGATCCCGTTGGCAAAGGAATGGAAGGTCCCTCCGGAAACCTTGGCACAGCGGCTGTCAATCAGGAGGCTTGCCCTACGCAGCATCTCTTCGGCAGCCCTGCGGGTGAAGGTAAGAAGCAAGATGGATCGCGGGTCGACGCCGATCTCCACCAAGCGAGCTACCCGAAAAACCAGGGTGCGCGTCTTACCCGTCCCGGCCCCGGCGATCACTAAGAGGGATCCCTCCATTGCCATCGCCGCCTGATATTGGGCTTCGTTGAGCTCCTGGCGGTAATCGATCCCGGAAGGGCGACGACTCGGCAGGTCGTTTCTTTTTAAGATATATTTCTGAGCCAAACTGAAACTTAAGTTACTAAGTTTCCTTGACCAGGGCAAGCCATTTTTCCCTTGACGGCGATATAAAAAGAATGAAGGATGAAAGCAGAAGGATGAAGCCCCGTTCTCTACGGATATAAGCCAGCCAAAGGAGGAGGAATTACATGGCCAAAGAAATCGTACACTCGGAGAAGCTCTCGCGACCTGAGCTATCTGGAAGCCCGCGATCTCCCTCTTGACGCATACCCCTCGTTAAAATAAATAAGGCGCATCCGGTCACATCCTTGATTTCTATTACACTAGCCTGGACTGGATTTTCTACCGGGGCTTTTTTAATTTATGGGGATAAGGCTCCAAAAGGAGGGGATTATGAAGACGCCTCTTAAAGTCACAGGCATCGATCATGTTGTACTCCACGTTAAGGACCTAGCTCGCTCTAAGAAGTTTTATGTAGAGCTTTTGGGTATGGAGGTGGAGCACGAATATTCCTGGGGCGCATTCCTTTGTTGTGGCAACCAGATGGTTGCGCTCTTTGAAGTGGAAGACGGGGAGAGAATTTACGCGGGCCATGAGATGAATCACATGGCCTTGCGGCTAAAATCGGGAGAATACCAGAAGGTAAAGGCTGTGTTGGAGGAGGCAGGTATTGAGGTCTCTGGTCGCAGGGGTGATCCCCATTGCATCTATTTCTCCGACCCCGACGGCCACCGCTTGCAGCTTTTGACTCCAGCAGAGCACTGAAGGAACTCAACTATGGCTTTTACTCCCTGAGCTCCTCGTGAGAGTGCATCTGTGAACTACTTCGTTTTGGCAGGCTTTATAGCGTTTTTGTCAGCGTGCGCGACCCCGCAGGGAAAGCTCGTTTGGCGCGTCAGGGACCTGGTGGTTTCACCGAGTCCGACAAAGGCTCTCATACAAGCAAAGTCGAAGCAGTAGTCCATGGAGGAACATCTTATTTTACATTCGTCTGCGGAGCCGATTCTGATTCAGTAGTACATCGAAAAAGGAGGAAGCATGGCCGAGTATGCTGAGATTCTTTACGAGAAACAGCGCAAGGGAGTCCTTATCACACTCAACCGCCCGGAGGCGATGAACGCCATCAGCCGGACTTTACTCAAGGAGCTCCATGAGGCGCTGGACGAGGCTGAGGCCGACCCTGAGGTCCGGGCCATAGTGCTTAGCGGCGCGGGACGAGCCTTCTCAGCCGGCATGGACCAGGGCACTGCCACCGGGCGGCGACGGGACCTGGTCTGGCCGTACGGCATCCCAACCGGGATGAGCGCGGCGGAGCTCATCGACTCGTGGCGTTCAGACCGCCGCAACTTTATGCGTATCTGGGAGTTTGGGAAACCGGTCATCGGCGCCATCAACGGCTGGACGATGGGGGCTGGCTCCTGGCTGGCTCTTTTCACCCACATCACCATCGCGTCGGAAAATGCTGTCTTCGCGCAGCCGGAGGTCCGGCACGGCTCCAACACGAGCTTTATGTGGACGCTTCTAGCGGGCTTCAAAAATTCTCTCCGCTACGGCCTTACAGGCGATCATATCGATGCGCAGGAAGCCCTGCGCATCGGGATTGTCAACAAGGTGGTGCCCGCTGACCAACTTTTGGAGGAGTGCTTTCGGATCGTCGAGCGAATCGCGCTTGTGCCGCCGGAGACGGTGAAGATCAACCTCGCTATCGCAACAATGGGCCTGGAGATGATGGGGCTTCGCGAGGCGCTCCTGCTGGACTCTCAGCTCTCTGCGCCGGCGCACGTGATGCTGCGGGAAGAGATGCGAAGGCCCCTGGACGAAGCGCGGTTCAAGGAAGGCACCAAAGCCTACCTCAAGCTCCGCGACGGTCCTTTTCAACCGGAGCCCTTTGGGCCCCGTTCGCAGCGGAGTAAAGAGGAGACGTAAGATGCCGACGTACAAGAACATCCTTTACGAGAAGCGCCGACGAGGTGTTTTGATTATCCTGAACCGGCCCGACGCGCTGAACGCCCTGAACCAGGGGCTTTGCGATGAACTGGACGCCGCCCTTGAAGTAGCCAGAGAAGATCCGGAGATCCGGGCTGTTGTTCTTAGCGGCGCGGGCCGCGCTTTCTCTGCAGGCGAAGACATAAGCGACGATGAAGGCGAGACGGTCTGGCCCTACGGCATTCCCGAGGGGCAGTCGCTGGTCTATGAATACGACAGATTCCGCGACTCCGATCGGAAAGACATCCTGGGACGCCAACTCTATCGCTGGCAGTATCCTAAGCCGATCATTGGCGCTGTGAGCGGCTGGTGTCTGGGAGCCTCGTCCTGGCTGGCTTTGACCTGCCACATTACCATTGCCGCAGATGATGCAGTTTTTGGCCAGCCGCAGGTACGTCATGGCGCCAGCACCGACTTTATCTGGGTTGCCCTTGCCGGATTCAAGAATGCTCTTCGCTATTCCCTAACCGGCGACCACATCGACGCAAAGGAGGCGCTCCGTATCGGTCTGGTCAATCAGGTGGTCCCGAAAGATAAATTACTAGACGAAAGCTTCGCCCTCGTCGAGCGCATCGCGCTTGTGCCGCCGGAGACGGTGAAGATCAATCTCCATATCGCAACCATGGGACTTGAGATGATGGGGCTTCTCAAGGCGTGGACGTTGAATGCGGAGCTGGCTGCTATGGCGCGGTTGTCGAAGCGCGAGGAATTCAACAGGCATTTGGAAGTAACGAAGAAGAAGGGCGGGGTGCGCGCCTTCCTTCAGGAGAGAGACGCTCCTTTCCAGCCCGAGCCTTTTGGGCCACGCGCGCGAAAGGGAAAGTAAGCATCGCTTCGGTAATGTCCTAATTTAAAAATGGCGCATAAGCAAAGACCAACTCCGTTTATAAGTGCGAGTGTTCTTGTGACAAGTCGCACACAAAGCGAAAAATTCCCCTTGCCTGAAAAGTCACGCCTCAGTTAGACTTATACTCCATGCCTGTGGTCCCGAAGCAAATAGGAGAGGTGGTAGCAAAGAACCCGAACGACAAAACCAGCCTTCAGCGCGAGATCGATGCCACCGACCGCCAGATTGACCAACTCGTCTACGAACTTTATGGGCTGACGGAAGAGGAGATTAGGATTGTGGAGGGAGCCTAGGTCTAGGCATGGGTTCCTAACCTCAGAAGACGAAATACGCGGAAAGAGGTTTCAGCCTTTGTCGCTATCCACAAGTAAGCGACGCTTTACAATTCGGCGTAACCACTATAGAAATTGCCAGATAGGTAAATATTCAAATCGTGCTACATAGAAGTAAGGCCGTACTACATGGAACAAGAGATTCATAGTTAGGCTCACATGACGTGGCTCACCGACATCTTGTCCTTGCTCAGTAGCCACGCTGCCGAGTTAGGCATCTTTGGGGCTGCGGTCGCCTTTATTTGGTCCGTCTGGCAGTTCTTTGATGTTCGACGCAGGGAATTTCGGAACCGGGAGTTCGAGACCTATCATCGTCTAATAAAGGAATTAGTGCAGCCCGAAAAGGATGCAGGGATGTAC
>JBOHVJ010000387.1:0-6725 GCA_050735075.1 Binatia bacterium
CCAGTAGGGTCACCGCTGCAAGGTGGGTCTTACCGAAGCGCCGCCCCGTCCGAAGGGACTTAAAGCGCTTTTTACACTCAAAGACCTGCATCTGCGCAGGATGCAGATTGAAAGTTAGTTTCATAAAAGAGCCCGGCCTAGCACCGGGCAGTCTCCGGAGTCCCCGCTGTGTAGCTTCGCGGGGTTAATTCAGAAAAGATGCGCGGGCCTTGCACCCGCGCGCGAAGCCCCGGTAGACGGGGCGCGAAGGAGCCCTTTCTTTTATCGGTCTGGCAAGCCGAGAGGGAATCGAACCCCCGTAGGCGGTTTTGGAGACCGCTGCTCTGCCACTAAGCTACCGGCCTATAGGGACGGACTATGGTAAAAACTGTGCAGTTAATGAAAACGTGAAGCTTGGCGTCGTGCCCCCAATTGTCGCCACTGCTCTAATAATCCGAGAGAGCACGTTGCTCTCCAGCCGATTGGCTGTCTCCGCGACGCCTGGGTAAACCACCAACGAATCCGTGCCGGTGGCCGCCTTCTGCGCGAAAGTGGCACCGGGAATGTCGGTGTAGATCCCCGTTAGCTCGTCCTTGTGCTGGAGCTTAATGTCCAACGTAGGAGTGCCTCCGGTCGCCGTTATATTGAGTCCAAACCACGCCCCGCGTGCACTATCCGGCACATATGCATCCGCAGAATTCACGGTAGCCGTGCGTGCCGCGGAGGCAAAAATGAATTCGGAGTTCCGCACGGCTTAGTAGCCCGACGTCTGCATGGGCTTGCCCTTCTTCTTGGAGCCCGCGTAGGCACCGCCGCTGCTGGGGCCGTGGTCACACTCGAAGGTTGGCTCAGATGCAGCCGCTTTCGCGACTTCCACGGCTTTACCGCTGAACTGTCCTGGGGTAGTATCTGTAGGGTAAGTCTGATCTTTCATTTCATGTTCTCGTATGGTTTAAAGCTTAATGCGTCCTCGCGATTGTTCCTGTAATAGAAGCCCCTTCGGCCAACATACCAGGCCGCATCTAGGTGATAATAGCCACAGTCCTCGGGACCGTGGCGAACAGGGCGAGGGGTAGTGTCCGGATACTTCATGCTCGGACGCCTGTACGCATCTGCTCGGACAGCTCTACGGCGCGTCCACCGACCTGCGTAGCCCACTTAGACAAGAGCATTGCCCCAGCCGCGTTCTCATAATCTCCGGAGGCAATCCAAGCCAGCGTGGTACGGAACTTAAGCAGCCCCGCCATGCCTAGATTGAAGGCCATGTTGTACAGCACTTCCTGCCGTGCCTCGTTCAGGGTGAGCACCCAAGGTAGGGCTTTATGCACTTCCGCCACGACCCGCTTGATGTCGTTGTCCAATAGAAATTGGGCCTCTTCTTTAGTGATCTTCCCGCCGCGGCGCCTGTCTATTAAGCGGCCTACGCCGATAGTCCAGTACCCAAGGCTGTCTTGGTAGGCGTGGGGAATAAAGCCCTCGTGTTTAAAAAGCTGTTCCTTCAATGTCATGTCGAAAGTACCTCGTAGTCGCCGTCTAGGTGACGGCCATAGTCGCCGTCGTAGTCGCCGTCTGGACCCTCTGGTTGTGAGGGAGCCACAAAACCCTGAACTATAATTTGTATTCCCCCCGCTGCCGCACCCACCGGGTCCGCAGCCTTCTGTACCGGTACAAAGCGGTCCAGCATCATTTTCGCTGCAACCAGATCGCCCGCCTTGGCGGCTTTGATCACCACCTTTAAAATATCCACTACGGAGCCACAAAGCTCCTGATCGACAGCCTCCCTGATGGCCTCCCGGTGTAGCTGAAGCTTGTTCTTGCCCCCACCCTTCGGGCGCCCTCCGGGGTTACCGGTGGTACCCTTTACAAACCGGCCCTTAATGCGAGGGACTATCTCTTTCACCGCCCGCTCGACGTGCACACTCGCGCTCGCCCTGGTGAGGTGCGTACTTGGATCTAGCGAAGTACTCACGCACATCTATCCACACCGGCGCCCCATCCTTGAGGGTGCCGCGGAATACGTAGCGCCCTACGTCGGGGGTCGCCTCGTCTATAGGCGTCGCCTCGGCGGCGACTACGACGTCCTGGATCTCCACGTTAGATAGACCAGCAGCGCCGTTAACACCAGTCCCTTCAGGAGTAGGAGGGTCATCATTAGCGCGAGACACCTTTAAACTTTTCCAAGCTGCGCCCTCCGATGTAGCCCAACATGACGAAGGTAAACAGGTCCGTGATTGATGCTGGTAGAGCCCCCAACCACGCCTTAAATCCTTGCGTGATGTCCAGAGCCGTATCCGGAGATACGGCGGAGACGATTCCCATTGGGATCGCCGTGAGCAGCAACAGGTACACGACATACAGGAAGCTAGGTCGCGCTCGTGAGGTCCATGGGTCCGCCGACGTGGCTTCCGCCTTCATCACGGCCTGCGCCGCCTCTAACTGCACGATAGCCGCCTGGGCGGCGGACGTTATCGCGATGGCTTCCGCCTTCGCTTTGTCCGCAGGGCTCGGCCAGGCGGTTGAGATGGCCTTGTTCAGCAGATCGGAGACGCTGCTGATCGCCTGTGGTATTCCTAACATACTGATGTAACTCTCCGGTTTCTTATGCGTGATGTCTCCCCACGCCCTACTGCGGGGCGGCAGATTAACCCGGCTGCCCAGGCTAGTTCGCAGACACTTACCACCCGTAGGCCAGCCACTCGACGATCTTGTTCTCGGCGAGTTCTAATCCGCAGAGTACACAAGCCACCAGAACTAAGGCTACGCCTGTGGCAAGGGCTGCCGCCCCAAATGCCCTAGTCTTCAGCGGATTTTTCATAATGCATAACCCCAGACCATAGTAAAATAATCGAAGATAATGAGGATAATCTGGAAGGTAAGCAGCAGGACAAGCACAAAGACAGCCGTGTGTGTCTTGGGCCCCAACACCCAGTCTAGGAAACCGTTAACCGCCCTTAAGCCGTCCCTCAAGAAGGACCCGACCCCTAGGGACAAGGACACGAGAGAAACAAGTGTGTGTATAATCATATTCCTTAACCCTCTGACCACAAACAAAAACGCTCACTATTCTTGGCCCTGTCCTTAGACGCGCGCCTACGATGAGAATCTGCTTCCGCCCCTAAAAGGGCTCCCCAAGATCCACAATCGAACTGTGGCACGTCCTGAACCTTTCTCTTCTTTTCATCCTTCGTGACGTGGGCTATGTAGCCCTCGCTACATCCCACTTGGCGTAGGGCCTCCTCGTAGGAAATCACGGGCTGCGGCCTCAAGCCCAAACGGGCTACCAGCGTCTGTACCACTGAGACACTGGTGTCGAGACTATCCGCAATGGTCCTGACCGTATACCCGGCTCGGTATAGTCTAGACACTCCCTCTTCTATAGCCGCGCCTAGCGGCGCTGTAGCCGTGATTTCTTCCATTGCGGCTCTATTATATACAATTAATCAGACAATGTCAAGCCCAATCAGACCAGACCCAGAGTCCTAGCCAGGCCCATCCTGTTAAGTGGCAGAAAGTGCTGTTAATTCAGCAGTTTAGTGTTATTTCTCCCCCTCCCCAACCTGAAACTGCCCCTGATGTGCTCCTGTACCTAGATCGGGGAAATCGAAACGCCATTAGGGGGGGTGGGGGCCTGTTTTTCTAGGGAAAACCGGCAGTAGTCGCCGTCTAGGCGACGTCTTGTGGCTCCTAACCATGGCAACAGGGCCTAGAATCAAGGCCTTACAGCAACAACGTGCCGCAATCGTGCGCAGCCCTCACATAGCTCCCCATCAGGGTAACAGGCGGAGCGCGGCCAGGAAGAGTGCTGATATATGCGCGCAGCTGAGCTCTCTCTGCAGTCGGAGTACTCTGGCATAGTCTGATGATGGCTGTGACGCACTGTAGTGCCCCAGGATCGACGAACGGCCTAGGACTAGTACAAGGGTAGCGGGTACGGTGCTCACGTTGACTGAGGAGCCCTACAGGGCGAATTCGGGGGGTTTGCTTGGGGTACATACAGGCTTTGTAGACGAAACGGCACACAATCTAATACATTGGGCGATACTCTTGAGACTTTACTTTAACGCGACCATTCTCTAGCGCAGGGCTTGAAGAAGGAGAGAGAAACAGATGGTATAGTAGGAAGAGAAGATCGGAAACCCTTGAGGGTTTCCTCTTAGACGAAGAGTCAAGAGAAGAGAAGAGAAGAGAAGAGAAGACTGTACCGTACTGTCTAGGACCCCCTTAGAGGGGTCCTTACGTAAGTCACGTGGACTACGTGACTAGTACTAGTACTGTTACTAGTACAGTTAGACAACTAGCAGAACAGAAAGTTCGGAGCCCGCGATGTACGTGCTCGGCGGGCGGCGAGTGGAGTCCCCCACGTACAGGGCTATATCCAGGAGGGTGTGCTGGGGTACGCTGGTATGTCTGGGCTCACCCAAGGCATGACGAGCGCGAGCGCTTGAACATCTGATGACACATACACGGCTGCGCCTTGCGTTCCATTGAAGTGAAAATGGGGTCTACTGCTTCCCACAGTCACCATTGCTTTCCACGCCATCAAGAGCAGGTTTGGGTCGAACTGTCCAGGTTCGCCCGACACCACGCTGGGGATTACCGGAACGTAGTTCGGGTACGGGCCGTCGATAGGGTTAAAGCACAGGGATCCCAAGCGATACTCGTTAGGCGCAGGGGTGGATTGTAATACTAAATAATTGTCCCGCTTAACGTGTTTGAGTGCTTGCTTGACTGCCTCCGCAGGGATAATTATCTGCCCAATCGGGGCCACATTATCGAGGCTTTCGTGAGCTACAAATAGTACCTGTCCAGTCGTAGCCACTATCTTGAGTGTAGTCTCGCCGTTTATATCGATCAGTACACCTTTGAGGGCTGTTCGTGGCTCATGCCTATCCGCAACACACCCCAACGCCGCCTTAAGGCTATTTATTGGTAAAGGAACGTACATTTCAATTTACTCCATAGTCGCCGTCGGTTCGTCCGTAGGACGGACTAGGGCGACGGCTAAAGCCAGTGCATTAGATCCGCTGTCACTGTCTCAGCGGGTTAGGGATAAGCCCTAACCATACTTTGCGGCTTTCAACACCGCAACTTTTGCCCGCCGTTTGCCATATGAGGGCACGCGCGGCTGGGGCTTTCGCAGCGTGTGTGCCGTTTGCGCCAATGCATACATGCTGGTCGGTACGAGAACTCCTAGCACTATGCCTATGCACACATACAGCACTGCGGCCCTGGCCAGTGGCGCCGCCGTGAACGCTATGCAGTTGAACATACCAGATAAAATCAGACCTAGTATCACACTGTATCGCGTGTAGCGTGTTGGCTTGTCGACGAGCGCCGCGTACTCCGCAGCTATCATGCCCGCATCAATTGCTACGGCCATTGCCCACGACTCCCACAGGCTGATCCCCGTGGTCATCGCGATCCCATGCGCAAGGTGCGTGAACGAGACCGCCAGGATCACCACAAGGATAAACAGCGAGAAATACAGAGCTAACCTATGTGCTTTCATGTTATGACTCCGTTGTAAGTGAAGACCACATCCTTGTGGTTTCGCCGTTCCCGGCTCCTCAGTTCACTTCAGCCGTCGCCTAGACGGCGACTACTATCCCCAGTAAACCCCGCCCAGCGCACCCCGCACTTTCACAAGGCCACAGTCCCGCATGGCTTGGTTCCTCTCGCGGCGAGCAATCCGTGCTCTAAGCTTTCGTGCATCCTCTTGGCCTTGTTTCCCAATGCTGGCATTATCGTCGTGTTGATTTTCTTCAGCGATTAGTAAGGCTTTGTAAAGATCATTTAATGAAACTTTCATCTGTGTACTCCATAAAACGCGCACCCTCGGAATTGAAGGTACACGAGCAAACTACCCGCAAGTAGCTTGCTTGGAGCATAGCTTCGCCGTCGATCGGGGCTCGCTCGGCTACTATCTGCTTAGGATGGGTCGGAACTAACCGAAGAGTGCCCGCTATCGCAGTATCTCGTACTATATCAGATATTATGCCAACTTGTCAAGCTTTTTAATAGCACTCAAGATCAGATACTTACAAAGTAAGCCCTGAGTAGATCTGACGTAGTGCGTCACTTTCTGACGTCACAATGTGACAATTTTGGGCACAAGTCGCCGTCGGTTGGACGGACTAGGGCGACGGCTTAGCCTTACTTTCCCGCCAGATCTGGGTGCGTCGCGGAGTGGTACAAATTGTGCTCGTCTCTGCCCTTGACACGCTGATGGGCTCTGATTTAAAATCTTCGGGAAGGGGAAAACAACAACAGGGGCAAATCATGAAAGAGGAGCACTTTATTGTTACGGATAAGGTTCCAATTCCGGACATTAGACACTCTAGGTATCGTGGGGTATGGTCCGTCTTCATGAATATGAAGAAGGGACAGAGCTTTACGGTTTCACATGCCCGATACAAACAGGCTTGGAGTGCTATCAAATGGTGGTCAACACGATACGGGATCAAGCTTTATATGGCGCGGGAGACCGACCCGGAAACCGGGGTAGTCCGCTACCGCATCTGGCGCGTGGACTAAGGCACGAACCTTGCTTAGAACACTATGCAGACTAAAGGGGTCTGAAATATGCTGAAGTGGAAGGATATAGAGCGGTACGTTCCGTTCACTACAGGCAGGGTTCGAGTTCAGCATTACTCGGACTCTTGCCAACCAAACTCCGCTTCGCGGGGCTTACACATTGAGAGGAAACCGAATGGGACTATATTTGCTTACTGCTTTCGTTGTGGTGC
>JBOHVJ010000388.1:0-1972 GCA_050735075.1 Binatia bacterium
AGGCCGGTCGTACTCACAGTCAACGGCAAGGCTGATGCGGTCCTAATGGATACGAAAACTTATGAGAAGCACTTAAAGGCCGGCAATATGGCAAGGCTTCTTGCGCGGGCAGAGGAAGATATCGAAGCCGGACGCACACGACCTATGCGCTCTTTTCTAAAAGAATTTAAACATGCCCGCAAAGTTTCGCGTTAGGATCACGCGGACAGCGGAACGCGACCTCGAAGAGGCTTGGACATTTATCGCGCAAGACAGTATTGAAGAAGCAGAAAAGTTTGTCCGCCGGCTCGAAGAACAAATCGCCACGCTGGAAAGCTTTCCCGAAAGGTGTCCCCTCATTCCTGAGAACGAGATCTTAGGCGCGCGTTACCGTCACCTACTGTACGGCAACTACCGGACTGTGTTTCGCATTGCGGGAAGAACAGTTTACGTCCTACGAATTATTCACGGGGCAAGGCTCTTGGATACCTCAATGTTCGAGGAATAGTCTCACGCAAAGATTTCCGATCCCTGCCAGCCGAAGCATCCCAGCGAAATCCGCCAGCTTTTGAGGGCCCCTATCGGAATTCATCGATTCGGCTTCGCCCTCTCGGCACTACTTGCGTACTTGCGCAATTGCGCAAATACGCAAGTTCCCGTGTTCTTTGTATAAACGTGGAAGTCTGCATCTGAGCTCTCTGCTCAGTCGGGAAACGAACACGAGCACGAACCACGATTCACGGGCAAGGCTCTTTCCCGTCGATGATATCTCGCCGGATCCCTCACGCCTCACGGCTCTCGCCTCGCGCCTAATTGTAGCGGCACCATCCGACCAAGAAGCGGACGGCGTCGCCCTGCCAAGATTGTCTGGAAAGGAAACCCTGACTCTGAGGCTTACCTCAGAGCGAGTGGTGAAGAAAAAGGTTCGCGTCCCCTTTTCTTCTCCTTTTAGTATTATGTCCCCGGAATTCCGACACCATGACTGCGCTGGATGGGCTTGACATTCATCATCAGCTGTATGAAACTTGTATGACATAGTTATGACGGAGGCGCTTATGAGAACGACTGTAGTACTCAGAGACGATCTTGTCAAAAAAGCAAAAAAACTCTCGGATCAAACAACCTTGAGCGGTTTGCTGAACACTTGCTTGGCCGATTGGATATCCCAGCACGGACGAAGAGAGCTCAAGGCCCGATTGGTGGAGGAGTATCGTTCAGGGCGGCAAGAGTCGCGTCGAACCAGTCGAGAATTTGCCCACGCAGACAAAGAGGGCTGGCCTTTGTGGTAAGGGGCTCGTTAGTCTGCGTTAGCCTTGACCCGGCGCGCGGGGCCGAGGTCCCCAAGATCCGTCCATGCGTTATTGTTTCTAGGACAGAGGCCAATGATATCTCGTCGACGGTAACCGTTGTTCCGCTTTCGTCGGTGAAGGGAAGGGCGCCAGACCGCTTGGTCCAACCCCTATTATCCGCGAAAGAAACTCATCTGCCTAAAGATTCGCGCGCTCTTTGCGACCAGGTCAGAACCATAGACAAAGGACGTATCCGAGAAACCGTTGGAGTGCTAAGCGGCGAGTTGGTAGGGAAAATAGATCGCGGCCTAATACTTCATCTGGAACTCGAAGATTATGTAAAGCCGTAGCGAAGAATGCGAGGCCAGACCCGCTAGATGGCCGAGGTGGTAAGATATGAAGCAGACGGCGCGCGGGCCAGATATCGACCGAAGCACCCCCGCGAAATCCGCCAGCTCCTGAGGGCCCTATCGGAGTTCATCGATTCGGCCTCAACCTCACGGCGATAGTTGCGCAATTGCGCAAATACGACAAGCCAGCCTCTTTGCATAGACCTCGAAGTCTGCATGTGAGCTCTCTGCTCAGTCGGGAAACGAACACGAGCACGAACCACGATTCACGAGCAAGGCTCTTTCCCGTCGATGATATCTCGCCGGATCCCTCACGCCTCACGGCTCTCGCCTCGCGCCTAACTGTAGCGGCAC
>JBOHVJ010000389.1:0-4180 GCA_050735075.1 Binatia bacterium
CATCATGGGTTTCGCTATTTAAGCGACGAACTGGCACCGTTAAAGCTGGAGACTATGGAGGTTTACCCTTACCCTCGCGCAATCTGCCTGAAGAAAGAACCTCCAGGCTCATATCCCCTACCTAAGCAAACCCTCTACACATCCAGGACCATGCATGTACCCATAGAATATCTACCCAGCGAAGCGGCCCGAGGACCGATACCGTTGGCGGCTATCTTTTTTTTACGATACTGCCCTAAGGCTTTAGGACCCTTAACGGAGCCCATAAGCACCGTTGAAGCTGGGGCCCGTTTGTTTGCAAATGCACTCAATCCCCTTGCGCATCCGGAAGATGGTCTCGACGCAGCCATAGAAATCACCAGAAAGTGTCATTGTTTCGAGCTTCTCACAGGCGATCTTCGACGCACCTGTGAACTTGTAAAAGCCACTATGGAAAAGATGCTTTTAGATAGTGGCCTAGAACGAGACACAAAAATCTACAGATATGTCTAATTAATACAGCGGTATTTCTGCCCGATTCTCCGGGCGATTCCACGAAATCTCACGACGCAATTTATGGGGCAATTCTCAAAAAGAGAGCCACAAATGATCCCGCTTCTCCGGGCTGCCTACGAAAGTCGGAGGGACTTGCCCTTGGCGGCTTTTGATGAAGGACAGATCCGTTGGGCTGTAGAGACGGGGTTAGGCCCCCTTCTCTTTCAAACCACCAAGGGCCATCTTCAATCATCGGCGTCACCGCTTTGGCCGCTACTCCAAGGCGCAGACCTAACAGCCCGGATACTCACCGGTGACCAGTTAGACGCTATGAGTGAAATTATTGATGCCTGCGAGGGCCGTGTTCACCCTTTAACCCTACTTAAGGGCATTTCTATCTGTGATCAGCACTACCCTGAACCCCATCTGAGGCCCATGCGTGACATGGATTTTCTTGTCGAAGATGCTGACCTGGAAGCGGTCGAAGCCATCCTTTTAAAACTGGGATACCGCCAGCAGTCTGAAGGCCCCGCTGAGTTTTACGAAACACATCACCACAGTATGCCCCTTTTCCATCCGCAACGAGGCGTCTGGGTGGAAGTTCACCGGGGACTGTTTGGGTCCAAAAGCAGAGTCGGTGCTGACAAGGTTTTCAGTCGCGAAAATCTCAAAAACCAGCTCCGGCCTTCAGAATTCCAGGGAAGGAAGGTAGCCCGTTTTAGTGATGAGCTTCAAATTGTCTACATTGCCTCCCACTGGGCTCAAAATTTCCAAGCCATTGGCGGAACGATTGCAATGTTGGATGTTATCTACCTGTGGAAAAACACCAAGGATAAGCTTGACTGGAATGAAATCTTTGATTGGTTGTCCGGGTCAGTGGCCTCTACTTACCTTTACCTCCTGCTCAGTTATCTAGATAAATATCGACTCATCGACATCTCTCCGGAGATACTGAACGGATTGTTCGTAAGACAACGGTCTTTCGGAAAGATAAACCTGAATATCATTCACAGTCTCATCGACAATTATTTAGCGAACGGAAAAGACTTCGGAAAGCTTTTAAGCTTAAGAAACTGCTTTCTCCTCTGGGCAACCCTCGTTTCCCCACGATCACCTCTTATTAATCTGCTGCTGATACCTTGGAAGCTCATACTACCCTACCGCTTACGAAAGCGATTTCAGTCTTACGAAACCAAACCGATCCTGGAGTTAATGCGTTTAGGCTGTGGCTGGTTTCTTTCCAGAACTGGATCAGTACTGAAGTATTTTCGATGAAATCCCTCGTCTTCGCTTCTTAGCCAAGTCGGTGACGGTTTCCTAAAAGATTTTCTAACTGCAAGCGGTGAGGGGTCAGTTCTTGACTGTCAGCAATTAGGAGTCAGCGATCCCCTATCCGGTCTGAGTTCGAAGCTTAAGGCAGATGGATAAAAAAGGAGTATAGCATGTATCTCGTAACAGGCGGGGCAGGCTTTATCGGTTCTCACCTTGTGGAAAGGCTCCTCAAAGAAGGGAAGAGGGTCCGGGTGATCGATAATTTTGTCACGGGCAAAAGAGACAACCTCAACGGGCATATGGACAAAATAGAGTTACTAGAAGGAGATATCCTGGACTTGGAATTTGTCAGAAAGGCCGTAAAGGGAATAGAAGTCGTGTTTCATCAGGCCGCGCTCCGCTCGGTGCCCTTGTCCGTCGATCATCCCCTGCGAACCAATGAGGTCAACAGCCAAGGGACTCTAAATATTTTGGTAGCCTCGCGGGACGCAGGAGTCACGAGGGTGGTCTATGCCTCTTCCTCATCGGTCTACGGTGATTCTCCTCAATTGCCAAAAATCGAGGACCAGACCCCTGCTCCCATATCCCCTTACGCGGAATCAAAACTTGCCGCGGAAAACTACTGCGCGGTTTTCACCAGGGTCTATGGTCTAGAGACGATTTCACTCCGGTACTTCAATGTTGTCTACCCTGGCCTCTTTTGCAGTAGTTGTAATACTTCCCTTGTGCTTAACTAAGAGTCTCCGCAGATAGTCCTTTTCGCTTTTCAGGAGCCAGTGTTTTAGTGACGCGCCTACTTCCCCGTCCCCCGAAAAGGGGACGCCGACGATGCGGTGCGGGGGAGCTGGTAGGTCCACCTCGTCTATGGCCTCCCCCTGACATTTAATAATGGCGCGCTCCAGGATATTTTCCAGCTCCCGAATGTTCCCGGGCCAATGATAGGCCACCAGACAGCACGGACAGGGTCAGGCATTTGATTATTTAATTTGGTACCCTCCAATTCTAGCCTTGAGCGTAAGAAATAAATTGTTAAATGTCTGACCCTGCTTGTCTGACGCCTCCTCCGAGCCCTTTTTCTCCTTTACGGTCAAAATCCTCGGGGTTCTTTGGGGAAACGCTCTACCTTAATAGACTGACGGGCTTTTACATAATACATGGCTTTGCAGCCTGGACAGTCGAAAACACCACTAACTACACCCCGATCCTGTAGAATTTGAACAGTCGCCTTTGTATAGCAGCTTGGACACGCGTAATGCTTAGGAACATCCCTCTGTGTAGAGGCATACACGACTGCACCACCGGCGGTCTCCTCAAGCTTGTAACAGGCCTTTTGTGCCTCCCAATCTTCGTGCGCCTTGAGTTGCTGACGAAGCTTCTCATTCTCTTCCTGAAGTCGAAACAGATTTTCTCTCACAGTGAACAAGTCATCCTGGGTAGAGCCAAGCTTTTCTAGTGCTGCAACTATCTTCTCTCGTCCCTCTATCTCGATCTTGTAATCTAGGGCAGCTTTTAACGCATCCTTTGCAAACCGAATCCCTTCCCACGCAGCCGTTATGAGAGTGACATCACTTATTCCGTCCTTTCCTAGTTATCCGATGGGTCGCGACCGGATATCGTCCAAATCCTCACCCAAATCTAGTTTACTAGCGCATTGGTGAGGCGTCTAGCAAATTTGAAGCCGGGAAAAAAACTTCCGACACCTCCGCATTAGCCTAAAGAAAACGGAGGCTGCACTGTATCGCAGCGCCTCCTACACAGACTGGTCTACTGTTCTACGCCGTCAAGTACGTAACCTGTCCATGCACGGACGGGGTCGGGCATTTGATTATTTAATGATAGGTCTGCGATTTCCGTTCTATGCTCGTCTGATGCACCTAGCTCTGCTTCACCAGACTCAACTATAGCAGAACTCAGGCCGGCCTGCCGGAAAGACTTTCCTCGACGAAATCCAATATCAGCAAAAGCTTGTGGCGCAGCTCGCTCAAATATGGGTCTGGAAGCACGCCCAATCTTCTGCGCAACCGGCGATTATCAATGGCCTTGATCTGATCCACCAGCATATCCGAAGCGCGGCCCAATCCTGAAACGCCTTTCGGCAGAGCCACGCGTAGCGGATTCTCAAAACCAGCGACTTTTGTCGTTAGAGGGCAGATGATCGTTGATGGATGGAAATGGCTTAGAGCGTTTGTCTGTACAACTATGACCGGCCGAACTTTTCCTGGTTCTGTACCAAAGCGCGGATTCAGGTCAGCTACATAGAGATGACCATACTGAGGCGTCATAAGTCCTCAGGGAGGTCTTCAAGAAGCTCGGTCTCTTTAAGATACTCGAGGTGAGCAGCGCCCAGCCGACGCGAGGCCTTGCGGTATTCCCCTTCTAACAATTTCCGGGAGTAGAGGTCGTTATAATGGCTTACTGCTTTGCGGAAGTATGT
>JBOHVJ010000390.1:0-1919 GCA_050735075.1 Binatia bacterium
ATCCTAAGTTCGACGGGTTCGTTCCGCTTCACGGCCGCGACGGCTCGACCATCGATTTCTGGATTCATCAAGACGATCTCGGCGATTTACTGTCCCGCCTCTTTCCGCACGGACCAAACGATGCGCCTGCATTTAACCAAGGCCGCGGCTTCGTAGCCGTCAAGCTCCACAGCGCCCTCGAGGCGTTGTTTCATGATCTGCTCTTGGAACGCAACGACAACGAAAGTGTTGTCTCAGCGCTGGTGCGTATACTCGGCATTACCGAGACTGAACCCGAACTAGCTCAGATACTTGTCGACCTTCGCGAGACTAGAAATCTTGTCGCGCATCACGGTGGACGAGTCACGGAGAAATATCGATCCCAGGTTCCAATGACTACGTTCGCGATTGGCGAGACTAGGCTTGTGACCGGGAACGACATCCGGCTCTTTAGCGATGCAATTCGTCGCGTCGCCGACCAGGCTCTATCCCTGGAATCCCCCTCATCTCAGACATAGCACATCCCCAGCGCCAACAGTTTTCTTTTCCGACTACACGGAAGGGATAGCGTATTCCGTCGCCGACGCCACTTGGCCCGGTCATCGGGCCGATCGAGGAGTGGCGACAGCCGCGGAGTTGCTCGGCGTCGGCGTCCAAATTTAACCGGAATCCAATATTTTGAAAAACTCCGCTTCCAGGCGGGTCAAGAAGATCTCGCCTGCGAGGCATGCGAGAAATCGACGAGCGGAGACGAAGTTCAAGAGAGTTTAGACTCTAAGGTTTAACTCAAAACTTGGGACTCGTAACTAATAAGTTACAGTTGACGGGCGCGAATCGGAAGTGATAAAAGCTATGAAGAGCGAAATCATCAGTCGGTCGATCTAAGAGGAGGTCATTGAGATTGCTCCCCTTGCCCTGCGGCCCAGCTTCAAATTGACATAAAACCACCTTATCGGATACTCTCTTCCCCAAAATGGCAGTAGGTAGGAAACGGGCAGAAGGCAGAAAGACGAAGTTTTAAGTTTTGGCTTTTTAGTTTTGAGTTGGGAACCGGAAATCTAAAATCTGAAGGCGCGGACAAGGTAATCAAATCACAGGAGGCAGGAGGCAAGAGGCACCGGTGAGCAGAGGAGAGTTGTGCCTGAAAAGGAAATTCCTAACATTAAGACGATCCCAAGGGGCCCGCTGTGCGAAGGCGAGGCGGTCATCTTCTTTGACAGGAAGGAAAGGGAATACCTCAAGAGACTCGAGAGAGGTAAAAAAATATCTATTCGCGGGGGTAGGATCGTCGTCGAGGAGATCATCGGTCTTGAGGAAGGCTCTGTCGTACGCTCCTCGCTGAACGAGACGTTTTTAGTCCTCCGTCCAACCTTAGCCCAACTCATTCCCAACCTCCCACGCATGGCCCAGGTCATTTATCCTAAGGATATCGGGCCAATTCTCATATGGGCAGATATCTTTCCTGGCGCCAAGGTCGTCGAGGCCGGGGTGGGACCGGGGGCCTTAACCATGGCCTTGTTGCGCGCTGTAGGATCGGAAGGTTGCCTCATCTCCTATGAGTTACGCGAAGACTTCGCCCAGATGGCTCGCGATAACGTGGCCCATTATTACGGATCAGCCGCGCATTGGACCCTTAAGGTCAAAGATGTCATCCTCCATTTAGAAGAGACTGATGTGGATCGAATCATCTTGGATCTGCCTGAACCGTGGCAGGTAATTGACAGGGCTTGGAGAGCTTTGCGCCCAGGAGGGATACTCCTGAGCTATCTTCCCACCATTCTCCAAGTAAAGAGCTTGGTGGATTCTCTGAGAGAACACGGAGGATTCGGTTGCATCGAGACGATGGAGAGTCTGATGCGCTTCTGGCATATCAAAGGGCTTAGCGTGAGGCCGCAGCATCGCATGGTCGCCCACACCGGATTCGTTACCGTGGCCAGGCG
>JBOHVJ010000391.1:0-5711 GCA_050735075.1 Binatia bacterium
CACCTGGACTACGTACGGGATGACATCCCCGGCCCGCTCTACCACCACAGTATCTCCGATCCGAATGTCTTTGCGTTCCACCTCATCCATGTTGTGGAGCGAGGCGCTTTTGACCGTTACCCCGCCCACCGGCACCGGCTCCAGGCTGGCCACTGGCGTGAGCGTGCCCATCCGTCCCACTTGGGCCTGGATGTCGAGGATGCGCGTGGTTGCCTGCCGGGGTTTGAATTTATAGGCCACGGCCCACCTAGGAGAACGGGCGATCTCCCCCAGGCGCCTCTGGAGCTCTAGACTGTTAACCTTGATGACGAGGCCGTCGATCTCATAAGGGAGATCTTCGCGCCGGCTCTCCATCTCCTCGTGGTAGGCAAAGATCTCCTTCAGGCTGAGACAGAGATGGACGAAGGGAACCGGTTTTAACCCCCATTCTTTCAACGTTTGGAGAAAGTCCGCGTGAGTAGTGAAACTCGCTCCAGCCATCTCTCCCATGCCGTGACAAAAGATATCCAGGGGGCGCTTGGAGGTGATCGTGGAGTCCAGTTGCTTAAGCGATCCTGCGGCGGCATTGCGCGGGTTGGCAAAGACAGGCTGCCCCTCTTCCTCCCGTTCCCGGTTGAGCTTTTGGAAGGCCTCGCGCGATAGAAAGACCTCACCTCTGACCTCCAGATGTTGGGGGACTCTCAATTTCCCTTTATGCAGCGTGAGCGGGATGGAGCGAATCGTCTTCAAGTTCCGGGTGATATCTTCCCCGTTGATTCCATCCCCCCGGGTGGAGCCAGCCGTGAGGCGCCCCTGGTCGTATACCAGCTCCACTGCGACCCCATCGATCTTGGGCTCAAGGATATATTCGATCGGCTGGGAGCTTTTTAGGAAACGTTGGATTCTTTCCTCAAACTCCTGCATCTCTTCCTGGTTGTTGGCATTGTTGAGCGAAAGCATCGGGTGGGTGTGGCGAACCGTTGCGAATCTCTCCAAGGGAGGAGCCCCGACCTTTTGCGTGGGAGAATCCGGAGAGGCCAACTCAGGATTGCTCTTCTCCAGTTCGAGCAGCCTGCGAAAGAGACGGTCATATTCGGCGTCGCTTACGAGCGGATTGTCCAGGACATGATATTGATAGTTGTGCTTTTCTATCTCTC
The DNA here is from genome assembly GCA_050735075.1 of Binatia bacterium. GTDB lineage: Bacteria > Desulfobacterota > Binatia > UBA9968 > UBA9968 > JAHFAO01. The sequence goes on from JBOHVJ010000391.1 coordinate 1,137, forward strand.
GACGGAGACGAACAACCTCTTTTTGTAAATCCTTTCGAGACGATGCCATGGTTGAATCCTGACAGAGACAGAGATTTGAGACAGAGAATTAAGCTCTAGAAAATTAGCATAAATGGGGATGGGGGAGAAGCGAAAGGAAGCAGCAAAAATTAAGGGGACCTCCCTGCCCCTTCGCTCCAGTGTCTCGTCGGCGGGAACTCTTCCCTCTCATCTCCCCCTTCTGCTCGCCTCGGGCAGCATCGAAACTCGCTTCGCTTCCTCGGGGTCCCCAAAAAGCCTGCTTTTTGGGGTAGAACCTTCGATGCTGCTTCTTGATTGACGCTCCTCAGAGAGAATGCTACTTTAAGGATGTATTTCATCCTTTCAAATATGAATCTCCGCTTTTTTTCAGGGGTCATTTTATTCGCTTTTTTATCGGCCTGCGCGCCGTCGTCGGTATCGGCACCTGAGCTCAAGGGGCCGCCAAAAGAGCTGGTTTGGGAGCCCGAACCCCCCTTTCTCCGGGAGAAGAAGGTCGAGGTTCCGGCAGAGGCTAAGGCCTTCGGCCACTTCGCCAAAGGGCAGATCCTTTTAGGCCAGGGCGAGTTTGGTGAGGCCCTCAAAGAATACGAAGCTGCTGTTCAAGTCGACCCATCCAATGCCTTCCTGCGCGTCCGCTTGGCGACACTCTATCTCCGCAAGGGAGACCTCAAAGAGGCCTTGAGGGAGGCAGAGGTGGCATCCCGCCTGGAGCCTAAGGTGCTAGAGAACCGCCTGCTTTTAGCGGGTCTTTACTCTTCGGTAGGGCAGGACTCCAAAGCAGTCGAGGAGTATGGGGAAGTGCTCCGCCTCGACCCCAAGAATGAAGAGGCCCTTCTTTATTTAGGGGCCCTCTACCTTAAGATTGGGGATTACGAGAAGGCCGTGGCAAACCTAGATCAGCTCCTCTCCCTTAACCCCAATTCTGTTCTGGGCCACTACTATCTTGGCCGGGTCCGAGCCAGGGACAAACTCTATCTGGCAGCGGAGGAGAGTTACCGTAAGGCCCTTGAGCTTAGTCCAAAATCTGAAGCGGTCCTAATGGACCTGGCTTTGGTTTACGAACTCCAAGGGAAAACTGAGGAGGCCATCCAGACCTATCAAAAACTCCTCCAAGCCAATCCCAAAAATGTCTGGGCGACAAAGAGATTGGGCGAGCTTTACGTCGGGAAGAGCCAGTTGGATGAAGCCCTCACCCAGTTTCAAAAACTTCAGACCATCGAGGCGGATCCCCGCGAAACCAGGACGAAGATCGGTCTTATCTATTTTGAGAAGGGCGACTTTGAGCGTGCGGCGACTGAATTTAACCTTGTCCTGGGTAGCGATGCTGAAAATCATCGGGTCCGTTATTATCTCGGAGCGACATATTCCGAGATGAAGGCCTATGACAAGGCCCAGGAGGAGTTCTCCCGTATCCCGGAGAAAAGCGAATACTTTGCCGATGCCCGGATCCAGCTTAGCTATCTCTTTGAACGGAGCAACGATATACCCAAGGCCATACAAGCGGCGCAGGCAGCCTTGGAGAAGAGGAAGGACCAGAAGGAGCTCCTTGGTCTCTTGACCTCCCTATACCGCAAGGCCAAGGATTACCCTAAGGCGATCGAGGTCATGGTGAAAGTGGTGGCTTTGGATCCGCAGAGCGATCAGGCCCATTTTCAACTAGGGGCGCTTTACGATGAAAACAAGAACAAGGACAAAACCATTGAGCACATGAAAAGGGCCGTTGAACTGAACCCGAAGAATGCGGCCGCCCTGAACTATCTTGGTTATACCTGGGCCGAGATGGGAGTCCGTCTAGACGAGGCTGAGGATCTGATTCTCAGGGCCCTAAAGATCGAGCCCAACGACGGCTTCTATATCGATAGCCTCGGGTGGGTCTACTACCAGAGAGGTGACTACAAGAGGGCGGTGGAGCAACTGGAACGAGCAGTGGAGCTGGCGAATGATGACCCAACCATTATCGAACACCTCGGGGATGCCTATGAAAAGGTCGGCAAGCTGAAAAACGCTCTAGAGCGCTATCGAGAGGCTCTCAAGAGGTCCAAGGAAGAGGAGCAGTCAAAAAGGATACAGGAAAAGATCCAACTATTGGAGAGAAAGATTTGAAGGGCATAGTTGTCCTAGCTGGAATTCTTTTGGGGATCTCAAGCTGCGCGCCGATTGCGCCCCCAACAGCACCTTTACCTGAGAGTCTCCCTTCAAGAAGTAAGGAGCCAGGGGAACTAGTTAAGGGACTCTCTCAAAGGGTCCATCAGTTTCGATCACTACGTGCTCTGGCTACGGTATACTATTGGGGGACGGATGGGAGAGGTGGATTTCAAGAGGCCATTTTAGTTCACCGCCCTGACCGGCTACGCCTCGAAACGCTTTCCCCTATGGGGGCCATACTGATAGTCACCGTGGATGCAGACGAGGTGGTGGGCTTTGATACCAGAGAGAAACTTTTCTACCGCGGCAGGAGTTCCAAGGAAAATCTTTCCCGCTTCACTCAAATCCCTCTGGACCTGGGAGAGTTGACTTCTCTTCTGATGGGTCTGCCTCCGTTCGAGACTCAGGGCCGTTGGCAAGAGGAAGGGAATTCCATTCACAGGGAGCTTGAGGGAGGTAGAAGAGAAGTGATTACCTTTCACCCCTCCCAAGGGATTCCAACCAAGTGGGAACAGTCCGACTCTTACGGGAGGATAGAACTAAGCGTTCTTTTTTCCGATTTCTCCTCTACGAATGCTGGTCTGTTTCCTCTAAAGATTTCCCTAGAGGACAATGTCCAACAAAGACGCTTGGAGATCCGCTACCAAGAGCCGGAGCTGAACGTCGCGCTTCCCGCTACCCTCTTCGTTCAACAGAGACCCGCAAATGTGAAAGAGATCCCTATGGAATCTGTCGGCGGGTAATTTTTGGTAATCTCAATGAGAATCTTAACATTGCTTGTGTTTCTAGGCTTGTTTGCCGTTCCCGGAGCCATGAAGGGCTATGGTCAGACTGCGGCGAAGCCTGTAGCCGGTGACTGGTTGATCGCTCATAGCCTGAGTGATCCGGAACAGCTCAATCCACTTACAAGCAACGACGCTGGGGCTAGTTCTATTCTCGGATATATTTTACAGCCGCTTCTCACTAGAGACCCACGGACTCTTGAGTTAAAGCCCCACCTTGCAGAAGCACGGCCGGTTATCTCGAACGACAAACTTACCTATACTTTCAAGATTCGGCGTGACGTCCACTTCCAGGACGGTCGTCGACTTACGGGAGAAGACCTTCTTTTCACCATCAAGGCGATTAAGTGCCCGCTGGTCAATGCTCCCTTTCTGCGTGTTTACTACGATTCTGTGGTTGAGGCGCAGCTTGTCGATGAATATACGATCCGGTTTGGCACCAAGGAACCTTACTTTCTTAACGAGAGTATGCTCGGAGGCATTGATGTCCTGCCGCGTCATTACTACGATCCGGAGAACCTCCTTAAAAACGTGAGTGTGAAAGAGCTTAGCCGTGACGTAGCTAAGTTACCTGATAGCGTCAAGCGGTTTGCCGACAACTTCAATAAGAACTACAGCCGTAATCCCATGGGAAGCGGGCCGTATAAGTTTCATAGTTGGAAGACCGGGCAGGAAGTCCAGTTGGCGCGGGATCCCAATTATTGGGGAAGGGACAAGGAAGGAATTGATCAGGCCTATCTCGATGTCCGCAGATACCGGGTCATCAATAACCTGGATGCCGCTCTCGTAACGCTAAAGAGCGGAGGCCTGGACACTATGAACCTGCAGCCATTGCAACACCTGAAACAGACAAGTGCGGAAAAGTTTAACAAGGAGTACCAAAAGCTGGAGTACTTCTCCCCCGGCTATACTTACATCGGATGGAACAATAATCATCCAATATTCCAGGACAAGCGGGTCCGAAAGGCGATGACCTATCTCACAGACCGAAGGCAGATGGTGAAAACGATTCTGCTCGGTCTCGGACAGGTCGTGGATAGCCCCCTTTACCTTTTCCGTCCTGAATATGACAAGACGCTTGTCAGCCATCCTTATGACCCCAAAAAGGCCTTGGAGCTCTTGTCGGAGGCAGGCTGGAAGGACACGGATGGTGATGGTGTGCTGGACAAGGTTATTGATGGAAAAAGAGTTCCCTTCCGCTTTGAGATCAAATTCAACTCGGGAAACGCGATCCGCAAAAGTGTCGCGCTTACCCTCCAGGACGAGCTTAAGAAGCACGGTATCGCCGCCACTGTGCGTGAATTGGACTGGACGATTTTTCTAGACGATGTGCGAAACCACAAGTTCGATGCCATGATCCTTGGCTGGGCCATGAGCGTTAATGAACCAGACGCCTACCAGGTGTGGCACTCTTCTCAGGCGGCCAATAAAGGGTCCAACAGTATCAGCTATAAGAATGCACGGGTGGACAAAATTCTGGAAGTTTACAGGCGCGAATTCGATGCCAAGAAGCGAATTGAGCTTTACCGCGAATTCCAGCAAATTCTTCACGATGAGCAACCGTACACATTTCTTTTTATGCAGAAGTCAGTTCCCGCGGTGCATCGGCGCTTCCAAGGTGTGGAAG
>JBOHVJ010000392.1:0-12566 GCA_050735075.1 Binatia bacterium
CCTTTATTCATGCAACAAAGAAAACTCGATACACCGTCGACCGAAGGGGCGAGCCGTGACGAGCGAGGGTACCGAGCGTGCAGGCTGCCTCAAGGCACAGGCTTATTGCCCTCGACCGGAAGGGCTCGCGATGGATCATCCGGGCTAGCCGCCAGCCGTGCTGGCCGCTATTGCCTCCTGGAAAGTAAAGGCACCCGCATAGAGGGCGCGGCCGACGATGACTCCCTCTACCCCATCCTTTTCCAGCTCTTTTAAACGGCGAATATCTTCTAAGGAGGCTACGCCACCCGAGGCAATGACAGGGATCTTCACAGCGCGGGCGAGACGCAATGTATCCTCGATATTGACCCCTAAACTTGTGCCGTCACGGCTGATATCTGTATAGATGATCCTTGAGGCGCCGTGCTTTTCGCAACGTTCTGCCAGTTCCACTGCATCCATAGAGGTATTTTCTTTCCATCCCTTGATGGCAACTTGGCCCTCTCGGGCATCAATGCCAACAACAATCTTTCCGGGAAAACGCTCACAGGCTGTACGAAGAAAGAGCTGATCCTCGTATGCCGCAGTGCCCACGACCACACGCTCTACGCCCATAGCTAGAGCCTCCTCGACAGCCTCGCGAGACCTTAGACCCCCGCCCAGTTCTACTGGAACACCAAATCCCATGCAGATCCCTGCCACCTCAAGCTTGTGAACGGGACGGCCCTCAACCGCCCCGTTCAAATCCACGACATGGAGGAATTCTGCACCTTGTTCCACCCAGTGCCTTGCCGCCTCCACGGGGCTCTCAAAATAAATGGTCTGCTTATCCATCTCCCCCCGGTAAAGGCGCACGCATTGGCCGTCCTTGATATCTATGGCTGGGATGATCAGCACCAGGTTTACCCCCTTTCTACAAAGCGCGCGAAATTAGCCAGAATACGAAGTCCGATCTCCTGGCTCTTCTCTGGGTGAAACTGGCAGGCAAAGAGGTGGTCTGTAGCGATACTGGAAACGAACGGGGTTCCATAGGATGTGGTTGTGGCGACAAGAGAGTCATCCTCGGGGACCACGTAATAGGAGTGGACAAAGTAGACATAATCCTCATCCGAGAGCCCCTCTAAAAATGGAGATTCCTTCTTTTTCCCTATGCGATTCCATCCCATGTGGGGCACTTTGAGACCGTTCTCCAAGCGAAAGCCCACAACCTTGCCAGGAAAAAGATCCAATCCTCGCTGCGGGCCGAACTCTTCGCTCTCGGTAAAGAGTAGTTGAAACCCCAGGCAGATTCCCAAAAAGGGTTTCTTCCGACGCACTACTTCCTTAATCGGTTCCACCAATCCAAAACGCTTAAGATTCTCCATGCAGGCGTTAAATGCCCCGACACCGGGAAGAACGACGCCTCGCGCGGTAGCGATCTGTTGGAGATCCCGCGTCACTTGAGCTCGACAGCCAACACGTTCAAAACCTTTTTGAACGCTGCGGAGATTCCCCATGCCATAATCGACGATCGCGATCATAGGCTGCCCTTGGTAGATAACACGCCTTTAATTCGCTGATCAATCCGCGTAGCCTTTTCCATGGCCCGAGCCAATGCCTTGAAGCAGGCTTCAATGACATGATGCGGATTCTCCCCCTGCGGCACGTTGATGTGAAGGTTCATGCCGAGCTGGTTGGCAAAGGCCTGGAAAAACTCATGGGGCAAATCCGTGTCAAAATCTCCCACGCGACCTGGACGGATCTTGACGTTGTAAGAGAGATAGGGCCGGCCACTCAAGTCAACGACCACCTGTGCCAGAGCCTCATCCAGCGGCACGCTGGCCTCTCCGAAGCGGCAGATCCCCTGTTTGTCTCCCAGCCCTTCCTTGAAGGCCTGCCCTAAGGTCAGGCCGACATCCTCGACAGTGTGGTGGTAGTCTACCTCAATATCCCCTTTCGCTCTTAATTTGAGATCAAACAGTCCATGGCGAGCGAAGATCTCGAGCATGTGATTGAAAAAAGGGATGCCAGTTTGAATCTCGGCTGCCCCGCTGCCGTCGAGATCCAGATCTACAGTGATCTCTGTCTCTTTGGTCTTGCGGTTCGTCTTAGCTGTTCGCCCCATTTCGCGCCTCCTTCCTAAAGCGTACCTCGACGGCGCGGGCATGATCGTGCAGTCCTTCAAGCCGCGCCAGGCGAATGATCTCCGGCGCCAGAGAACGAAGCGCCTCTTTGTTGGCCTGGATCACGCTTGTCCGCTTGAGGAAATCGTATGTCCCAAGAGGTGAGAAAAAACGCGCGCTGCCACCAGTAGGGAGGACATGGTTTGGACCTGCCAGGTAATCTCCCAAGGGAGGCGTCGAGTAAGGGCCGAGAAAGATGGCCCCCGCATTACGAATCAAACGCGCCCACTTTTTGGGTCGCCGCACCATCAGCGCCACATGCTCCGGTGCGATGGCATTAGCGACCTCCACTCCCTCACTGAGACCCCGGGCTACGATAATTACCCCGTACCTCTCCAAGGCCTTGACCGTAATAGCCTGCCGCCTGCTCTCCCGGAGCTGCTTTTCCAGAGCGGCTTTGACCTTCAACGCTAACGCCAAGGAAGGAGTGACACAAAGCGCTGCTGCCAACTCATCATGCTCCGCCTGAGAGAGCATATCCGCGGCCACATAAACCGGGTCTGCATGGGCATCGGCCAAGAGCAGAATCTCACTAGGACCGGCGATGGAATCGATATCGACTTCCCCAAAAACAAGTCGCTTCGCTGCCGCAACGTAAACATTCCCTGGCCCAACAATCTTATCCACCCTGGGGACGGTTTCTGTCCCAAAGGCCAAGGCCGTGATCGCCTGTGCGCCACCGACGCGGAAGATCCGATCTACCCCGGCGATCCGAGCCGCTGCTAAGATAACGGCTCCATCCTTTCCGATCGGTGAGGTCATCAAGATCTCTTTCACCCTTGCGACCTTCGCCGGCACAACATTCATAAGGACGGTAGAGGGATAGGATGCCTTTCCGCCGGGCACATAAACCCCCACGCGCTCAAGAGGGGTTACCCTTTGTCCCAGAAACAAACCGAGGGAATCGCGATAGCCCCAACTTTTTTCAAGCTGACGGCGGTGAAAGGCAGCAATCCTTTTGGCCGCAAGGCGCATGGCATGAAGATCGTCTCTGGAAACTATCTGCATCGCTCGATCAATTTCTCTCTTTTTGACTTCGATATCCTTGCTACTTAGACGGACCCCATCAAAAAGGCGGGTATAACGGACGAGCGCCCGGTCTCCCTTTTGCCGTACCGTGCGAATAATTTCGCCTACCAGCTTTTCAATCTTTCTTTCCCTTTTCCCCCTTCTGTCGATGATTCTTCTAAGCGTTGGCTCAAAACTCCGCTCGCTTGTCTTAACAACCGTGATCCCCATCCCTGTCAACCCTTAAGCCTGTTATCCCTTTACCCTTTGAATGTCCGCGCCAAGAGCGGAGAGCTTCCTTTCGATATGCTCGTAACCTCGATCCAGGTGATAGACTCTGGAGATCTCGGTCTGACCTTCTGCAACAAGACCGGCCAATACGAGCGAGACACTGGCGCGCAGATCGGTCGCCATCACAGGCGCTCCAGAGAGTTTTTTCACGCCCCTGACGACCGCCCGGTTCCCTTCGAGCCGAATATCCGCTCCCATTCGATTCAGTTCCTGGGCATGCATGAAACGGTTCTCAAAGATCGTTTCCGTGATGACGCTCGCACCCTCGGCCACTGCCATGAGGACCATCATCTGAGCCTGCAGATCGGTGGGAAACCCTGGATAGGGGAGAGTCGTGATATCGACACTCTTCACCTTCCCGTTTCTCCTGATCCTGATATCGCTCTCCTCGACCGAGAACGCAACCCCTGCCTCTCTCAACTTAAGCAGAAAGGCATCGAGATGATCCGCCCGTGTTCCCCGAACCACGACATCTGCACCAGTCAAGGCGGCAGCAACCATGAAGCTCCCGGCCTCTATTCGATCAGGAATAACGCGGTGACTTATCCCGTGGAGCCTCTCTACTCCTTCAATCCTGATGATGTCACTTCCAGAACCTTCGACCTTCGCCCCCATCTTGTTCAAAACAGAAGCCAGATCCTCTATCTCCGGCTCCTTGGCGGCGTTCTCAATCACCGTGATGCCTTCGGCTAAGGTCGCAGCCATCATGAGATTCTCCGTAGCTCCAACTGAGGGGAGATCCAGATAGATCTTCGCGCCTTTAAGTTTTTTTGCCTTCGCCTCTACATATCCATGAACCAGATTGATATTCGCCCCCATCTGGGCCAATCCCTTCAAATGGAGATCGACTGGACGCGCGCCAATGGCACACCCCCCAGGCGTAGAGACACGCGCCTCACCAAGACGCGCAAGCAGCGGCCCCAAAACGAGGAAAGAAGCGCGCATCGTCTTGACCAAATCATACAACGCTTCCAACTTGACAACGGGATCAGCCTGGAGGGAAAGATTGCCCACTCCATCCCCATCGCTTTCCCTTTTCACTTTGACGCCCAGGCTGGATAGAAGCTTGAGCGTGGTATGGATATCCATCAGGTCAGGGATATTCTGATATTCACACCTGTCATCAGTTAAAAGGGATGAGATCAAAATCGGAAGGGCAGCATTCTTGGAGCCGCTTACTCCTACTTCACCGTCAAGCCTGCGGCCCCCACGAACCAGGATTTTATCCACGCTCTCAGCCTCTCACTCACCTACCCCGAGGCAGCTTGCGCGCGACAACAACACGATCTCTTCCAGTATAGTCCGGATGTACGGAGACTTCTGTGTAGCGACCAATCCTCGCAAGCAGTCGGGAAACCTCGCTTCCCATATCGTCTCCGATCTCAAGCAACATAAATCCTCCGTCCCTCAGATAAGCGTGGCCGTTCTCGCTTATCAGCCGGTAGAAATCAAGCCCGTCCGATCCGCCGTCCAGGGCCAATCTAGGCTCCCAATCGCGAACGTCAGGAGGCAAACCTTTCATCTCACCACGCCGGATGTAGGGAGGATTCGAGACGATCATATCGAAGGAATCTTTTATCTGCTTCACGGGCTCGAAAAGATCTCCCTGAAAAAGGTGAACTCTATCTCTTACTCCGTGGCGAGCTGCATTGACCGCTGCTACCTTCAAAGCCCCAGGCGAAAGATCAGTCGCCCATAGCTGGATATTTTCGCTCTCGCTAGCCAGGCTCACCGCAATCGCCCCGCTGCCCGTTCCGAGGTCGAGAATTCGAAGCTTCGAACCTGAAGCTTCCAGCGACTTCATCAATCCGAGGGTAATCTCGACAACGAGTTCTGTCTCGGGTCTCGGCACGAGCACCGCCGGACTCACGAGAAAATCAAGCGACCAGAATTCCCGCACTCCGATGATGTATGCGACCGGCTCTCCAAGAGCGCGTCGCTTGAGCCCGTGCTCAAACCGCTGTGTCTGATTTGACCCCAGAGGTACCTCGCCATTGAGCCAAACCTTCTCTCTCCTCCAGCCCAGGACATGGCTGAGGAGCAACTCCACATCGAGGCGGGCGCTCTCAACCCCCATTTGAGATAGAAACTTTGTCCCTTCTTGCAAAGCCTGCCGAACACTGACGGGCTGGGAACCTAAAGCCTCCGCTCTTGGAAATTCCTCATTCACGATTTCTCACCCATCATTTTCTTCAACCCGTTGCCTTCAACGCCTCGGCCTGATAATGAGTGATCAGCGCTTCCACCAACTCATCCATTTCACCCTCCATGACGCGGTCCAACTTATAAAGGGTAAAATTGATCCTGTGATCCGTCATCCTTCCCTGAGGGAAGTTGTAAGTCCGGATGCGCTCGCTTCGGTCGCCGCTTCCCACCATGAGCTTCCGCGTTGCCGCGATCTCGGAGCGCTGCTCTTCCTGTTTCTTTTCCAGCAGACGGGCCCTTAAGATTTTCATGGCCTTGGCCCTGTTCTTATGCTGCGACTTTTCATCCTGGCAAGAAACCACCAGACCCGTGGGCAGGTGCGTCATCCGGACAGCGGAGTCTGTAGTGTTGACGCTCTGCCCTCCCGGCCCTGAGGAGCGAAAGACGTCAACCCTGAGATCCTTAGGATCAATCTCTACATCGACCTCATCTGCCTCAGGGAGCACCGCTACGGTCACCGCTGATGTATGAATTCGTCCCGATGCCTCGGTCACGGGGACCCGCTGGACCCGATGGACCCCGCCCTCAAATTTCAGGCGGCTATAGGCCCCTCTCCCCTCAATGAGCGCGATGATCTCTTTAAATCCGCCCAACCCCGTTGGGTTAGAGCTCATAACCTCTACCCTCCATGCCCGAGACTCCCCATAACGCACATACATGCGAAACAGGGAGGCAGCAAAAAGGGCGGCCTCCTCTCCTCCAGTTCCCGCCCTGATTTCGAGGATCACGTTTTTAGTGTCGTTGGGATCTTTGGGAAGAATCAGAACCTTGAGGCGGGTCTCGAGTTCCTCTTTGCGCGTCCGGAGAACTGACAACTCCTCCTTGGCCAGATCTCTGATCGCATCATCATTCTCTTGGAGCAACTCTCGGTTCTCCTGAATCTCTTGTTCTATCTTTTTCCACTCACGGTAACAGGTGACAATCTCTTCTAGCTCAGCCCGCTCCTTAGCAACCTTGGAATACTCTCTCTGCTTGCTCAAGAGTTGCGGGTCGGTTAAGAGATTTTCCAACTGCTCGTATCGCTTTTCGACTTCAGCCAGTTTATCCAGCATAGTTGATCGTTGTGCTAAAAGAAAAGGCGAGAACAATAAAAAAGGGCAAAGGGAATAATCTGCCCTTTGCCCTTTCTTTGAGTTGACGGCTCTAATAAATCACATTCAGCCTCAAACCTCCAGCCGACTCAGTTCTTGATCCCGTATTTCCTCTTAAATTTCTCTACGCGACCAGCCGAGTCCACAAACTTCTGTTTGCCCGTAAAGAAAGGGTGGCATTGCGAACAGATCTCCACATGGATGCGCTGTACTGTAGAACGTGTCTCGATGACATTCCCGCAGGCGCAGGTAATGGTTGCCGCCTTATACTCTGGATGGATACCCTCTTTCATGGTTACCCTTTAATGGGGCTTATAGCATAAACTAACCACGTCTTCAAATCCCCGCTCCCCCTCCAAGACTGACCGAGGGGAGGGCCTCCGAGAACCTGCTGAAGAATAGCTTGCTATAATTGGCACAGAAATTGCCTAATAAAGATAACCTGATAAGCCCTGGTATAAAAAGGGCTTTAAAAAGCAATTTTTACCACCATGATTGACACTATCGTGCAAGCATTGACCAATTTTGTAATCAACAGTTAAATCCATGGGGAATAATGGAGCTAGTCCCATCCCTCGAATCTTGATCGTAGAAAGCTACGGAAACTACATAAAGTCACTTTCTGGCCATTTAGCTGGCTTAGCGCCTCCCCCACAAATCCTGGTCGCCGCAGACGCAGAGACGGCCATGGCACGGCTCCAAACAGAGACAACTGACCTTGTAATCGTTGATTCTCTTTTAAGAGGGAAGATGAATGGGTTTGACCTTTGTCGTGCCCTTAGATCGTCCGCCTCTAATAAACACCTTCCGATCATCCTCCTTCTTGCTAGTCACCTCTCCCTAGAGCGTTGCAAGGGGATTTCGGCTGGCGCGGATCTTCTTATCCACAGACCTATCGTGAAAGAGGAGCTTTTGAGAATGATACAATTGCTCCTTGAGTCAAGATCCGAACAAGAAGGCGATTCACACCAGGCAGCTACCGAGAACCCTCCTGTGCGTCGGTTACGCTCAGTGAGTTAAATCTCCGATCCACTGGATGCTATCGAATCTCTAACCGCCATTAATCTCAAAGCCCAAAAGTCCGTTCCCCTGGTCATTGTTTTGTCTGTATCCAAAGCTTGTGCTTTTCGGTGACAAATTTTGGAAACTCCCTTGGAGCTATCTCAATTTATGCTACCTCTATCCCTTTCCCTTCAACCCCTCTAAGCTGTAAAGATTTAGCAATAACAACATATTTCTAGCCTCATCTATATTGGCTCATCCTGTGGCCCAATCCTTGCACTTAAAAAGATTAATCCGTTATGCGAAAGACAATTCTAATAGTGGAAGATCATCCGGCAATCATTGAGCTCCTCCAAAAGCAGGTCGAGATTCTCGGCTATAACTCGCTCCTTGCGGAGGATGGCAAGAAAGCGGTGGATATGGCCTTCTCCCATCTTCCGGACCTGATTTTGATGGACGTCGTCTTGCCCAAAATGGACGGCCTTGAAGCCGCCTCTCTGATCCGCAAGAATCCAAAAACCAAGTCCATCCCGGTGCTGGCTGTAACCGCAAGAGCCTTAGCTGGGGACAAGGAAAAGTGTCTAAAGAGCGGCTGCGATGGTTATCTTTCCAAGCCTTTTACTTACGAACAGCTGGACGAGGCTATCAAGAAGCTCTTAATGAATCATAATAGCGGCCAGCCATTCCTACCCGAGATAGCTTGAGCCCTCCGGAAAATTCCTAAGTATTTCATGCCTATCGAGCCCGTTTGTTATAGGGGCTCCAAACTTAAAGCTGGAAGGACCTCTTCCAAGTAGATACGGAACTGCTCTTCCGGGTGCCGACCAATCGGGCGGATGGTTATGTGATCAACACCCCCGTCAATAAAACTTTGGATGGACTTGACACAATGACCGACCGGTCCACAGGCGGTCCAGATCTCCACTCCCTCCCGGGTAAAATCACGATCATAATAGGCATCCAAGAATGCCTTGGCCTCGCGGAAAGCCTCATCCCGATCTGAATTCACGCAGATACCGTAATAAAGCGCGGTCTTGAATTGATTGGGATCTCGACCTTCCTCAACTAGCATTCTTCGGATCCTTGAAAGGTAATCTTTGAACATCTCTGGCTGTATCTGATTCGTCATCCAACCATCGGAAAAACGTGCAATCCGTCTCAGAGCACGCTCCACTCCCCGTTCGCCTATGCTATTTAACCGAGGAGTAGCCGCGATATAGATCGGGCAGGGTTGTTGGACAGGCTTCGGCACGAGGTTTACCTCATCAAAGGAATAGTACTTACCTCGGAACGTGGCGTGTTCGCTCGACCAGAGAACTCGCAGAGCCTGAATCATTTCCTCCATCCTCCCTGGTCGCTCCTTGCTGCCAATGCCCATCACTTCCAATTCTCTTGCGGCCGCCGGATGCTGACTTGCCGGATATCCCAAGCAGGCCGCTAGTAGCATGCGCCCCTGCGAAATAACGTCTAGGCTTGCCCACTGAAGGGCGAAGAGTACTGGACTGCGCTGGACTAGTGTTGCCATGCAAGCCACCCCTAGCCTGACACGTGCAGTGTGGCTAGAGATCGCTCCTAAAATCGGGATGCACTCCAAGCGAGGCTTACTCAGGATGCTATCTCCTACCCAGACTGCATCCAGAAGGCCGCTGGCCTCAGCCCTTACAGCCATCTCAATAAGCTCTTTTGCCTGCACCCCCTCGATAACGACCGCACGATTGGATATGGTGAGACCGAAGCTGGTTTTTCTCCCCGACATGCCTTCTATCCCATTATCGGGGGCTGATGTTTGACTTTTTGGTATCCATCTAGCATCTTGGGATGATGCGTGGGGCCGTAGCTCAGTTGGGAGAGCGCTTGAATGGCATTCAAGAGGTCGTGGGTTCGACTCCCATCGGCTCCACCAGAATTAATGCCCTCAGTCCTCAGCACTCTTCACCATCTCTTCCGCGTGCCGCTTCGTCTTTTCCGTAATCTTGACCCCACCCAGCATACGAGCCACCTCCGCAATCCTCTCCTTATCATTTAGCCTGCTAACCTCAGTGAATGTTCTCCCTTTCACCACATCTTTTAACACCAGGTAATGAGAGTCAGCCAGCGCCGCGATCTGTGGGAGGTGGGTCACGCAGATCACCTGCTGAGATGTGGCCACTTTTTTGAGCTTCTTGCCCACGATCTCAGCCACGCGGCCACCGATGCCAGCATCCACCTCATCAAAGAGCAGCGTAGGGATATCCCCTTTGGTCAAGACCAGCGACTTGATGGCCAACATGAGGCGTGACAGTTCTCCTCCTGAGGCGATCTTCGCTAAGGGTTTCACTTCCTCACCCGGATTCGGAGAAAAATAAAACTCAACTTGATCCATCCCCTGCTCTCTCAGTCTCCTTCCACCCAGCGAGAAAGGCGGATCGTCTTCCCCTTCCTCCGCACCCTGGAAGCGAGTCTCAAAAATGGTCCCGGGCATCCCTAGATGCTCCACCTCTTCCTCCATCGCCTTTTTAAACTTCTTGGCGACTCTTTGCCGTTCGAGCGAGAGGGCCTCTGCCAGCTGCCAGGCGGATCGGCGAGACTCCTCAAATGCCCGCTCGAAGGCAGGGATCTCCTCTTCCCCACGGTCAAGGGCTTTCAGTTCCCCCTCTACACGCGCTTGCACCTTTAGGATTTCCTCAATTGAGCCATTGTATTTCCTCTTGAGCCGATGGATCTCGGCGAGTCTATCTTCCAACTGCTCCAGAGCGGATGGGTCGAACTGGACGCGACCAGAATAACGTCGAAGAACCGAATTCGCTTCCTCCAATTGGGCCAGAGAAGAGTTAAGAAGTTCTATGGCATCGTTAAGACCATTATCAATGTTGGCCAACTCCCGTAGCCGGAGTATGTATCTCCCCAACCGGCTCACTAAGGCATTCTCTCCCTCGTAGAGGATCTCCTCCCCCTCCTGGCAACCCTGATAAAGCTTCTCTGCGTGGATGAGGATGTTTTTCCTCGCCTTGAGCTGCTCCTCTTCCCCTACCTGCAACCGGGCGTGGGAGATCTCTTGCGCCTGTGCGCGTAGCAACTCTTCTTCGCGCCTGCGTCTATCAAGCAGCTCTCGCGCTTGACTTAGAGAGTCCCAGGCAAGCCCAAGGGAGTTGTTCCTCTTCTTCATTTCCTCTGTTTTTCTTTCCAAGCCACCATAGTCATCAAGCAACTTGAGATGAGTCTCAGATTTTAACAGTGCATGGTGTTCATGCTGGCCGTAGATGTGAATCAGGTGGCCGCCTATTTCGGACAGGAATCCCAAAGGGCAAAGGCTTCCGCTTAGGTAGATGCGGTTTTTCCCAGAGCGACCGACAATCCTTTTGATCACCAGCTCGTCCTCTTCCCCATACCCTCCCTCTTTAAGTTTATTTCTGAGCACTGCCGGCAACTCTTCAAATAGCGCCTCAACGCTCGCCTCTTCCTCTCCATGGCGAATGATATCAGAAGAGATCCTGCCTCCGGAGATGAGAGCCAGCGCGTTCAGAATAATGGTCTTGCCGGCGCCTGTCTCTCCTGTTAGGACATTAAGTCCGGGCCCTAAATCTAGGGTTACCTGGTCAATAACGGCAAAATTCTTAATCCGTAGCTCCCGCAGCATCTCTGAAACCGCTTACCTCTCCCCCCATTTCAGCTTGTTGCGTAGTATCTCGAAGTAGCCCCGGGAGGGGACCTTCACCAAAGAGACTGGGACCCTGTAATCACGAACTTCCACCACATCACCGTTGTTTAAAAGCACTCCCTGCTGTCCGTCAGGGCTGAGTATGACCGTATCCCCGGAGGAACGCAGCGTTACCCGAATCGTGGATTTACTCGATACGACGATGGGCCGATTGGACAACGTATGGGGACAGATAGGAGAAAGGAGAATCGCCCCCAGCGAGGGATAAAGGATCGGCCCCCCGGCCGCCAAAGAATAAGCCGTTGAGCCTGTAGGGGTGGAGATGATCAGCCCATCTGCCCTATAGGTGCAAAGATACTCCTTTCCCACGTAGGTCTCTAGGTCTATGATTCTAGCTCGCGCCCCTTTGGCAATAACCCCGTCATTTAAGACCCGGAATTTATTCGGCCTATGCTTTTTGCTGTGAACCCGGATCTCGAGAGTCATTCTCTTCTCAACGGAGAAATTTCCCGCGAGGGTCTTGGCCAAAACCGACTCCAGCTCGTCGACCGCTACCTCTGTGATAAATCCCAATCCTCCCAGATTCACTCCAAGAATAGGGACCTTCGGGCGTTCTACCAACCGGGCTATACTGAGAAGAGTCCCGTCTCCACCCAGCACCACGATAAGGTCTGCCTTTCTCGCCATCTCCTTCTTGCTACAAGACCTGCCGCCGACCCGGACCATCCCCTCTTCGACTAAGACCTGCTTTCCCCTTTCCTTGAGCCAAGGGACAAGCCAGCTTGCCATCTCAGCAGCCTTTGGCTCCTCATACTTGGCCACTAAACCTACCACTTGGATCATCGATCAACTCTCATTATTCCTTGCTTCCCTCATGCCTCAAGCCTCTCGCCTCACCTCTTTCAGGGCGAAGTAGATCTTCTCAGCCGTTAGCGGGAGATCAAAGATTCTTACCCCAACCGCATCATCAAGTGCATTGGCGATTGCCGCTGCAGTAGCGACAATACCATTTTCTCCGATATGCTTCGCCGAAAATGGACCGGGGCCGGATAAGTCGTCCTTAACCAAGACGGTTTTCAATGTGGGAATATCTTTGACGCACGGAATTCGGTAATCGCCGAGATTAAGCGTAATGACCCTACCGTTCTCAGTCGCCACCTCCTCCATGGTCGCGTAGCCCAAACCTTGAAC
>JBOHVJ010000393.1:0-9522 GCA_050735075.1 Binatia bacterium
GAACTTCGCGGGTTTAGGAGGCAGGTATGAAACAGTGGATTGCCACGCTTCTTTTGACGGCTTCCGTAGGTCTAAATTACTGTGCGTTTGCGGCAGAAAAGACCAAGTATCCATCGCCCCGTTTTCCTTCCTATCTGAAGCCTCCTAAATCGATCGAGGATGTCATGCCTTTCGCCCGTGCCGCGGTGCGTCAGACCGGTGGCAGGACCCCACTGGGGTTAGCGGAGAAGGGGATGACCGTGGCTATCTTCACTGAGCCGACCGCCGACGACATGGTGATGCAGGCGATCAAGCGGACTTATGAGGAGCGCGGGGTCAAAGTCCAGATTGTGCCGGAGCATCTGCTTTTGGGCGTTAGCAAAGAGGAAGCGCTCAAGGGGCTGAAGGCCTCTCATTGGTACACGTCGGAGCAGGGATACATGGAGGCGCATCGCTGGATCACACAGCGCTTTTCCGAACCGGAGGTGCCTAAGAAGTGGCTAAAGGAGAGAAGGCCGGATCTTTACAAGGCAATGTTCCAAAAGGAAGAGGAGGGGATCGCGCCAGAGCTGGTAGAGTTGGGCAGAAGATTTGGCGGGCGAAATGTAGCTGAGGCAATTGTCAAATACCTGGATCAGCATAAAGAGGTGAACATAGTCTTTTGGCGCCGCGGAGGCCGAACCGTAACGAGAAAATCCCTCGAACCCCATGGGAGCAAGTTCTACGGCAATTTTATCTTTGACAATCGTTGGGAGTTGATGAACAAGGCCGCCACCTTTCCTGGCGATGTCTGGAGGCTGGTGGAGGAGCGCGTGCTGGAACCTTTGGCATGGGTCGATCAGGTCCGTGTCACCGACCCAGAGGGAACCGACTTTACCTTTGAAGTCAATGAGAAGCAGGCTGAGGCATGGGCCAAGGGCGCCTATCAGCAAGGCCATCTATTTATGTTTCCACACCAAGCGACCGGCCGTTTCCCTTACTCGTCTGTGGACTACCCTGCTTTTACCAAAAATTATAATCCCCGTTATCTCATTAAAGTGAACGGCGTCTTTGCCGGGACCAATAATCACACTGGCTCTTTCCCTAAAATTGAAGTCCGCGTCAAAGACGGGTATGTGACTGAGGTGAAGGGCGGAGGGCTTTATGGGGAGGTCTGGCGCGAGTTTCTCAAATATCCCAAGATCAACGAGCTGACCTATCCGTTCCACGACCAGCCGGGCTATTGGTGGATCTATGAAGCAGGGACAGGAACCAATCCCAAGTTTTTCAAACGGCCGGACGAAAACATGAGCGGGACCAACTCCTCCGAACGAAACAATGCAGGTGTGATCCACTGGGGTTTCGGTTTGCGTCTGGATCACGGGCCTGATAAAGCAGTTGAGTCCAAAGAATGGATGGATTTTGCCAAGCAGAACGGTTTGCCTAACGATCACTGGTGGCATATCCATAATCTGCTTCTGACCTACAGAGTTCGTGTGCGCGGAACGAAAAACACTTGGCTTACGCTGATTGATAAAGGAGAGCTTACTGCCTTGAGGAGTCCTGAGATCCGCGCGCTGGCGTCCCGCTACGGAGATCCAAGAGAGGTATTGAGTGACGACTGGGGGCCCCATCTCCCTGGCATCAATGCCCCGGGCCGATTTGAGGACTACGCGAGAGACCCGTGGAAGACACTCACGATGGTCATGAAGAAGATCGAAGCTGGGAATTACGAATACTTTTACCCACCTGTGAAGGTTAAGCAACGATAAAGAGTTTGTCCAAAGCTGTCATGCTGAGCGAAGCGAAGCATCTCGAAGCGCAGCATCAAGAATGAGATTCTTCGCGGAGCTCAGAATGACACAGGAAATGGCATAACGATGAAAAACTGGATAAGAACGTCGCCAGTTTAGGAGACAGGTATGAAGCGCTGGATCGTAGTGATGGTTGCGATGGCCTTTTTTGGATTTGTCGATTTGGCTGCTGCTGCCGAAAAGACCAAATATCCTCCGCCCCGGTTTCCCTCTTATGTGAAGCCGCCAAAGTCGATTGAAGATATCATGCCTTTCGCCCGGGCCGCGGTCCGCCAGACCGGCGGCAGGACTCCGTTGGGACTCGTTGAAAAGGGCACGCTGGTGGCGATTATCACGGAGCCCACGGCTGACGACACGGTGATGCAGGCGATTGTGCGCGCGTACAAAGAACGTGGCGTGGAAGTGCGCATCGTCCCGGAACACGAACTCGCCGGCGTGAAGCGGGAGGAAGCATTAAAAGCCATCAGGGCGAATCAGTGGTACACGTCGGAGCTGGGCTACATGGAGATCAAACCGTGGATCACGCAGCGCTTCGCCGATGCCGATGTGCCGAAAAAGTGGCTGCGGGAACGCCGGCCCGACATTTACAAGGCGATGTTCGCCAAAGACGATGACATCCCCCCCAGCCACCTGGAGATATTTGCGAAGCTCTCGCAGAAGAACATGGGAGAACTGCTCGCCAAGTATCTGGATGAATACCCAGACGTGAAAGGTGTTTTCTGGCGCCGGGGCGGACGTCCTAACACCAGAAAAGCGATGAAGCACCAGGGCGAGAAACTCATAGGGAATTTTATCTTCGACAATTACTGGGAGCTGATGAACAAGGCGGCAACTTTCCCAGGCGATGTTTGGAAACTGACCGAAGAGCGCGTGATTGAATCCTTCGCTTGGGTAGATCAGGTTCATGTGACCGATCCGGAAGGCACCAGCTTTACTTTTTCTCTGACCGAGAAGGAGGCCGAGGTGTGGTCCGAGGGCGCCTACCAACAAGGCCATCTCTATCTTTACCCGACGCAGGCCACACGCGGCTTCCCTTATTCTAAAGTCGATTATCCAGCGTTGTCAAAAAAATGGCTCAAGCCGGTTCTCATCAAAGTGAATGGCGTATTTGCCGGAACCAATAACCACTATGGGACCTTCCCCAGAATTGAAGTCCATGTGAAGGAGGGGGTGGTTAAAGAGGTGAAAGGGGGAGGAATTTACGGCGATCTCTGGCGAGAATTTCTCAAGTATCCGAAGATCAACGAAGCGACCTATCCATTCATGCCGGAGCCAGGTTACTGGTGGTTGCACGAGGCTGGCCTTGGTACCAATCCGAAATTCTTTAAGCGCCCCGATGAAAACCGGAACGGCCACAACATCTCCGAACGTAACAACGCGGGCGTTATCCATTGGGGATTTGGATTGAATCTGCTGCACGGCCCCAACAGTCCTATGCTTCCTAAGGAATGGATCGACTTTACGAAGAGCGCCAACCTGCCCGATGATCACGGCTGGCATATCCATAACCTGCTTCCGACCTATAGGGTCCGGGTTCGCGGAACTAAGAATACCTGGCTCACGCTCATCGATAAAGGTGAGCTGACCGCGTTCCGAAGCCCGGAGATCCGCGCGCTGGCGTCCCGCTACGGCGATCCACGTGACGTGTTAAGCGATGATTGGTCGCCCCATCTACCCGGCATCAATGCGCCAGGTCGCTATGAGGACTATGCCAAGAACCCTTGGAAGACGATCAGCGAGGTGATAGGGAAGATCGACGCAGGTAATTATGACTACTTCTATCCACCAGTCAAAAAGAGGTAAACGGAATAAGGTTAAAGGGTTTGAAGTATAAAGGGTTCAAGGGATTTAGAAGTCGAAAATCAGCAATCTAAAATCGGAAATCGATACAAGTGGCAAGCATCAGGATACGACTCGCAAAGATCTTAGGCCAAAGGGCCTTTCTTGCTTTCGGAGTAGTGACGCTTCTAACGGCTGGCTTACTCGCGGCTATCAATCTCGCCTCTCGCCATGCCCTTAAACTTTATATTGAAGATCAACTCTCGCGTCTCGCATGGGATGTCGCGCTTTATCAGACCTCCGAATTCTCTCTTTCTAAAGAGGTCTCACCTACACTCCGCTCTGTAAAAGGAGTTGAGCGGGTTGAGAGTCTCACCTTTCTACGCACCAAGCCGCCCCCGGAGGCGATTCTAGAGGTTGACGGAAAGCCTTTGGCCTCGCCTTGGGTATCGATCCTCTCAGCTACCGATTTTGCCCTCCTTCCGCCAGAGGCGCGTCCTCAAAGCAGGGACTCCAATGGCGCCTTCCTAGCGCTGATTGGCCCGGAGCAGCATATGGGCCGAGCCTTTTTAGCCCTTCAGGGAGCGAAAGTTTTTGCCGTGAAGGTAGCCTCCCACCATGGGAAGAAAGATGGAAAGAGTCTCTTCGATCTCCCGATTCGGGGAGTGGTCCGTTTGGAACGCTCAGAGGTCAATCGCTACTTCATGGATGAGATCGGCTCTATCTCATTCGTCCCTTACATCGGTGTGATCCTCGTCATCCCGCACGATTTTGAGATCCTCCGCCGCTTTGATGCCCTCTCCCGCGGGGCTCTCGACGATCATGAGGATATTCACGTGACCGCCGGAGAGTATCTCCCTGAGGTGGTACACCTGGCTCGGATAGACCGAAAACGGCTCATCTCAGGATGGAATGTCCAGGGTTCTTTGGAGAGGCTTCAAAGCCTTCATGCCGACATAGAGGGAGAGATCAAGGCCTTAAGCCCTACGATCTTTTTGGACAACGCGATCTTGGTTCTTCTTAAAAGGATGGCCGAGATCTCCCGCCTGATCGGTCTCGCCACGCTTCTTATCGCCATTCCGCTGCTGGGCATCGCCTGGATGCTGGCCTCGAACCTCTCAGGGCTTCTTATCCTCAACGAGAGGAGGAAACTCGGGCTAATGCGTTTGCGCGGCGTTCCCGGGAAGCTCTTGGGGGAAAGTCTGCTCTTATCTATCGGTCTCGGCGGTCTTATCGGAGGCATTTTAGGACTCATCATTGGGACGCTCCTTCCTCTTTATATGTATGAGGGGAAATGGCTTTCCTGGGACGTGTTGTCTCGAGTACAAGGGCCGCTGCTGATGCTTCTCTTCTTGATCGTAGGTCTTCTCTTGGCTCTGTTCATTAGCCGGCGTTTGGTCCGCTACGCTACCACCATTTCTCCCTTAGAGGCATCGAGACGGGTAGCGGTCTCAGAGGCGGCGGAAGCTACGGTCCGTTTTTCTTCCCTCGAGCTTCTCGCTCTTCTTGTCGGCACTTATAAGATAGCGAGCTGGATTTTGAATTTCTCCCTCGGGACAACACTCCCCCTCGACGAAGAGAGCGGAGTTTTTTGGACATCTTTAGTTGTCGCGCTCCGGATGCTGGAGCGGGTCTTAGACTTCGTTGCTATCCCGCTTTTCGTTTACGGCATTGTGACGCTATTGGTCTCCCGCCAGCGTTGGGTAAGCGCGCTTCTTGGCACGGTTACCCATTTTACCGGAGGAAAGTTGTGGAGCCTGTCGCTAAGGCATATGTCGCTGAAACCCCACCGGATATCGGGCTTCCTCCTGATCGTGGCCCTTATGGCCAGTGTCAGCCTTTATCCCAGCATCGGGGCGAAATCTTTCGAGGACAAGGCATTGCGCGGAGCAACCGTCCAAGTTGGCAGCGAACTCCATGTAAGCCTAAACCCGTATGATCTCGTCGAGGCCGAAAAGCTGGAGCAGGGACTTGGAGGGCAGATCCATGCAATCCGGACTGTGCTCAAGGAGCGGCTTGCCGCGCTGCGGCACGAGGAAGTTCTCTCCGTCGATTACATTTTTGAGGCATTGTTGCCGGGATTTTTCTTCCCGGGCTATGGGCTGAGCGGCGTTCCCCTTTACCTGATAGACGAGCCTCAACGCTATTTAAAGACGGTTTACTTTGAGGAGAAGCTCGGTGTGGACAATAAGTTCAGCCAAATCATTGAGGGGCTAAAAGGAGAGAAGGTGAGCGCTTCGCCGCCGGTCGCAGAATTCTGGAATCTAGGTTCTGGAGAGCCGGTCCTCTTGGGGGCGGATATGCAAAAAAGGCCGGTCCTGGTTCCGTCCGGTGGGGTGATTGGGTTTCTTCCCGGCATGCCGCCTCGAGGCATCTCGGATCGCCAGAGTTATGTCTCCGCTCGCATCGACTATCTCAACTATCTTTCCAGCACCGATGCCTATTTGACTGCAACCATGGATAACCCGAAGATCTCCGATCTAAAAGTTCTCATTCCCCGCATCCTTCTGCTCGTCCACGTAAAAGAGAACGCCGACACGGCAGGAATCGTGAAAGCAGTCACAAGTACGCTCAAGGCGCGTCCCCTTGAGGTCAGGGAACTAGAACGAGAACTTAAGAAGGTTGGGGGAGACATGTTCATCTTTCTCGCCTTGGAGAACATGCGCATCTACCTTGTGGGGGGAGTGTTGCTGGCCCTAATCGCGATCATGGCTATTGCCGTAACGAACTATCTGGAAGACAGAAGGACTCTGGGACTCTTGAGGGTGCGTGGTACCTCGCCTGCCTTGCTCTTCAGGTTTTTTGCCTCGAGCCTTCTTTCCCCGGCGCTGCTCGGCCTGGTGGTAGGCGTCCTCGTGGCTGGCGCGGCGGGTTATGGACTTACCAATGTGATTTGGGGTTTGCGTGAGCTTAGATCGGTGGTTCATTTGCTTCCGACTCGCCTTGTCATTTCTGGGTTAACGGTTTGGATTAGCCTAGGGCTCTTTGTGGTCATCATCGGGATAGCGTTGATCTTTAGCCTATGGGTCTTTCGCAGAACTGCCAGGGAGACGATGGGGGAAAGCTAGACAGAGATAGAGACAGGGACAGAGATCAAGATAAGATTCCGCTGAAAAAGACCCTTTCATGCTTCGACTGGCTCAGCATGAACGGAAAATCTTCAGTGTTATCAGCATAATTCCCGTTCGCCCTGAGCGTTGTCGAAGGGTGAACGGGGGTTCTTCAGCAGAATCAAGATAAATTCTCTGTCTCAAATCTCTGTCTCTGTCTAGGAAGGGGGTATAAATGAGTGGAAACGGATTTTTTAAAAGTCGTGGAATGACGGTAAAGGTAGCGGGGTTGACGAAGCTCTATAAAACGTCGGCCGAGGAGGTAAAGGCTTTAAAGGGGATCCAGTGGGAAGTTGGGCCAGGGGAGGCTGTAGCGATTATGGGTCCTTCGGGTTGCGGTAAAACGACCTTACTCAATCTCTTAGGCGGAGTCGACCACCCTTCCGAGGGGCAAATCCAGGTGGGTGAGCAAAAGGTGACTTCACTTTCAGAGCGCGAGCTGGAGCGATATCGTCTCCTTAAGGTAGGGTTTGTCTTCCAGTTCTTTAATCTTATCCCGACGCTCACGGCGCTCGAAAATCTTGATCTGCCCATGCTGATCGCCGGAATCGAGCCATCAGAACGGGCCAAGAGGGGCGAGGGGCTTCTCGATATGGTGGGGCTTAGGGAGAAGGGCCATAAGAGACCGGAGGAGCTTAGCGGCGGGGAGCAGCAGCGCGTCGCTGTGGCCCTGGCCTTGGCTAACGACCCTTCGTTGATCCTGGCTGATGAGCCTACGGGCAATCTCGATACGGAAAATACCGGAGCTATTGCGGCACTTTTTAGCTCTTTAGCCTCGCACCACGGTAAGACGGTCATCATGGCCAGCCACGACCCCAAGGCCGTGGAGCCGTTTACCAAGGTCTATCAGATGCGGGATGGGAGATTTATCTGAGGATCGTCGCTCGTGTTCGGCCCTCATGCTCGGGGCAGGATTCTTACAGTTTTTCTTGACAGAATTCTGTACATTGTTTATAAACTATCTTACGAGGAGAGAGGTTAATGGGAATCTCGCCAAAGGACATCGTACCTCTTACAGGCGCGAAGCCAGCTGATCTTCCCGTACAGCGGCCGACCAAGTTTGACCTAGTCATCAATCTTAAGACTGCCAAAGCCCTCGGCCTTACGATTCCGCAGTCGGTTCTTTTCCGGGCGGACAAAGTGATCAAGTGAAGGAAAAGTCCTCAAACTAGACCACTTCTACGTTTCTACTATGCAGCCCGACGGCCGATTTCTTCAAGACCCACAACCAATCTGACACCCAAGGCCTTGGCTACCTTTTCTAAAGTTTTCAGAGAGTAATTCTGATAGTTAGGGTTCTCTAGACGAGCTATCCCCGATTGGGTCGTCCCTACCCTACGTGCAAGTTCAGCCTGAGTCCATCCGTGTTTTTCTCTTAACCCTGCAATTGTATCGGCAAGCCGAAGCCGGCCAAGCTCCTTCTGAAAGGCAGCCGCGAATCTAGGCTTCTTCATCTCCTTGGAAAGTCTTAAATCCAACGATACAGCTCTTCCCTTTTTCATCTTAAACCTCCTGCATTCTCTTTCTCGCCAAATCTAACTCTCTTCGAGGGGTCTTCTGGCCCTTCTTCATGAAGGCGTGGAGTATGACGGCTCTTGGAAAGCGGCTCTCTTAGCTCGTTCCCCTTCTCCTCTAGGTAGTGCAGCTTAGCTTTTACGGTCCCTCGATCGTCATCAGGTAGCGAATCCAAAAACTTCTCCACCAGACGCTCACCCCTGCTATCCTCGTATTGCTGCAAAGCCCAGGGCACAAAAGATTATCACATTTATGCTATGAGAAGTAAAGGCGATGTCCATCTCTGTCCGAAGTTTGACTTTAGCTTGACCTAACATCTCATCATGGGATACGCTCCGCACAAAAGGTGTCAGCAGTCAGCGGTCAGTCGTCAGCAAAAAATAGGAGCGAAACCATGAGTAAAAAAGTCGTTCGCCTTGCTCTATGCGCTATGCTCTTGGCTCTTAGCTTTCCAGCCGAGGCGCAGCAGGCGAAGAAAGTCCCTCGGATAGGTATTCTGGAACTTGGCTCTCCTTCCGCTTCGGCGCACGGCCATAAGGCGTTTCAGCAAGGTCTCCGTGAGCTTGGCTACGTTGAAGGGAAGAACATCATCCTTGAGTACCGATATGCGGACGGGAAGCTGGATCTCCTACCCGAGCTTGCGGCCGACCTGGTCCGTCTCAAGGTCGATGCCATTGTCACCAGGTCTACCGCCTCTATTCGGGCTGCCAAGAACGCAAGCAAAACGATCCCCATTGTCTTTGCCTCCGCGGGGGCTCCGATCGAGGATGGGCTTGTTGACAGCCTGGCAAGGCCAGGTGGAAACGTCACCGGCTTATCGCTCCTTTCCCCAGAGTTAGACGGGAAAAGGCTCGAGCTGCTGAAGGAGGCATTTCCCAAGGTTACGCGAGTGGGCTTCCTATGGACAATCGGCAGTGCAAGAGGAGACCTACGCGTCAGAGAGGCGGAGGCCGCGGCCAAGGCATTGGGGCTGCGGCTTCAATCCCTTGGGCTGGCCGGGGCCGACGATTTCGATAGGGTATTCGAAGAGGCAAAAAAGGGAGGCGCGCAGGCTCTAACTTCGGTCCCAAGCCCTTTCTTGGCTACTCATCGAGCACTGATCTTCGACTTCGCGGTCAAGAACCGGCTACCGGCGATATACTCGACGAGTGATTTTGCCGAGGCTGGGGGCCTCATGAGCTATGGGGCGGACCTCCGTGATAACTGGCGCCGTGCCGCTACTTACGTGGACAAGATTTTGAAAGGCGCCAAGCCGGCGGATCTGCCCGTGCAGCAGCCGATGAAGTTTGAGCTGGTGATCAACCTGAAAGCCGCTAAGCAAATCGGTGTCACGATTCCGCCGAACG
>JBOHVJ010000394.1:0-4264 GCA_050735075.1 Binatia bacterium
CCCCAGGGAGTTAACATCATTCCCGACATACCTAATTATAGCTGGAATGAGTACGGGCTGAGGGTAGGATTCTGGCGCTTGAAGGAGGTTCTGGATAAACATCAGATCAAGGCGACGGTCAGTCTCAATGCTTCTATATGTAAGTCCTATTCCCGCATAGTGGAGGAGAGCGTAAAGGGCGGGTGGGAAATCATGGGCCATAGCTTCGTCCAAAGGGCTATCAACCTGGAGAAAGATGAGCGGGACGTCATAAGAAGAAGTATCCAATTGATCAAGGAGACCACAGGAAAGGCGCCCCGAGGCTGGATGGGGCCAGGGCTGGCGGAGACCTTTCATACACCTGATATTCTCGCCGAGGAGGGGATTGAATACGTGTGCGACTGGGTCAATGATGACCAGCCTTATCCGATCAAGGTGAAAAGTGGGAGCTTAATCTCTATACCCTATACCTTGGAGCTTAATGATATACCCATCTATGCGATCCAGCACCACCGCTCGCCGGAACTCTTCGAGCGGGCACGGGATCACTTTGATACCCTTTACCAAGAAGGGGCGCATACGGCCAAGATCATGGCCCTTGCCACCCATCCTTACCTCACCGGCGTGCCTCACCGCATCAAATACTTTGACAAGATCTTCGAATATATTAAACAGACGGCTCCAGATAATAGCGTCCGTTTCATGACGGGAAGTGAGATTTTGGACTGGTATAAAAGTTTGTGAGAACGAGGAGACATTCATGGCTAAACTCATCGATCTCTCTGTCGCCGTAAACTCCAACACCTTGAGCCCGCCCTCTACGAATATGCGGCTGGAGATCACGCCACACCGGCGCGGGCCGGGCTTCTGGCAGGTATCAAGTGTCCAGCAAAGTCTCCACACTGGCGCTCACATCGACTCACCTCTCCATGTTTTCAAGGACGGAATTACCGCGGCGGAGATCAGCCTGGATCAAGTGATTGGCGAGGCAGTTACCCTTGACCTCTCCTTTGTCGATCCCAACCACGGAATCACTATCGATGATCTCAAGCGCGGCGGAGCCGACCAAGTGAAAAAGGGCGATATCGTCCTTCTGCGCACCGATTGGACGGATAAGATGTACGGCAGATGGCCCGACTACTTTACCCAGTCGCCTTTCTTTCCGCCGGAGTCGGCCGAGTGGCTCGTGGCCAAGGGACCCAAGTCGATCGGCTTCGATTTCTTTGAGGAATATTGCGCGAGGCTCCCCGATTTCACCTCCGAGGACTTCCCCATGCATCGAGTGATCCTGGGAGCGGGAATCGTCATCATGGAGGGGATCACCAACCTAGGGGCTCTGCCCCGAAAACGCGTGCCCTTCTATGCCGCCTTCTACAAAATCGAGGGTACCGAGGGGGCACCAGCTCGCTTCTTCGCTTCAGTAGAATGAATTGAGGCTAACTACCCGGCTTTCCTTCTTCGCCAACGATCGACATAGCGCTCCCACGGGATTAGCGGCAGATAGAAACAGAGCATATAAAGCGGGAATGTGCCCAATTCTAGGCTGATGGCAGTTGCAACATGAAAGGCAACGCCTATCCATAAGGTAATCGTTCGGGTTATGGATGAGAGGACCAGGATGGGAAATCCGATCTCCCAGATTAGCACACTCCAGGTGAGCAGCCGCGTTGCCCAATAAGGTAGCGGCAGGTGGGCGTGCGAAAAGCGCGTCCACCCCAGATCGGCCAAAATATAATGGAGACTGGTGCCGCTCCGCCACTGGGAACCCATCAATTTAAAAAAGCCGCTGAAGAAGTAGATGACCGCCATCTGCACAAACAAAAGCCGCAAGGGCCAGGGGTGGATAAACACTGGTTCGCCTGCCGAAACCTGGTTTTCACGAGAATCCTGATCTTTTTTGAGCTTAGTCCTACGCCACCAATGATCTAAAGACCAGACGGCACCAGACTGGCAGAGCATCAAATAAAAAAGCTCGACGACCCGGACCCGGTCGCCCGCATTGTGGAGATAGTAGTTGAGGTTCATGACGGAAATAGACAGGGCCCAAGCAATTAAGGCACTGGTTCTTGTCCAGAAACCTAGAAGGAGGCAAGCCGCGGCGCCGGCCCAAATGATAATCGTTCCATAAAAGATCCAGGAATCATCAACAGCGCTGAGCAACGACCAACTCCAGCGAGGTAGCTCGCGTCTTCCGGCGAATACCTCCGGGCCACCTAGGCTCTTGGGACCGAAAAAGTCATCAACTTGCGGCAGGTAGGTCACAAGCACGTCTATCAGGAGAATGGCCGCCAGGCCGATACGGAAGGATGCCAGCCGTTCAGCGCGGACTGGCTCGGTCCACCAACGCCAACGGCCCAAGGTCTGCGGCAGCCAAGGCTTAAGTCCTACAATGGAAGGCTCACTCATGATCGGCTCATTCTTTCTGCCTAAGCCGCACAAACTCTTTACGAAGAGGATCGTACATCTCGATCGGGAGATCGCTAGCTGCCAGGTGGATGTTCGGTTGCCAACGCGCAATCGGCAGGTCAACAGGTTTCGGCCAGGACCAGGGATATTTCCCCGGCGGAGGTGTTTGATACTGACGAACCACCAGAACTACCTGCTTGGGCGGTGGCAAATCAGGATGATCGCGCTGGAACTCGCGCAAGCGCCACCTGAGATACGCCCTGATAACCTTCCATTGCATGCGGATGATAAATTCCATCTGCTGGAGCTTTGGTGCGGCCTCTTGAGATGAGGCGAGATCGTTCCAAGCCAGAGCGGCTAAACAAAGACGCCATTCATAGTTAAACAGCCGGCTGGAGCTTCCCAGCGGATGTGAGTAATGAAGCAGATCGGCAGGTTCAAAGATGGAGCGTAATCTTACAGGTTTCATTTTCTCATCCCAGTGAATCTCGACCAACGGAAAGGTGGCCCGGGCGGCAATATTCGGCGCAAAAAGTGACCAACCTTGCCACTGCCCGGTCAATTCTTCCCAGCGACTAGTGGGAGCGAGCAGCAGAGAGAGAGCTGCGTTGCCAGCAAAGCTTTCCTCTACGCCACGATCATCACTAAACTCATAAACTATTTCCGGTGGTGCACGCAGAACTATTCCCCAAAAATTGGCCAACAAGACAAAGACGAGCTGCCAAACAACAAACAAACCCAGGAGTATCTCGGTCTTTCTCGGCTTGTTGGAAGCAGGCTTATCCATCGTGTCAGCTATCCTGGTTTAGGCTGACTTTTTTCCTCACGCAGTATCTTGGAGGGGTCTTTCTCGAGAGCACTACCGCTTCATTTCGGCTAGTAGTTCCTTTAGGAGCCTGTAATCTACAAGCTGGCTTACGGGGATCTCCCCCTTAAGCTTTGCCCGCTCGCGGATCTCCTCGATTTCCACCTTCACCGCATCATCCGGCATTGTGCCATCTTTAGTGAAGGCCTTGACGATCTCTCGTAGCGAGAGTGCCGCCGTCTTGCGGTCAAGTTTGAACTCATCTATCAACAAGCCGATCACCCTCTCTTGGTTTGCTGGCTCCTTCGTATATTCCATTCCCTTGAGGGTTGCCCGAATCATCCGTTTGACCTGGCCAGGGTTGGCCTTAAGCTTTGCGTCGGAAGTCCCCACTCCGGCAAAAGGTGTTCGGAGATAGTCCACCGCGCTCCCAAGGTTCCGAAACCCCAGCTCCTCGGCCTTGAAGTTAAAGGGAACGGACAGCATGGCCACATCCACCGCTCCGCTCTGTAGGGCAGCCAACGAGGTGGCCACGTCCCCCGTGGCAATGAATATCAAATCCTTGTCGGGGTTGAGGCCATGAGCACGCCCCATCACCCGGGCCGCATAAGTGGGGGTCGCGACTAGGCCTGTCGTAGCCACAGTCTTCCCGCCTTTCAGTTCCTCGATCGACTTGATTGTCGGCTTGGCCAGCATGTAGATGATGACCCTATCCATGCTGAACATAGTGGCTTTTATCGGTACCCCGGTAGCCGCTGCCCGCATCGCCGAACCTATGGCAGTCGTGTAGTCTATCTCTCCGGCCACCATACCGGCCACGCCGACCTCAGTCTTTATGACCTCCAAAGAAAGCTCCAAGCCCTCTGCCTTGTAGATCCCGAATTTTTCCCCTACATAGAAGTTGAGGAACGTCATGCTCTTGGCCGGCATAGCAACGCGCACCTTCTGTGCCATGGCCTCTCCCATCCAAGAAAGGCCAAACCACAGGAAAGCAGCAAGTGATAATCCTAGTCGCAAAGCTGACGCGTCCTCGCCTGCAAGGCAAGGGGTTCGAGAACTGTCCGCTTCAAGCCG
>JBOHVJ010000395.1:0-8811 GCA_050735075.1 Binatia bacterium
GGTCTTCGCCAAGGAAAACCTGCAAGTGCAAAAGAAGGGCGTCGAGTTAGCCGAAGCATTACTTAAGGGGGCTGAGGCCAGGGTGCGCGCCGGAGTTCTTCCGCCGGTGGCAGTGACGGAGGCCCAGGCTGAGAAAGCCCGGCGGGAGGAGCTGGTCATCATTGGCGAAAATGAGCTTCAAATTGCCCGTACCAATCTGAGACTCACTCTCAACCTCAATCCTAAAAACACCTTTATGCCGCGCAGAATCGAGCCGGCGGAGAGTCCCTCAGTCCTGCCCTCCCAAATCATGAGAGTAAACACCCTTGAGAATGCTTTAACCAGCCGGCCCGAGATCCTTTCTGCCAATCTTAACGTTCAGAATCAAGCCTTCCAAGTCCGATACACGGAGAATCAACTCCTTCCCCGCCTGGACTTAAAAGCAGGGGCCGGTTTAACCGGTCTGGCGGGCGAGCTTAAGCCCGGGGAGACGAACCCCTTTCCCGGCAATTACGGAACCGCTATCGACCGTCTCGGCAGCGGCAACTTCTACGACTACAGCGTGGGAGTTGTCCTGCAATTCCCTTTAGGAAATGGCCGAGCCAGAAGCAACTTCGCCCGCGCCCGGATAGAGCTGGACCAGGCCAAGGCGCGCCAACGGGATCTCGTCTCAAAGGTAACCTTGGAAGTAGAAAAAGCCATTGGAGACATGGAGGCCAACTTCAAGAGGATTCAGACCACCCGGCTCTCCCGCGAGTTTGCTGAGGAGAACCTGCGCGGCCAAGAGCGCCGTTTCGAGGTTGGATTGGTGACTCAAAAGGACGTAATCGACTTCCAATCACGGCTGCTGGATGCCCAGGGGGCCGAGCTCAGGGCAATCATCGATTACAACAACTCCCTTTCCCGGCTCAAGCTGGCCGAAGGGAGTCTTCTGAACCACTACAACGTCCGCGTGGAAGGTCCAAAAAAGGAATCCGATCCCTGGTGGGCGAGGTTCTAGGTTGGTTTATAGTCTAAACTCAGGGCAGACTCTGAGCCCTTCGACATTCCAGCCGTTTGTCCTGAGCTAGTCGAAGGAGACGGCTGGCCTGCTCAGGACAGGCGTGTCGAAGGGTGAACGAAGAGTTTTTCAACAGTCTGAGAGAAGTCTTACACGAATGACGCTTGACAATTGACGGAGATGAGAAGAGTGAATCTATACTTGTTGATGTCTTGTGGGCTGGCGCTTGTCCTCGCGGGTTGTGGAGAGAAGAGTTCCGCAACCAACGCGAGAAAAAAGGAACTTAAGGAAGCCGCCCTTCCGGTAACTGTAACTCCGGTGCGCATCCAAAAGGTACAGCGCACGGTTGAATTTGTCGGCACCTTACACGCTCATGATGAGGTGACGGTTTCGAGTGAGGTGGAAGGCCGGATTGCCTCTATTGCCGCTGACTTAGGCGACCGGGTGGGTCAAGGACAGGTGTTGGCGAAAATTCAGGACATGGAATTCCGCTTCGCTGTGGAACAGGCTGAGGGGAGCCTTAAGGAGACCCTCGCCAAGCTGGGACTCGAGAAGATCCCGCCGCCCGATTTTGATATCGCCAAATCCTCTTTAGTGCTCAAGGCCAAGGCCGAGCTGGACAACGCTCAGATCAACCTGAAGCGGATGAAGACCCTTTATGATGACAAGGTCATATCAGCGCAGGAGTATGATGCGGCGGAGACTCGCGCCAAGACCGCTTTAGCCAGCTACAAAAACAGCTTAGAGGAGGCCAGGGCGCTGGTGGCCAATGCTTATAGCAAAGAGGCCCAATTGGGAGCAGCGAAAAAGAAATTGCGGGACACCACGGTCTCCGCGCCGCTTCCGGGCTCCATTAGCAAGCGTTTCGTCGCTGCAGGCGAGTACGTGAAGGTGGCGACCCAGCTCTTTACTATTGTCCAGGACCATCCCCTGAAGCTGAAGGGAATGATTCCGGAGCGTTTCTCGCCGGAGATCAGCAGTGGGCAAATGGTCGAGGTCAGAGTGGATGCGTTTCCCGAGAAGGTATTCAAGGGAAAACTTACGCGTATCAGCCCGTCCGTAGAAGTGGCGAGTCGATCCTTCTTGGTCGAAGGTCTGGTGGAGAACCAGGGGCGCCACCTTAAACCCAACTTCTTCGCCAAGGCATCCATATTCACCCACATCGATCCTAACGCGCTGACCGTTCCGCAGCAGGCCCTGGTTAACTTTGCCGGTGTGACCAAAGTCTTCGTGGCGGAAACCGGGATTGCCAGGGAGCGCGTGGTTCAAACCGGCGTGCGGGTGGGAAACAACGAAGTGGAGGTAACGGCGGGATTAAAGCCGGGCGAGTTGTTGGTGATCTCTGGTCTCACCCGTCTTACCGATGGCGCTGCTGTCCAGGTTAGAGGACCTGTCATGCCACCGGAAAAAACAGGAGAAAAGCGATGAGTCTCGCTGACATCTGCATTAAACGCCCTGTCTTTGCCACCATGCTCATCATGGCGTTGGTGGTTCTGGGTATGTTCTCCTATGCAGGCCTGGGAGTGGATCTTTTCCCCAACGTGGATCTGCCTACGGTCACGGTGACGACCACCCTTAAGGGGGCCAGCGTAGAGGAGATGGAGACCTCGGTGACCAAGCCCATCGAGGAGATCATCAATACGATCGATGGGATCGATGAGCTTCGGTCTGTGACCAAAGAAGGGATCTCCACAATTATCGTACAGTTTGTGCTGGAGAAAGACGGCGATGTAGCTGCCCAGGATGTGCGCGACAAGGTCTCCACGATCCTCTCTCGGCTGCCGGTCGGAACGGACCCACCCGTGATTGAAAAGTTCGACATCGATGCCAAACCGGTCATGACCATCGCGGTCTCCGGAAGGCGGAACCTCCGCGAGGTCACCGAGTTTGCAAGGAAACAGATCAAAGAAGACATTGAGACCCTCCGTGGCGTTGGAGCAGTCATCCTGATAGGGGGACAAGAAAGGGCGGTCAATATTTTCGTCGACCCCGACAAGCTCGCGGCCTACAACATCCCGATCAGTCAGGTAAAGAGGGCGATTCAGGCCCAGAACGTTGAGGTTCCCGGAGGTCGGGTGGATCAAGACCGGCGCGAGCTCGTGCTCCGCACCATGGGGCGGATCGAAAGGGCAGAGGACTTTAACGACCTCATTGTGGCCAACTTCCAGGGCCGCCCGATCATGATCAGGGATATCGGTTCTGTGGAAAACGGCGTCGTGGAGTCGCGCAGCCTCGCTCGACTCGACGGGGAGAATGCCGTCCAACTGATCGTAAAAAAACAATCCGGCACCAACACCGTCGAAGTCGTCGATCGGGTCAAGGCCCGCCTCCGGCAGCTAAGGTCTGTCCTCCCCCCCGATATCCGGAGCGAGGTAATCATCGACCAGTCCCGATTCATCAAGGCCTCCTTTGGAGAGGTCAAGTTTCACTTGATCCTCGGCGCCATCCTGGTTGCCCTGACGGTTTTGCTCTTCATGCATGACTGGCGCAGCACGCTGATCGCATCTATCGCGATCCCGGCCTCGATCGTCTCCACTTTCACGTTGATGCGCACCATGGGGTTTACCCTCAACAACATCACCATGCTGGCTCTGGTCCTAGCTGTCGGGATCGTTATCGACGACGCGGTTGTGGTATTGGAAAACATCTTCCGCCACACCGAGGAAAAAGGCGAGTCTCCCATGAGCGCCGCCTCCAGGGCGACCAAAGAAATTGCCCTGGCAGTTATGGCGACGACGCTCTCGCTTCTGGTCATTTTCGTGCCGTTGGCTTTCATGGCCGGACGGGTGGGACGTTTCTTCAAAAGCTTTGGAATCACCGTCGCCTTTGCCGTGGCGATATCTCTTTTAATCTCTTTCACTCTGACTCCCATGCTTAGCTCCCGTTTTCTCAAGCTCAAGCATAAGGGAAAATCCTCCAAGCAGAGTCTCTTCTACTCCTGGATAGATAAGTCCTACGGTTGGATCCTCGCCTGGTCCTTAAAGCACCGCTGGGTGGTCGTCGTGACGGGCATTGTAACCGTGCTATGGACCATCCCCCTCTTTTACGGCGTCGGGAAGACTTTTATCCCCACAGACGACCAAAGCGAGTTTGAAATTTTCATCCAGACCCCCGGCGGCTATACGCTGGAGGAGACCAACCGCCTTTTCAAAGAGCTGGAAGGGAAGGTCAAAAGACTCCGAGGAGTCACCAACATCCTCACCACGATTGGGGACACCAGCGGTAGAGTGAAGCCCGGAGAGGGAGATGTGACCACCGGCTCGATTTATGTCCGCCTCGTGGATCTCAAGGACCGAGACTACAGCCAGTTCCACGTCATGGCGGACGCGCGAAAAATCTTCACCGACTATCCTGACCTTCGGGTGAGCGTTCAGGGGGTCAATATCTTTGTCGGCGGCGGTGTTCGGGCAACCGACCTGGAGTTCAACCTGCGCGGTCCCAGCCTGGAGAGACTCCAGGAATATTCCGCTAAAATCATGGCGCGCATGCGTGAGATACCCGGTTTCGTGGACATCGACACAACGCTTTCGGTCCGCAAACCGGAACTGCGAACGCTCATCGACCGCAAAAAAGCCTCAGAGTTCGGCATCCAGATCGAAGAGATTGCCTCAACCCTCCAAACCTTCGTCGGCGGACAACCACTCTCCAAATACAAGGAAGAGGACGAGCAGTACGATATCTGGCTGAGATCGATCAAAGAAAAGAGGAATGACCCTCAGGCGGTCATGAATCTCTCAGTTCCGGCGCACAATGGACAGCTCGTGAAGGTCGCCAACCTCGTGAACCTACGCGAGGAGCTTGGCCCCTCACAGATCGACCGCTATAATCGCCAGCGTAAGGTAACCATTGTAGTCAACCTACTGCCGTCCCTCCCCTTGGGAGAAGCGGTAGAAAAGATTCAAAGCATCGTGAGGGAAATCAACCTGCCGCCGACCTATACGGCAGATTTCACCGGCAGGGCCAAGGTGCTGGGAGAGACGATGACTAATTTCGCCATCGCCTTCCTGCTGAGCTTCATTTTTATGTACATGGTCCTGGCGGCTCAGTTTGAAAGCTTCCTCCACCCGATCACGATCATGCTTGCCTTGCCGTTGACGTTACCGTTTGCCCTCTTCTCCCTCATCATGCTGCGCCAGCCGCTGGACATCTACGCGATGTTCGGTCTCTTCATGCTCTTCGGTATCGTGAAAAAGAACGGCATCTTGCAAATCGACTACACCAACACACTACGCGCCCAAGGAATGGAGGGGAACATGGCCATCATTGAGGCCAACCACGCCCGGCTGCGCCCCATCTTGATGACAACGCTCATGCTGATCTTCGGCATGCTCCCCATTGCTTTCGGGGCCGGGCCGGGCGCAGCTGCCCGTGCGTCCATGGCAAAGGTGATTATCGGCGGCCAAGCCCTCTCGCTTCTCATCACGCTGCTCATCACACCGGTCGCCTACTCCCTGTTCGACGATTTGGGAAGGGCGAGGCTTTGGGACTCGTTAGGCGTGTCGGCCTTGGGCAATAGAATCAGAACCGGCCTAGCCCACATGCGTAGCTTGGCAGGAAGAGAACGGTAGACTCTTCTTCACCCTTCGACAGGCCTGTCCTGAGCGCCGTCCGCCCTTCGACACTGCTCAGGGCGAACGGTCGCTTAACGTAGATTCGCATACTTAGCCGGTCACCCTGAGGCTCTCGAAGGGTGACGCAAGTTGTTTTCAACAGCCTGCCGAAACCCGGAACCTGCTACCTAGGGCAACAACGCAAAGATTCTTAAAGGGGCGCCGCTGCCGCCCTTGATCTTCATGGGGATAGCAAAGATCGTCGTCCCTTTCGGCGGTAGACGATCCAGGTTGGCGACATTTTCAAAAATGGGAACATTAGCACGACCGAAAATCTGATGGACAATGAAATCCAGCGAGGGACCATGGTCGATGCTCGGAGTATCAATCCCTACGGCGTCGATCTTTCGCTCTTTGATGAGAAACTCCGCCGCCTCTTTTGAAAAGCCCGGGAAGCGGAGGTTAGCGACATCGCCCGGCTGATCCGTGCCGAAATAGCTCTTGCGGTCGCCCCAGAATTTTCCCCAGCCGCTGTACATGAGCACAATCGCTCCAGGCGGGATCTTACCGTGCCTCCTCTCCCATGTGCGTATATCGACCACCTGCAATTGATAGTCACGATTCGCCTCTGCCTTGCCCCTCACATTGATGATCACGCCAGGGCCAATAGTCTTTTCAAGCGGGATTTGATCCGTAGTCCATTTCCCCTGGGCAAAATGAAACGGGGCATCTAAATGGGTCCCGACATGCTCCGAGGCGCTATAGTTATAAGAGGAGTACCAGAAGCCTTGAGGAGTCATCCCTTCATTGACCTTCTCCAGCTTGAAGGGCTGAGCGGTGGGCCAATGCAAGGTCTCCTCCGCAAAGGGATAGGTCATGTCGATGAGTTTTTTTTCGTTAATGGCATGGGCCTGGAACGCAAGCAGCCACAAAGATAATAGCAAGAGAAATATCTTCTTCATCCTCCTGGCCTCCTCACAGACCCTTCAACATTCGATGTCTGATGTTGACAGGCTGTTGGTTTGCATGCTTCGACCCTTCGACTTCGCTCAGGGCAGGCCTCCCTCGACTGCGCCTTTAGTCCCGAGCCCTTCGATGAACTCAGGACAGGCTTGTCGAGGGATCAGCATGAACGGAAAATTATCAATGATTGCGTGATTTCTCCGTTCGCCCTGAGCTTGGTCGAAGGGTGAATGGAGAGTTTTTCATAAGGCTGTTGGACCCCGAACTTTGAACCCTTAAACCCTTTAACCCTTCATCTAACCTGCAGCGTTTCCAACTGGCGCTTGGCATCGAAGAAGTTTGGATTAACCTTGAGCGCAGCCTCAAACTCCTCCTTGGCCTCTTGCGTCCGTCCGATGCCCCGGAGGATCTTCCCCAGCTCGTAATGAGCCACATCATCGTCGGGACAGAGCTTAAGACCCCCACGGTAGAGAGCGACGGCCTCTTGGGGATTTTTAACTGCCTGTGCCCTCTCGAAGTCGCGAAAGGCTCGATTGCAGTCCTGCCTTTTTTTCTCTTCCTGTTGCCGAGCACCCACGAGTTCTTCAATCTCTTTTCGCTGACGGGCGATCTCCTCCTGCTGGAGGCGGATTTGCTCCTGCTGCTTTTCAATGATCTCTGACGCGCAGGAGGAGAGAAAAAACTGAAGAGCCCAGAACCCAGAAACCAGAATCCAATTCCTTTTCACCAGCCTACCTGTCTTTGGTTCAAGTGCAAGAGCGGCAGCACCTCGTCGATGAATCGATGGATCTGGCCCAACTGGTCACGTGAGGTGAAGCGCAACACCGGTGTTGTGATCCCCATATCAATCCAGCTCTGGATCAAAGCGGTGCATTCCTCAGGAGATCCATAAGCGAGCCAGTGCTTCAAAGTCTCATCAGATACTGCGCCTGGACCGTAGTAATGATCGAAGTAGAAGCTCGATTCCTCATAGGCAGACCGCTTATGGTCATTGATATTGATCATGCCGTGAATCGAGGTCTCAAAGTTCGAAAGGTCCTTTTGCTCTTCTTCAGCAATCTTCTCCATCAGTTCCCAGCGCCGTCGGAACTCAGCGGGCGTAACCCCTATAGTGATATAGCCGTCACCCAAAGTCACCACTCGCCGCATCGCCCGTTCCATGCCGATATCGCCGACAATCTTTCTATCCGGACTTACCGCTATCCAAATGGGACAAGGTCTCTGAACTGGCTTCGGCTGAATCTGGACTCCCTCCAGAGTATAGAACCGGCCTTTGTGGTTGATCTCCTCCTCACCCCATAGCTTCCTTAGAAGGGTGATGGCCTCTCTAAGACGCGGCACTCGCTCAGCGCGCTTCATCCCGAAGGCTCTAAGTTCAGGTCCATGTCCGCCTCCGATGCAGACTCCAAGGACTGTCCTTCCCTTGGAGATCTGGTCCAAGGTTGCCCACTGGATGGCAAGCAGCACGGGATGGCGAACCGGAAAGCTCGCCATGCACATGGTCCCCAGACGCACTTTTTGAGTCCGGGCAGCCACAGCCCCAAGCATCACCATTGACTCAAGCCGAGGTTTGTGGATAAGGCTGTCTCCGAACCAGACCGATTCGAAGACACCGGACTGTTCTGCTACGACTGCGGCCTCGATAAGAGTATCCACTGAGGTGAGCCCAAAAAGAACTCCTCGGTTGGGAAGACTGACGCCCCACCTTACGGGCAAGTTTCGCATCTATCGGCACCTAAGCTCAGACGAAACTTGTATTAAGACGGCACCCTAGTGTCAAGCACAACGCTTGAGCCAAGACAAAGGCAGACCAAGGATCGGAGACAGAGACCGGTCTTCCGTCATCAGTCTCCTGTCCTCCATTTCGGCTCTCCGTTAAATAGTGTGGTCTTTCCTCGGGGGGGAAGCCTTCCGGCCTGAGTCAATAGGCCTGTGCCTTGAGGACCACCACGCCGACCTCCCCTGGGGTGGTTTCTCCCTATGTCAGGGCCTGCTCCTACCTCCTCGCTCCTGTGCCTCAGGCCTTCAGGCTTCCCCCCCCTCGCAACGATGCAGCTCGGGACTGCGGAGGGGGCCTGCACCGAAGCAGGGGAGACGTCCGACACTGAACTAACTCAGAGGGGAGCGGCAGATCAGGTTAAGTAGTTGGGGGCAGAGAAGTAGAGACCCATCGGCTCCCGCTGAGGGGTAGGCCCCCTCCGCTTGACCTTGCAACCACACTTTTCGAAGTAGAGCCGTCTATGGCTTGACAGATAGGGAGCAATAGAGGGTATAAACTGGGCAGCAGATACAGCAATGGTTCAAGTCGTTCAAATAGTT
>JBOHVJ010000396.1:0-11673 GCA_050735075.1 Binatia bacterium
GTCGGTCCTCTGGCAGGCATAAGTCTTCTGTTGCCCGCGACTTTCGGCCTGAGCGCGACCACCGCCATTGTGTTGCTGGCGGGGATCTATTACGGGGCAATGTATGGAGGCTCTACTACTTCCATCCTCATGCGCATACCTGGCGAGGCAGCCTCTGTGGTCACCTGCCTGGATGGTTATGCTATGGCGCGCAAGGGACGAGCAGGCCCGGCTTTGGGAATCTCCGCCTTCGGCTCTTACATTGCAGGGACGCTAAGCGTCGTAGCCCTTATGTTCTTCGCACCCCCTCTG
Organism: Binatia bacterium; assembly: GCA_050735075.1. Classification (GTDB taxonomy): domain Bacteria; phylum Desulfobacterota; class Binatia; order UBA9968; family UBA9968; genus JAHFAO01. The sequence continues at coordinate 292 of JBOHVJ010000396.1, forward strand.
GCCCAATTCGCCTTGCGCTTTGGCCCGCCAGAGTATTCCGCCCTGCTCATTCTAGGTCTACTAGTTTTGGGCTACATGGGTAGTGGCTCCATGATCAAGTCGCTGGCCATGGCGGTCCTGGGACTCCTGTTGGGCATGATCGGCATTGACCACATGAGCGGCTTTTTTCGTTTCTCCTATGGCCTAGTGGAGCTGGGTGACGGAATCGGCGTGGTCCCAGTCGCGGTCGGGCTTTTCGGCATTGCTGAAATCCTGGCTACTGCCGGTCAAGCGACTCCGCCGGAGGTTCTAAAGCCGCGCCTTCGCGACCTCCTCCCGTCACGCGAAGAATGGCGTGCCTCGTTCGCGCCCATCGGTCGCGGCACCCTAGTCGGCTTTCTCATGGGCCTCATCCCCGGCTCAGCCCACATCATTTCAACCTTTGTCTCCTACACCTTGGAGCGTAAGCTCTCAAAGCATCCGGAACGCTTTGGCCAGGGGGCGATCGAGGGCGTGGCCGGACCCGAATCGGCGAACAACGCAGCCGTCTGCGGCGCCTTTGTCCCTATGCTCGCCTTGGGGGTCCCTTCCGGACCTATCCCGGCGGTGATGATGGCAGCCATGATGATTCACGGGGTGAGCCCCGGCCCTCTCCTCATCCCGCAGCACCCGGAACTCTTTTGGGGCTTCATCGCTAGCATGTATGTGGGAAATGTCGTCCTTCTGATCCTGAACCTCCCCCTTGTGGGTCTCTTCGTCAATCTCCTGCGCATACCCTACCGCATCCTTTACCCTTCTATTCTCCTCTTCTGTGTGCTGGGAGTTTACGCGGTCAACGGTAGTGTCCTGGACATTTGGATCATGAGCCTTATGGGGCTGCTCGGTTATCTCCTGCGCAAGTTTGACTTTGAAACCGCGCCGATTGTCCTTGGTTTAGTTCTGGCACCTATGCTAGAGATGAGCCTGAGACAATCCTTGGCCATGTCGCGCGGCAGCTATACGATCTTTGTCGAACGGCCGATTGCGGCCACTATGCTTGTAGTGGCTTTTGCTCTCCTTATCCTGGGTCTCAGGCCATTGCTCCGGCGCGGTCTCGATTGGCGGGCGCGGCTGGCCTTGGGGGAGAAGAGCGAGTAAGAATCTAAAATCGGAAATCAGTTAAGGAGGACAAACCGATGAAACGTTTATGGAAGCGTGTTTATCTTTTCAGTCTTGTCTTTGCCCCTTTATTCATCGTGCACACAGGCGAAGCCCAAGAACCTTATCCCTCTCGGGGCATACAGATGGTGGTTCCCTTTCCGCCCGGAGGGGTGGCTGATCTTACAGGGCGGCCAGTCGCAGCGGTAATGGAGAAGATCCTCAAACAGCCAGTGGTGGTGGTGAACAAGACCGGCGCCGGTGGAGCAGTGGGGATGTCTTTTGCAGCTAACAGCAAGGCCGACGGCTACACAATTCTTATGGCGCTCTCGAGCATCTCCATCATTCCTGAGGCCGATAAACTCTTTGACCGCAAGCCAGCCTATACGATGGACCAGCTTGCCCCTATTGCTCTGATCTCTGCTGACCCTACAGTCTTTGTGGTCCGGGCCGAACGACCCTGGAAAAGCGTGAAGGAGTTCGTGGATGACGCTAAGAAGCGCCCTGAAGGGATCTCGTTCAGCTCGTCAGGCGTTTACGGAACCCTGCATATGGCCACTGAGATGTTTGCCCATGCAGCCGCTATTAAGCTTAAGCACATTCCCTACTCGGGAGGAGGTCCAGCCCTGACTGCGATCTTAGGGGGACACGTCGATGTTCTTGCCTCCGGACCAGCCGTGGTCCTGCCCCACATAAAAGGCGGGAAGCTACGCCCCTTGGCCGGATGGGGAGCAAAGCGGATAGAGGCACTGCCGGATGTTCCTACCTTCAAAGAGCTGGGCTACGACATCGAGTTCTATATATGGGCTGGCCTTTTTGTCCCCAGCGCAACTCCAGCGCCTGTGGTGAAGACCTTGCGCGACGCGGTCAGGCAGGCCGTGAAGACCCCTGAGTTCAAGGCCGCTATGGATAAAATCGAGACCCCCATCACTTACCTTGATGCACCCGAATTTCAGAAGTTCTGGGATAAAGATGCCACCATGCTCGCCGCCGCTATCAAACGCGTGGGAAAGATCGAGATCAAGGAGGCAAAGTAAAGAGGAAGAGGGAGGTTGATGGGCAAGTCAGAAACTCTGAAAATCGTTGGCAGCGCGCAGCCCCGTCTAGACGGAAAGGAAAAAGTTACCGGAAAGGCCACCTATACCAGTGACATCGAGCTCCCCGGAATGGCTTATGGAAAAATTTTAAGGAGCCCCTTTCCCCATGCCAGGTTGGTCAGGATTGATACCCGCAAAGCCGAGAGGCTGCCTGGCGTCATTGCGGTTCTCACCAGGGAAGATGTGACTGGGTTCAAGCTCTTTGGCGCAGCATACAAAGACCAGCCTATCGTGGCCGTCGATAAAGTCAGGTATGTCGGTGATCCGGTGGCGGCGGTAGCTGCGGTGGATGAGACCACGGCCAATGAGGCGCTAACCCTGATAGAGGCGGAGTATGAGGAGCTTCCGGCCGTTACGACTATCGAGGAGGCCCTTAAGCCTCATGCCTCGTTGGTCCACGAGGCTGCCTCCACCAGCGGGGAACTCCATGGCTATCACTACGAGCCTCCGAAGGAGTTCAGGGGGACCAACATCTGTTACCGTTTTAGCTATGCAAAGGGGGATATTGTTGAGGGGTTCAAGAAAGCCGATCATATCTTTGAAGATACCTTCACCTTCGGGCGCGTGCAGCATTATTCTATGGAGCCCCATGCAACCGTTGCCCAGTTGGATGGAGACAGGCTCACGCTTTGGGCCTCAACTCAGGATCCGTTTACGCTGCGGGAGCATTTAGCGGAGATCTTCCACGTTCCACTCAATAAGGTGCGCATTATCGTTCCCTATGTCGGCGGGGGCTATGGCGGGAAACTCTCGGTCAAGACGGAGCCGCTCGTTGCAGCCTTGTCTTGGAAGGCCCGTCGACCCGTCAAGGTCACACATTCCGTTGAGGAGAGCTTCAAAACCGTCACGCGCCATCCGGCGCGCTTTCGCATCAAGACTGGAGTTAGCCGTGATGGACGCTTGATTGCCAGAGAGTGTGAGATCTACATGGATACAGGGGCCTACGCGGATGCGGGCCCTCGGGTCACGCAAAAAGCTGGCTATCGAGCGCTCGGTCCTTACCGCATCCCTCATGTGAGAACCGACGCCTACACGGTCTATACCAACACGGTACCTGCCGGGGCCTTCCGTGGGTTCGGTACCCCCCAGGTCACGTGGGCCTACGAATCCCAGATGGACATCATAGCCGAGAGACTGGGCATCGACGCTCTGGATTTCCGTCTTAAGAATCTGCTGAAAAAGGGAGAGGAATACACGCCTGGAGATACACCGGTGGATTGCGACCTCAAAGAGGGATTGCTCCGCGCGGCGAAGGCCATAGGCTGGAAGCGGAAAAGCGGCAGACCCAACCGGGGCAAGGGACTAAGCTGCTGCATGAAGGATGGCGGGGGAACCTATAAAATCGCTTCTGCCGTAGTGAAAATGACTCCCGACGGCAGCATTTTTCTGTTAACCGGTACAGTAGAGATTGGCCAGGGGGCTCGCACTGCGTTAAGCCAGGTGGTGGCAGAGGAGCTAGGCGTGTCGTTAGAGCGGGTCATCGTGGCACAGCTAGACACCAATGCGACTCCTTATGATCCAGCCACCAATGCCAGCAGCTCCACGGTGGTCATGGGTCTTTGCGTGCAAAGAGCCGCCCAGGATGTCAAGAGACAACTTCTCCGAGCGGCTGCAAAGCCACTCAAGGACAGAGCCGATCGCCTCTCCCTCAGAAATGGCAGAGTCTACAACCGGAAAGGTCAAAGCGTCTCCTATGGGGAGGTCATGACCAAATATTTTGGCGCCAGGGCAGGAGAGATTATCGGGAGGGGCTCATACCAAGACAAGAAGAGCCCAAAGGCAGTTTTGGGTTCCCCTACGACCTTTTGGGAAATTAGTTGGGGAGGGGTGGAGGTCGAGGTAGATCCCGATACCGGAGAGATCAAAATTCTAAAGTATGTCTCGCTCGCGGATGTCGGCAAGGCCATCCACCCAGTGCAGTGCGTCGGCCAGGACGAAGGCGCCGTCATGTTTGCGATTGGGCATACCCTTCTTGAGGAGATGGTTTATAAGGATGGCCAGCCCGTGAATCCCAATCTGGTCGACTATCGTGTGCCGGATTTTCGAGACCTGCCTAAAGAGTTTGAGACCATTCTAATCGAAAACCGCAACGGCCCGGGACCCTACGGATCTAAAGGGACAGGCGAGGGCGGACTCCTTCCAGTTGCCTCAGCTATTGGCAACGCAGTATACAAAGCTGCCGGCGTGAGGATTTGTGATCTCCCGCTTACCCCTGAGAAGGTATGGAGGGCCCTAAGAGATAGAGACAGGGACAGAGATAGAAAGACAACTGGAGTAATGGAGTGATGGAGTGTTGGAGTAATGCTTCAGTCAATACTCCAGTACTCCAATACCCCAAGGCGTTTCTGTCTCTGTCTGGTTCTTTACTTTAGCCAGAGGAAGAGTTGTCCATCAGGAAAGGGGACATGCAGCATAACTTCGAACAAACCATACAAGAACGCCCAGGCGACGGAGGCCAGGATAAGGGTGATCGGCCACTTCTCTCTGCCGGCAATTTTCAGATAGAGAACCGTAGTCACGGGAACCGCGAGAGAGAAGCCGAGCAGCCATATCGCTACGAAAAAGCCTATGATCCAGCCTGAGATGCTGGCCGTGCGACGGTAAACCAGACTCTTCGGCTGCTCCAGCCCAATTTCCACCATACTTCCCATCCCACTCCTTCGACCCTTACCCATGAGGTCCAGAGCCAGTTGGGCGATAGCTAGGATTAGAATCGGAGAGCCGATCGCCCATGGAAAGAGGCCGGCGCGATAACCGAAATTCCTACTCTGCCACAGAGCCGCGCCAAGAGCGACTACGATAAGGAGGCTAAAGAGCGTTTCCCAGCTAAGCGGAGAGGCCACTCTCTCATCCTGACTTGCCGCATTCGCTTTCGCCGGCTGACTTTCGCCTTCTTCCTTCCGCCATCTCTCCTTAATCACAGGATAAAATATACCGGCTAGCATGACCGCAGCGATAATCAGGACGCCTCGACGCCAAATCCAGGCGAGTCCGTAATTATCAGTGGCGAGGAAGAGTCTGTTCTCCATTAATGGTCCCAAGACCAGACCAAGAAGCAACGGAGGTCGCGGCCACCCCAACTTCTCCAGCACCCATCCCAGCGCGCCGAAAAACAATACTACGATCATATCCTCGAAGGCATTTTTTTCCGCAAAGGCCCCGAGATAAACCAGCAGCAAGATGAACGGGATCAGAAGGCTTCCCCGTACCTGGGTTATTTTTGCCAATGGATTCAAAAAGAGAAAACAAGCTGCCACTGTGACGATGTTGGAAATAATGATGACCCAGACGAAGGAGAAGGTTAAGGAAAGGCGACCTTTCGGCTCGGGGATGAGCATATCGGGGCCAGGCACCAACCCCTGTATGATGAAGGCCCCAAGGAGGATTGCCATAATCACGCTCGCGGGAACGCCGAAGGCGACTGTGGTAATCAGACTACCTCCCAAGGTGGAGTTGTTAGCCGCCCCTGGGCCTAAAACGCCCTCTACGGCCCCCTTGCCGAACCGTTCCCTGTCCGGGGAGCTTTGGACGGCATGGGCGTAGGCCAGCCACTGAGTCGTCGCCCCCCCCATTCCAGGAATTATGGCGCAGAAAGTTCCGATAGCGCTGCACCGAATGACCAGCCACCAATGACGAAAGGTATCTTTAACCCCTTCCATCACACCGCCCAACTTGCCCACCTCTTGCTGAGCGATGCTTGTTCCCAGGACCGCCAGCTCTATGGTTTCGGGGATAGCAAAGAACCCAATAGTGACGGGAACCAGGCCGATTCCATCCCAGAGGAATAGCTGGCCAAAGGTAAAGCGTTGTATCCCTGATATTGGGTCTAATCCTATCGTCGCGAGCATCAAACCTAATCCCCCTGAGATAAGGCCTTTCAAGAGGGCCTCTCCACTAAGCGAAGCGACGAAGGTAACGCCCAAGAGCGCGATCATGAAAAATTCCGGTGAGCCAAAGGTAAGCACCAGGGGACGGATAACCGGAATGGCCAGAGCAAGGGCAAAGGCGCCAAAGACGGCGCCTACCATAGAACTCATCAGCACGGCCCCTAAGGCGCGACCCGCTTCACCCTTTTTTGCCATTGGATGGCCATCAACGATAGTGGAGGCGGTGGTTGGCTCGCCTGGCACACCAAAGAGAACGGAGGTTATGTCCCCAGTGGTGGCCGTTACTGCCGCCATCCCCAAGAGGAATGCAAAGGCCTCGACGGCTGTCATTTTGAAGATAAAAGGCAGCATTAGGGCCAAGGCCGTAGGTCCTCCTAAACCGGGCAGAATTCCTACGATGAAGCCGACCACTATCCCAATAAGCATCAGGCTCATGGTGGACCAGGTAAGCACCTGGTAAAAACCTGCGACAAGTGAATTAAGCATTTCCAACATACAACATCCTTACCCTAGCGATAGCCTCCCTTTGCGAGTCAATTCGCCTCTTAATTCATAAAATAAAGGTTGTGTCAAGCCCGCAACGACTCGCCATCAAAAAGTGTGGTCTCCTCGGGAAGCTCAGTAATAGTTCAAGTCGTTCAAATAGTTCAAATCGTTTAAAGCGCCTTGAACTCCGCCACAAAGCTTTTGCGGATCAGCCTCGGCCACAACACTTAGGCTGATCCGCCTCTGGCGGAAAATGTATTGTGGCTGAGGTTGAACGTTTTGAACTCCGTCCGTCTGCGCCCTCCAGGTTTCCCCCCTCTGAACGATAGAGCTTGGGACTTGAACATCACATTTTCGCAGTTGAGTCGGCTGAAGCTAGAGAGTTTAATCTTGGTCTAGTTTTTCATCGTGGGGAATTTTCAATACTAGGCACTTGGCGCTGCCGCCGGCCTTAATGAATTCACCGAGCGGGGTCTCAAAGACAGAAAACCCCAAGGATTTTAATCTGTCGCGGATCTCAGGACAGCCGTCGTTCATGACCACATTTTTCTCTACGACAATCGCATTACAGGCAAAGCGCCTGGCCTCGCCTTCCGGAACTGGAATGAGAGTCTCGATGTTGTTCTCCAATACTTTTAAGGCATAGGAATCAAAAGCGGCAGGATAAAATAGCGCCAGGCCATTGCCCAAAGGGCAAAAACAGGTATCCAGGTGATAAAACCACTCATTGGTGAGCTCCAGGGAGAGGATCTCGCGCTCAACGATCTCCGCCACCTTCTGGTGCGAGATGACATCAGAGCGGATATGGTATCCGGCAAAGAAGAGGTCCTCGCACAGAAGCAGGTCTCCTTCTCCTTCGAAGAAGTTCTCTTCAGGGAGATGAAAGATTTCATAACCTCTGACTTCGAACCAGTTCTGGAAAGATGGGGCCTCCCGACGTCTTACATCATAACGGAAATTGCTCACGATAAATTTGTTTTTCCATACCAATCCTGCGTTGGCAGTGAAGACCATGTCGGGAAAGCCTTGCCTCGGTTCTACCAAGGCAATCTCTATGGCAAATTGGTCTGGGAGGAGGCGATACAATCGTTTCCATTGTTCCTGAGCTAGCTGGGTATCGCTCTGACGGCTGCGACTCATCCAAGGGTTGATCTCGTATTCGATGCCATAAAAGAGCGGCGGACACATGAGCAGTCGCATAGTGCTAACAAGCTATCAGCAATCAGCGGTCAGCCAACGGCTCTTAGCTGAAAGCTAATGGCTGACCGCTATCCCTAGCTTAAATACTGACAAAGTTCTCTTAAAAAGGGCTCCACATCGGTGACTAGCCCCATGGCCTGGAAGGTTCCACGATCGGCCAATTTGGTTACTACCGCAGGGTTGATGTCCACGCAGACCGTCTTGACACTTGCGGGAAGGAGATTCCCGGTGGCGATGGCATGAAGGGTCGTTGCCATCATGAGGGCCAAGCCCACCCCGCGCACCTTCTCACGCATGAGATCCTGGGCCTTGAGGGTATCTGTGATCACATCAGGAAGAGGGCCATCATCGCGGATGGAGCCGGCCAGGAGAAAATCGACTCCCTTTTTTACACAGGTGTAAAAGATTCCGCGAGTTAGCAATCCTTGCTCTACTGCTGGCCGGATCCCTCCTGCCTTTCTGATCGAGTTGATCGCCCAAAGGTGGTGCTCGTGTCCTTCGACCGCGCGGATCTTTTTTTCCAGATAAACGCCCAGGGAAGTGCCGTAAAGGGCGGACTCTATATCATGGACTGCCAAGCCATTCCCGGCAAAGAGAAGCTGCACATAATCTTTCTCGATCATCTCGACGAGGTATTCGGAGGCACCGGTGTGGACAAGGCCTGGGCCTGCTACGACCAGGATCTTACCATTGTCGCGACGCACGTTCTTCATGGACTCAGCGATCTCTCGGATCAACAGTCCCTTGGGCCTTTCAGTTGAAACCGGGCTCGACATGAACTCAAAAACCTCACGGGGCACCCGCCTCTCGATGGGAAGGATCTTAACCCCTCGGTGGCCCACCACGATCAGATCTCCCTTCTTAACCCTATGGATGGGGATGCTCTCCGCCCGCATTGCTGCCATGTCTACCCGAATCCCGCAATCCATTTCTGGCGACTCGACTTCAACCCATTTCTCCTTTAATCGGACCAAAGTGTTCAGATTGGTTGTGGCATAGAAGCTGTCTGGAAAAGTCCCATCCTGTGATGCCGGTTCAAGCTGGACCGATTCTCCCCCTTCATCCAAGGGAAGGGCGCCATGCTCCTTGATCTTGGCCAGCACCCGTCCGAGGAGCTCCTGGGATGGGGCTTCAACCAGAATCCGGGCGTAGCTTCGATCTGCACGGCGATGGCCAACCTGGATCTCAAGAATTTCAAAATCCGCGCCTAGGTTGATGACCAGGTCTAAGACCTTAGGAAGGATAAGCGAGTCGATGATGTGACCGGTGAGCTGGACTACGCTACGCGCCATGCAAGCCACCTACCGCATCTCATTCTACCGCCGGCCTCTACCAACTACAAGGTTCTTCGAAGATAGAGACTAAGACAGAGACAATGGCTTGGGGGGTTTACGGCTCGCTCCGCTGGACGACAGGTAGGATAACCGTGAAGGTTGAGCCTTTTCCCCATTCACTCTCGACTTTAATCTCCCCGCCGAGCAACGTCACAAGTCGCTTAACTATGCTTAACCCCAGGCCGGAGCCAGGATACTTCACCCGGTCCACTCCATCCGCGATGAAGAAAGGCTCAAAGAGGCGCGGAATATCTTCCCCCTTTATCCCTATGCCCGTGTCTCGTACAGAAAATAAGATCTGTCCGCATTCAGGATCGCTTGACTGTCTGTCCGGTAAGGCGCTGATTCGAAGCTCAACTGCGCCCTTATCGGTATATTTTATGGCATTGGTTAGCAAGTTCTGGAGAACTTCTTGAATCTTCAACTGGTCGTTCTTAAGCGTCGGGATCACCCCATCCAGCTCGAATCTGAGATCTAGCCCTTTCTCTTCCACTAGTGGGATCAAGGAAATTTCGAGCTCATCCATCATCTCCTTTAGCGGAAATTCCTTGATTTGGAGTGGCACCCTCTTGGCCTCTATGCGGGCTAGCTCAAGGACCTCGTCAGTGAGATTAAGAATGGTACGAGCGTTTTTCCCTATGGTCTCTAGCCGTTGTATGATCTTTTGGTCTAGGTCACCATAAAAGCCAACCTCAAGTAGCTCGGTATGACCGATCACTACGTTCAATGGTGTTCTGAGCTCGTGGGCCATGGTGTTCAGAAACTCGGACTTGGCCTTGAAGGCCTCTTCGAGCTCTTTAGATTTCTTTTGCACCTCCTCGAAGAGCCTGGCGTTTTCCAGAGCAACTGCTGCACCGTTCGCTAACTGCTGTAAGAGATCCACCTCTTCTTGCGTAAACTCTCTCGGCTGATAGGTTAACGCTCTGAGGATGCCTGTGACTTCTCCGCTCTTCGAGAGGAGAGGAACTCCCAGATAACCTCGGAGTCCAAGGCTCTTAACGGTCTCTCCTGGAGGAAAGGTTTCCTCCTCAGCGCTGTCCGGGATCATCAGGGGCTTCCGATTCTCCACAATCCAGCGCAGACGCCCATATATGGCTCCACTTCGTATGGCTCTACTTCGGGTAGAGGGAATAAGATTCGGATCCAATCCAGAGATCTCCATCACACGCCAATTTTCCCCCTCAAGGATCCTTATGTCAGAGACATCAACCTTAAAAACCTCCCGTACTTTTTCCGGGAGCTTCCTAAGCAGGCTGTTGATATCAAGAGAAGTGATGTCTTGGCTGAGTTCCCTGAGGAGCCGTTGGTTTTCAGAGGAGCCTTTCAGGCTTTGTAAGAATCGTTGACTTTCCTTGATCCACCACAGAAGCCCGATGGCAGACAAGGCCCCGCCAGAGGCCAACAAGCCACCTTCAAGATACCCTCTAATCCATCTAGGCAGCCTAATAAACTCGTCAAGAAGATCCGAGAAATTTCCGAAGAGGAGAAGGAGAACGCCTAAAGACAGGATCCGAAAGTCTCTCCAATGGGGCAGGATGATGAGGGCCCAGACGAAGACCAACACAAATAGGATCCCCTCAAGGAACACGTCCTCCAGGCTAAACTTCTTTTTCACTTCCAGGGCAATTTGTGTGTATGCGATTAATATCACTCCCAAGGTCGAGCAGAGAAAGAGGCCTGCAAGCAGAAGTTGGCGCCATCGTGGTTGCTGCTCCCTCTTTTTCTCTCGGGTGCTTTCCAGATCCGGTTTTATCAAACTTGGATCCTCACTATTTGTTTTTGCGGTAGTACTGCATTAGGATAGTTTAGCTAATTCCCTGAATGCAAGGGGATCACCCATGGCAGAGAACTATAAGAACTATATTGCGGGTAAATGGGTCAAGGCCAAGTCTGGCAAGACCTTCGAGAACCGCAACCCCGCCAACCGAAACGACCTGATCGGTCTCTTCCCCGCCTCCGCTCCGGAGGACGTGGATGAGGCCGTGGGCGCCGCTAAAAAGGCCTTTTCTAAATGGCGTCTGGTGCCTGCGCCTAAGCGAGGAGAGATCCTCTACCGGACAGGAGAGCTTCTGCGCCAACGCAAGGAAGAAATCGCCCGGGTCATGACGCGCGAGATGGGCAAGATCCTCAAAGAGACTCGTGGTGACGTTCAAGAAGGGATCGATACAGCCTTTTATGTTGGCGGTGAAGGAAGGAGACTCTTCGGTGAGACTACACCCTCTGAACTACCGGACAAGTTTGCCATGTCTGTGCGGGTGCCGA
>JBOHVJ010000397.1:0-12718 GCA_050735075.1 Binatia bacterium
TACACTCATCTCTACAACCTCGACACGATAATTATTCGACCTGCCGGCGTATTTGGCCGAGGCCACTATGCGGGTGGGTCGACGGTGGGAATGATCATGCGAGATCTGGCCTTAAATATTATCAAAGCACAGCCCTTCACGATCGACCCGAAGATCTATTTTACCAACGAGTATGTCTATGCCAAAGACGTGGCCCTGGCGCTCGATTTAGCTTGCAAGGTCCAAGACCCCAAGCAGAGAATCTACAATGCCGGGAGCGGCGTCGTGACCAATGCTGATGATTTGGCCCAGGCCGTGCGTGAGTTGGCTCCGAAGGTCGAGGTTGAGGTTCTCGGCAGCGGGAGTGAAGATGGCAACAAAGAGTTCCCCCTCGATCTCAGCCGTTCCAAGGCCGAGCTAGGCTATAGCCCGCAGTTTCCTATGAAAAAGGCCTTGCAAGATTATATGGAGGAGCTTTGGGAAGAGAGGCAACTCTGAGAAGAATTACCCAAATAGAAGCTGATGCTTTAAACATGCTACAGTTGCATAGTGCATAGAGTCAGAGGATTAAGAGATTCCTAAACGGTCTTCACTTTTTAGCCTCTTCCTACTTCTCGCAGTTGGTTTTGCGGTGGCGAAGGGAAAGAGGGAAAAAGGAAGAGGGAAAAAGGGGACGCAAACCTTTTCTGCTGTCAACCCGCGTCTTTTCTGGGTCTGCCGCGCGGGTGAAGGCTAAATTCCAACCCCAGCTTCTTTGCCATCCGCATTTGCCAGTCCTCGGAGCCATATAGGGTCTGCCACGGTTCACAGAGCCTCGCAGTTCCTCCAACTCCGCCGCCGACTGCGCCCCGTTCACCTGCGCCACCCAGTCAGTCGGCACTTCCATCGGCCAACCGCTCAGCAGCGATTGCTCATCTCCGTTGACCCTTCGCCATAAACTGCACCAGCGCCAGTCCTGCGCCCGCTCAACGAGATTGGCCCGCAAGGCGTTGCGCCCCACGTAGCGCAGCACCCTGAGCAGAGATTCCTCCTTTTCTATGGGAAAACTTTTAAATCGGCCCTGATAGATGTGCCCGTAGCCGGTCGTGTGAAGATGAGCGTGTAGGCGTTGGCTGTGCGTGAGGGTCAACCAGCGAACAAACTCTGTCATCTCGCCATCGTTTTCCGGCCAGAGGACCATGTGCCAGTGATTCGGCATCAAGCAGTATGCCAGCACCCGGATGGGAGAGCGCTGCATAGCTGCAATCATAATCCGCTCGAAGGCGGCGTAATCCTGCGGCTTGCGAAAGAGTTCGTTCCGTCCGTTACCGCGATTGAGGCCGTGGTAAACTATGCCGCCCGGGGCGATGCGTGCTCGACGCACGCTACATCGGCCGATAGATCCGGTCAAGGAAAAGGTTTGCGTCCCCTTTTATCCCCCCCTCGACGACCCGATACCCTTCATCAAAATTATCAATCCGCCAGCAGAATTCACCCTGCGGATCGGCAGTTGAAATCCCCTTCTATTCGACAAAGGATCCAACAAGAAGCTAATCCTTTAACCAGAAACGGATAAGAAAGTAGAAGGCAGCGATCCCATCCTTCCAGGTGATCTTTTTCCCCTCCGCGTAGGTTCGACCGTGATAGGAAATTGGGACTTCATAGATCCGGGACCCCTTCTTAGCAATCTTCACCGTGATCTCCGGCTCAAAACCGAAGCGGTCCGACTTGATCGTAATGCCCTTTAAGATCTCGCTCTTAAAGACCTTATACCCAACCTCCATATCGGAGAGGTTGAGGTTCGTTAGCATATTGGAGAATAACGTGAGGAACTGGTTCCCCAAATAGTGCCAAAAAAAAAGGACTCGATGGGACCCTCCGCCATAAAAGCGTGTCCCGTAAACCACGTCTGCCCTCCCTGCCAAGATAGGGCCCAATAATTTCATGTAGTCCTGAGGATCATATTCGAGGTCTGCATCTTGAATGATGGTAATGTCTCCAGTGACGTGCTGCAGCCCCGATCTTATGGCAGCCCCTTTGCCCTGATTGGTTGGCTGAAAGAAAATCTTAAGTTCGTTGAGTGGATCGTCTCCTGCTTTTGTCTCCGACCCCAGACGTTTCAGAAGCTCCCGTGTCCCATCTGTGGAGCCATCGTCAACAACGATGATCTCTTTAGGCAGCTGGACACTACGCACCCGGCGGATGGTCTCCTCTAGACTGTCAACCTCGTTAAAAACGGGGACCAAGACCGAGAGTTTCACTGTTCGAATTCGCGCTTTTTGAGTTCGCGGATGAAGGCCGAGAGATTGGGATCGTTATTGACGACCTCGTTGACCTTATTCTGAAATTCGGCAGCGGTGCGCTCTAAAGGACCGGTATCAACCCGAAGGCCGAGCCACTGAGTAAGACGAAGCACCAGGGACAGCGCCCCTCTTGGATTCGGCGAGCCAGAGAGATAATGGGGTAGCGCGGCCCACAGGCTCATATGAGACATGCCTGTTCTACGGCACGCATCACCCAGGACCCCCATGATACCCGTAGGCCCCTGGTACCTGGACGGGAGAAGACCCATCTGTGTCATCAACTCTGAGTCCGTCGCAAAGCCGGTTAAGGGGACCGGACGAGTGTAGAGGACTTCATCGAGGTAAGCCCCCAAAGTGATGATCATCTCTATGCCGCACTCACGCGCCAGTCGGAGGATGGTCTCACAGAAGGCCTTCCAGTGTAGGTGTGGCTCAGCTCCAATGCCAAAAACGAAATCTCGCTCCAAACCAATTCCAGCACCATAGTGGAGATCGTAAGATGGCCATTGGATCTGCCGTTGCACCCCCTCAGTAAGGCGGACAATAGGACGCTGTATGGAAAAGTCATAGAAATCTTCAGGGTCGATGCTGGCAAATTTGGCAGCGATGAGCTGTTCCGTTAGGTAACGAACCGCGGTGGTCGCTGAAGCGCCTGCATCGCCCCAGCCGGCAAAGGCAAGTATCAATACAGGACGTTTCAGAGATGGCCGACTGTCAAAGGTTATAGGATCTGTGCTCATCCTTTTCTTTTACCATAATAACACCCCCTTGACAAAGCTATGAGTTTTACAGAGTCGACCCTCCTTCTTATCCTTAGCTTCGCAGAGACTTCCAACGACTCGGAGCCAATCTTCGCTCAGGAACAGAGGATTCCCTGCTGCAAAGAGAGAGGGGGGGCTGTCCCGAAGAATGGGAGACGTCCGACACTGAACTAACTCAAAGGGAAGGGGGGAGAATCAGGTTAAGTAGCTGGGAGCAGAGAAGCAGAGACTCATCGGCTCCGACTGAGGGGCAGCCCCCCTCTCTTGTATGATGAAAGGTTGGAGGACTCCGCGGGAATATAGGGAAACTGGAGGCCGAGGGTACGTGATGGATAGCGAAGGTTCAAAACGTTCAAGCCGTTCAAGGCGTTTTAAACGATTTGAACTATTTGAACCATTGCTGAGCCAAGGTGCGGCTTGACAGAAACTAATCCTTCTCATATGTCTGCTTAAAAAAGCTTTTTGAAATAGTAAAAGAAACAGGAGGATTCACCGTGAACAACCAAGCGAAAATTGTCTCCAGCCTGGGCAAGGCTGAACTGCACCGGATTTTGGTCCGCGGCTACGACCTAACCGAGGAACTGGTGGGCAAGATTACTTTTAGCCAGATGACCTTTCTTATGTTGATAGGCCGCCTGCCGACACCTGGAGAGACGCGCATGACAGATGCGCTGTTGACCGTCCTGGTCGAACACGGGATGGTGGGCAGCGTGGTCGCAGCCCGCCTTACCTACCACACGGCCCCGGAGGCCATTCAGGGCGCAGTGGCAGCGGCTATTCTGGGGGCAGGCAGCGTTCATCTGGGTTCGTCTGAGTGGTCGGCGAAAATGCTCCATGAGGCATTGCCGCGTGAGAGGCGCGACGCTGATCTGGACGGGATTGCGGCGTCGGTCGTGAAGGATTACAGGGAGAGGAAGCAGCGAATCCCCGGAATCGGCCACCGCACGCATGCCGAAGGAGATCCAAGAGCTGACCGGCTGTTTCAGATTGCCGAGGAGACTCAAGTCTACGGCCGTTACTGCGATCTGCTGCAACGGATTGCCCGGACTGCAGAGAAGGGCGGGCGCCGCTTGCCTGTAAATGTCACGGGAGCTATTGCCGCCACTGCCTTAGACATGGAATTTCCCTGGGAGATGACCAAAGCCTTTGCGCTTATCGGTAGAACACTCGGCGCACTAGCCCACATCGGCGAGGAGATCCGTAATCCGTCGGCGCGAAGCATCGACGCCGCTATCAAAACAGCGCTTGTCTACGAGTCGGACCGCAAGGCCTAGCGCGGCGCTCGAATTCGCGGCTGAAATGGAAGCGCAGCGACAATTCATCATAGGCATCGACACCGGAGGGACCTTTACGGACGTGGTGGTTATGACGGACTCGGGCGAGATCTGGACAGCAAAGGCCCCTACCACTCCGGACGATTTCTCCCGGGGTGTTATGGATGCCCTATCAGAGGCAGCTCGGACTTTGGCCATAGGGCCATCGGAGCTCCTTAACCGAACGACTCTTTTTAAACACGGCAGCACAGTAGCAACTAATGCCCTCATCACCCGTAGCGGGGTTAAGGTAGGCTTTATAACCACCAGGGGCTTTGAAGAGACAACAGAGATCATGCGCGCGATCGGACGTGTTGACGGACTTTCGGAAGAGGAGATCCGCCATGTGACCTGGGTGACCAAACCCGAGCCGCTTGTGCCCCGGGAGCGGGTCCTCGGGGTGCGTGAGCGTTTAGATTACCTTGGACAGGAGATCATACCTCTGAATCGCGGGGATGTCATGGAAGCGATCCGGCGTCTGATTGAAGAAGAAAAAGTTGAGGCCATTGCCGTGAGCCTACTCCATGCCTGGGTCAACTCGGCGCATGAGGAAGAGGTCCGTCGCCTGGCCCTGGAGGCGGATCCCTCGGGGCGGGTTTACTGGTCTTTTGGAGGAGCACTCTCTCAGGTGGCCGGCGAGTACGCCCGGGCCAACACAGCCATCATGAACAGCTATCTTGGCCCTACGGTGAAGCGTTACTTGGGAGATCTAGAGAGTAAGCTGCAAAAAGAGGGGCTGAGAGGACCCCTCCTGATTATGCAGGGTAATGGTGGAGTAGCTCACCGGGAACACGTTACTCCCATTGCCAATCTCCAGTCAGGTCCGGCCGGCGGCATGATTGCATCGGCCTATGTGGCGGGGCTTTTGGGACACCAAAACGTGATCACCACCGACATGGGAGGGACGAGCTTTGATGTGGGGCTCATTACAGAGGGCTACTGGAGATACGCCCAGGAACCTATCGTTGAGCGCTTCCGCATCCTACAACCCATTATTGACATTGAATCGATCGGCGCAGGGGGCGGGACCATTGCTCGGGTAGATGCGGAGACAGGTAGGCTTTTGGTAGGGCCTAAGAGTGCGGGCGCGAGTCCAGGGCCGGTCTGCTATGACGCCGGTGGTGAAGAGGTAACCATTACCGACGCCGATCTTATCCTGGGAATCCTTGATCCAAACTATTTTCTCGGCGGCAGAAAAGCTCTGAATAAGGAGAAGGCTGAAAGAGCCATCGAAGAGAAGATTGCCCGGCCCCTTAGGCTCGGGGCGGTTGAAGCTGCAGCCGGGGTTTATGAGATCATCAACAGCAAAATGTCAGATCTCATTCGCCGCCAGGTGGTGCGAACGGGATATTTGCCCGAGGAGTTTGTGATTTATGCCTTTGGCGGAGCAGGCCCGGTGCACGCGGCCGGTTTTGCTTCCGAACTCGGGGTTAAAAAGATCTACATCTTCTCTACCTCGCCGGTTTTCTCTGCCTTTGGCGCCGCCTCGGCGGATGTCATCCATACTCGGGTGATGACCTGTCAGTATCTTTTGCCTGCTGACCCTACTGTCCTCAATCAAAGGCTGGACTCCATAGAAGGGGAGATGAAAGAAACGATGATCGGAGAGGGCTTCGGCTCCGGCCAATTAGAGTTTAGGCGCTTCTTTACCATGCGCTATCGCCGTCAGACAGCGGGTGTCGAGCTTCCGGTGGCATGGGAACGCTTCTCTGCTGAGAGGGTGGCGGAGCTTCGGGCGACCTTCGAAAAGAAGTACGAGGAGCTCTATGGTGTTGGGGCAGGCTATACGAAGGCTGGAATCGAAATCAGCGCTATTCGAGTTGACGCCGTCGGTCTTGTGGCCAAACCACCATTGAAACCCCGGGCGACAAGGGGAACCGTCCTCTCTTCGGCCATCAAGGGAAGGCGAAAGATATTTTTCACCCGCCCGGGGAGGGAGTTTATCGATACTCCAGTCTATGACTACGCTCGTCTAGGTGTCGGAAATGTAGTCAAGGGTCCGGGGATCATTGAGCTTCCCTTCACTACGGTCTTGGTACCGCCTGCTTTCCAGGTAACAGTCGATGATTACCTTAATCTCGTGATGGAGATCGGTTAGTATGAGTTTCGGGTTTCGCGTTAAGAGTGTGTTAAAAAGTGGTTTTGCATGCTTCGACGGGCTCAGCATGAACGGAAAATTATCAATCGTTTCATTAATCCCTCCGTTCACCCTGAGCGAGTCGAAGGGTAAACGGAGAGTTTGTCAACAGTCTGTGAAAAACCCTGAACCCGTGACTGACTAATAGGAGTTTTTGAGAGATGACAGCTATAACATCAGAAATCGATCCGGTTCGTTACGAGATGTTTCTCCACCGCCTGTGGGCCATCGGGGAAGAGGGACGCATGACCCTTCAGCGGGTGACCGCCTCACCCATTGTATCTCAGGGCGGGGAATGCATGAGCTCGTTCTACGATTCCGAAGGAACTATGGTGCTGGCTTGCTCAGGCCACCTCCGTTTTGCTGCCGCCACCTCCGATGCCATTAAAAGCCTGATTCAGTGGTTCAGCCAGTCCCCTGGCTTCCACGACGGTGACCAGATCTTTTTTAACGATCCCTATGTGGCAGGCTCTCACACTTACGACATGATGGTGATCAAGCCCATTTTTTGCCAAGGCGCACTGATCGCTTGGACAGCAACCAGCACCCACACGGCGGATACGGGCGGATTACTTCGCGGGGGTGCTTATGAGATCTACCACGAGGGCATACGCATCTTGGGCCTCAAGGTCGTGGAGCGCGGTGAGTTTCGGGAGGATGTCTTCAAAACCCTTACCGAGCAGTGTCGGGACCCCCAGTATGTCGCCCTCGATCTTAAGGCGATGATAGCGGGCAATAATGTCTGCGCTCGGCGCTATTTGGGCCTGGTAGAGAAGTTCGGTCTTGAGTTTGTGCGTTTGGCGGGGGAGAAAATGATTCAGGATTCAGAAAGTAAGGCACGGGCCAAGCTCCGCTCCATGCCTGACGGCACTTGGGTAGCCCGCCAATATGTAACCACACTGGACCGGAAAACTCGCAAGGCTGTGGCCCAGCAGCTCTTCTGCGCTATGACTAAAGAGAAGGACGAGCTCCACTTCGACTTTGCGGATACGAGTCCCCAAACCGACACGGACCATAACTCGACATTGCCGAGCACGTTGGCTCACATCGCCCTGGCGCTAACGAACACCCTCTTTTGGGATGTCCCCTGGAGCGATGGCAAGATGCGACCGGTGAAGATCGACGTGCCTGAAGGATCGATCTTGAATTGCCGTTTTCCCGCTGCCTGCGGCGCCGCCCCGCGGATCGGAAACGTGCTGGTATCGACCGTCTGTGAGTGTGTCGCAAAAATGATCTATGCCTCAGGTCGCGTGGATGATGTCAATGCCTCTACTACCGGGAACCTCGAGTACGTGGGAGGACCAGGCTATTTCTATGGCGGCCACACGCGGGAGGGAATTTCTGTGGCCCAGGGACTTTATGACATCCACGGCGCCGGAATGGGTGCGGCCCCGTATCGAGACGGAGTCAATACAGGCGGCCACATGAACATCCCTTCTGCCGGCATTAGCGACATCGAGCGGATAGAGATGCAGTATCCCTTCCTCTATTTTACCCGCGGTCACAATTGCGATGGGAGCGGTTTTGGCCAATACCGCGGAGGCCTGGGGAGCTACCGGATCTATCTCATCTATGGCTCCCAGGACTGCACCGTGGACTACAAACCGTACGGCGGTTTAGCTCAAGGAGGCTTTGGTCTCTTCGGCGCCTATCCAACAGGGATAGGCTCGATGCGGTTGATGGCGCAGGCTGGTCTTAAGATCCTCGAAAGGGCGAGCCAAGGAGACTACCCTGAAGCGCAAGCGATCCGCGCCGGCCTGTGGGGAAAGACCTACCATCCTGAGGGAGTTCCCGAGCGGACAGCCCTTCCTGAAGGAAGCCTGCTAGTGGACTATGTGGCGGGGGGTGGTGGCTTCGGCGACCCGCTCGATCGGGAGCCTCAAGCAGTGCTGCGCGACTTCGGGAGGGGGTGGGTAAGCCGGGAGACCGCTGAGCGGATTTATGGCGTCGTGTTAGACCAGGAAGGGAAGAGAGTTGATGAAACAGCTAGCGCGAATCGACGAAAGCAAATCCGGGAATCCCGCTTCCTCGAGGGAAAGCCTCCGTCGGGAAAAACTACTTCTTGGAAAGAAGACTCACGAGGCGAGTGGCGGATGGCTCTCAGGCTTCATGCCGTCCTGGAGATCGCCGTGGACGTAAAGCAGGCTGTGATCCGCTGCCGCCGCTGCGGCCATCTTTTCTGCCCCGCAGAAGAAAACTACAAACTCTATGCGCTCCGCCGCGTGGTGCACCTCAAGGACTTCATGCCCTATTCCTTGCCCACGGGCGAACCCTACATCGGTGAGTATCATCAATATTTCTGCCCTGGCTGCGTCACTCAGCTCCAGGTAGACCTCTATTCTCCGACCCTGGGGGGTGAGGCAATTTTATGGGATATGCGGGTCAAGATGACTTCGTAGGCTGACAGGCAGGTGGAAAACAAATTCTTAACGGCTTGAACGTCTTGATCAGCTTGAACGTTTTGAACGGTTTCTTTCTGGCTTATAACATATCGCATGGCTCAAGACTTAACTAAGGATCTGCCTTTCCAACAGAATGAGGTCTTGTTCGGCCACGACTCCGCCTCAGCCTTGATCGCCTTTGAGATCGAGGGGCTGGACAAGATCAGGATCTTTTACCGCCAGGGGAATCTCACCCTGTCAGAGTTGGACCGCTTCCGCCCTTTCCTTCTCCTGGAAGGTGACGGATGTCTCAAGGGATGGAAGGGAGAGGTGGAAGTGGAACCCTTGGAGGGGAGTGGCGCGTTTAACCGCCTGGCCTTCTTTCCAAACTTAAAGCAATTTGACGAAGCGAAGTCCTACCTCCAGAAGAAAAGCGGCAAGAGCCCTTCGGCGCCCGCTGCCCCCTATCTCTATCTCAGCGATCCCGTGCATCAATACCTTCTCTCTTCCGGCAAGACCCATTTCTTAGGTCTGATCTTCGGCGAGCTAAAGCGCCTGCAGATCGATATCGAAACCTACTGTCAGCCGGGCTTTGAATTCCCCAACCCGGCACGGGAGTCGGATCGGATTACCGCTATTGCGCTTGCTGACTCCACGGGATGGGAGAGACTGATATCCGGAAAGGAATTCGATGAAGGGGAGATGTTGCGGGAGATGGTGCGCGAGATCCAGGGCCGAGATCCAGATGTCATCGAAGGGCATAACCTCTTTCGTTTCGATCTGGAATACATCGAGACACGGGCCCGCAGACGCGGGGTGAAACTGGAACTCGGCAGAAATAAAAGTCCCCTCAGAGGTCACCCGTCGCGGATGCAGATCGCGGAGAGAAGCATCACCTATCGCAAGTACGAAATCTTCGGCCGCCACATCATCGATACCTGGATACTCGCCCAACACTACGATGTTGCCGCGCGCGAGTTAGAAGGATACGGCCTCAAGGAGATTGCGCGCCATTTTGGCATCGCCAGCGCCGATCGCACCTACATCTCAGCAGACAAGGCAAGCTGGTACTTCGACCACGACCCGGAGACCTTATTCCGCTATTCCCTAGACGATGTGCGGGAGACACGCGCGCTCTCGGAACTTCTTTCCCCGAGTTATTTTGTCGAAGCGCAGATCTTTCCCTACAGCTATCAAAACGTGGCCTTAAGGGGCAACGCTACCAAGATCGACGCCCTTTTCCTGCGCGAGTATCTTTTCCGGCGCAGATCCATTCCCAGGCCCGAGGAAAGCAGAGAGGTGGTCGGGGGGTTCACCGATGTAGAGTATCAAGGAGTAGCCAATCACGTCCTCCATTGCGACGTTACCTCTCTATACCCCTCGATTATGCTTGTATATGGCTATTTCCCTAAAAGAGATGAGCTCCGAATTTTTCCAGATCTGCTGCGCGATCTCCGTGCCTTCAGGATTAAGGCCAAGGAGCTAGCGCGAGTGGCAGAAACAAAAGAGGCTAAGATCTATTTTTCTGCTCTTCAGTCTACCTTCAAGATCCTGATCAACTCTTTTTATGGCTATCTGGGTTTTCAGATGGGCCATTTCAACGATTTCGAAGCGGCCAACCAGGTCACGGCAAAGGGGCGGGAACTGATCCAGTCAGCGGTAGCCTGGCTAAAGCAGAGAGGAGCAATAATTATCGAAGTCGATACCGATGGAATCTATTTTGTTCCTCCCAAAGAGATTAGGACGGAAACGGATGAGGAAAAACTGACCCGCGAGATGGCCGAGATGCTGCCACGGGGAATCGAGCTGGAACTCGATGGCCGCTACCCGGCCATGTTTAGCTACAAGATGAAGAACTATGCGCTCTTAGATGAGAAGGGGAGGCTCCTGATCAAGGGTTCGGGTCTGCGCTCGCGCGGCTTGGAGCTCTTCCAGCGTCAATGGATGGAGGAGATGCTTCTCCTGCTCCTAAAGGGTGAGAAGGAGAAGATCGGGCCTCTTTATCAACGTTATCTGGAGGATATAGAACAACATCGAATGGATATTGCTCTCTTAATGAAGACGGAGACCTTGCAGGACTCGCTCGATACCTACGAGATGAAGGTCAAGACAGGAAAGCGTAACCCCGCAGCTCCTTATGAGATCGCCTTAAAATCCGAGCGACCCTACCAGCCCGGGGACCAGATCTCCTACTACGTCACGGGTAATGGGGCAAAGGTCAAGATCAACGAGAACTGTAAACTGGCCTCGCAGTGGGATGCCAAAAATCCCGACGAAAATGTCGAGCATTACAAGGAGAAGCTCAAAGAGCTATACGAGAAGTTTAGACCGTTTATTGAAGGATAAAATGTTCAAACCGTTCAATGGGTTCAAATGGTTCAAACCGTTGGAACCGAACGACTTAAACGAATGGAACTACTTGAACGGTGCGTGAGGGAGGACTCATGGCTGAGAGGGTCGCTTTGATAACGGGTGGGGCGCGCGGCATCGGACGTGCCATCGCTCTGGACTTAGCGGAGCGGGGCTGGTCGGTAGCCATTTGCTATCGCACCAGTGCCAAGGAGGGAGCTGAGGTCGTTGATGCCATTCAGAAAAAAGGCTCGCGGGCTCTAGCAATCCAGTGTGACGTCTCCGAGCCCAAGGCCGCTCAGCAGATGGTTAAGCAGGTGGAGGGAGAGTGGGGACGGATCGATGCCCTGATTAATTGTGCTGGGCCCTATCACCGGGTTAACCTTTTGGAGGAGAGTG
This sequence comes from Binatia bacterium, assembly GCA_050735075.1. Taxonomy (GTDB): domain Bacteria; phylum Desulfobacterota; class Binatia; order UBA9968; family UBA9968; genus JAHFAO01. Next base: position 11,602 of record JBOHVJ010000397.1, read on the forward strand.
TTGAAGGGTGGCATTCCATGTTCGATAATAACCTCCATCCGGTTTTTTACCTGAGCCAAGCTGTCGCCGCAGGTATGATGAGCCGAAAATGGGGACGGATTGTCTGTTTTAGCATGGCCAATGCGGACCAATTGATCGCGCAACCTCAATTGACTGCGCACTATATCGCCAAGGTGGGGCTGCTCGTCCTCGCCCGCTCTTTGGCCCGCGTTCTGGCCCCTCATGGGATTACAGTCAATGCCATCTCTCCCGGTTTCGTCGATTCCGGCAGCGCACCGAAGGAGGAGCTGGCCGCGATGGTGAAGAGGATCCCCGCAGGATATGCGGGCACACTGGAGGATGCCGCCTCTGTTGTCCGTTTCCTCCTCTCGGACGAGGCACGGTATATCAACGGCGCCAATATCCATCTTAGCGGCGCCTGGGGAATATAGAATGTTTATAGTTTTGAGTATTGAGTTTCTAGTTTCAAGTTAACTATCTAAAACCCGAAACTTTAAGGTATGACTTCGAAAGAGCATGAAAGGGCTATGGAGTTGGTGCAAGAGGCCATGCGGCATCAGATGGCTGGCGAGTTGGAAGAGGCTATCCGTCTCTACAAAGAGTCGATTGCGCTGTATCCCACGGCAGATGCCCATACCTACCTGGGTTGGACTTACAGCTTTCAGGGGGGAATAGAAGAAGCGATTGCCCACTGTGAAATCGCCATCAAGATCGATCCCGATTTCGGCAACCCCTACAACGACATCGGTGTCTATCTCATGCAGCAGCAGAAGCTAGACGAGGCTATCCCTTGGTTGGAGAAGGCCAAAAACGCCAAGCGCTACGAGCCGCGCCACTTCCCCTATCTCAACTTAGGCCATATTTACGCGGCCAAAGGAATGATCAACAAAGCCCTAGAGGAGTTTCGTGGAGCCTTACAATTTAGTCCGCAGGATTCTCTCGCCCTCCACGCAATCGCAGAGCTCGAGTCGAAGCTGCAATGACCCCCTAAACTTAATTCCTCTGCCCCTTCGAGAGACTGTGTCGTAATTCACCGTTCGCCCTTCGACGCGCTCAGGACGAACGGCTAAGTGATTGAATTTTGGTGTGTCGCCGTCCGTTCGTGGTGAGCTTGTCG
>JBOHVJ010000398.1:0-5243 GCA_050735075.1 Binatia bacterium
AAGCCGTACTGGATCACTATCTCCCTCAGCACAATCGCAGGTTCGCTAAGTCCGGCAATGGGACCAAACCCGCCTGGCGCCAGGTGGACTCTAAAGCACTAGAGCAGGCCCTGTGCTTTAAGTACCAGCGGGTGGTGGCTAAGGACAACACCGTGTCTTTTGAAGGAGCGCTCTTTCAGATCCCCAAAGGATCTCCTTGTCGCTCTTACGCCGGCAAGAGAGTCGATGTGCACGTGCTGTTGGATGGTTCGGTGGAGTTTTCTACCAGGGAGAGAAAATTGCCCAGTTCGAGTCCAAAACGACTCGCGCATTTGCCCTATATCGAACGAACGGAAGTCGGGAGGTCTCCAGCTACGGACCGCAAACCACTACCACAACAAATCTCTATGAACTGTCACCCTGACATTTTTACGTTGCTGTTAACCTGACATATTGACGTTGCCGCGACACTTCATGGAATTATCCGCCCCAAACCCCCAAACCCAACACCCTAGGTTGACCTAATCATTCAAATTAGGCTAGTCTCTCCGCCAAAATACAGTGACGTCTGCTGATGAGGAGCGAAGGATGGCGGAGACATTGATAGACTCAACGGTTAACGAACTCGGTTTTAAGAGCGCCTACCACCACTTCCTGGAGCAAGAAGGCATTCCGGCCATCAGGGGATTCTACCTCAAGGATATTCGTAAAGTGGAGCTTGCTCCGTGGAAGCGAGCGGGTGGCCTGGGAGCTTATCTGGATTTGGAAGGGACCGGCGGGGTCAACAACGCCTATATCTGCGAGATTCCCCCTGGAAAGTCGTTGAATCCTCAGAAGCATTTATTCGAGGAGCTTATCTTTGTGATGAGCGGCCATGGAGCAACAACCGTGTGGCGAGAAAAAGGGAAAAGGCAGACCTTTGAGTGGCAGGAGGGGTCACTTTTCTCTCCGCCCCTAAACACTTGGTATCAACACTTCAACGGGCAGGGAGACAAGCCGGTCCGTTTTCTGGCGATGACCAATGCGCCCACGGTCATGAACCTCTTCCACAATCTGGATTTTATCTTTAGCTGCGACTATGAATTCACGGATCGATACAACGGCGAAGAGGACTTCTTTAGCGGAAAAGGAAAGGCGCTCTCTGACCTGTTCTGGGATACCAACTTTATCCAAGACGTTAGGAGTTTCGAGTTAAAGGACGCAAAGAAAAGAGGCGCTGGCGGGAAGATGATCATGCTGGAGATCGCTAATAACCTCCTTTCAGCTCATATCTCTCAGTTTCCTGTCGGCACCTATAAGAAAGCTCATCGCCATGGCCCGGGGGCTCACGTGATCATTCTGAAAGGCGAGGGTTTTTCCTTGATGTGGCCAGAAGACAAAGGTATCCAGAGATATGACTGGGGCGAGGGTAGCCTTCTTGTCCCACCGGAGAGGTGGTTTCATCAGCATTTCAATATCGGGGGCGAGCCGGCGCGCTACCTGGCTTTGAAGCCGTTCAGCAGCAGGAAATTTCCCGGCCTCAAAAAACAGTTTGGAACGTCCGAAAGTGTAAAGGCAGGAGGAGACCAAATCGAGTATGAGGATGAGGACCCTCGAATACGAAAGATGTTCGATGAGGAATGCGCAAAGCGGGGCGTTAGAAGCGGCATGGACAATGTCTCTAAAGCGGACGGGCAACGACCGGGAGTTGCCGGATGAGAACGCTTGTCTCGATTTTTGTAGGAGCTTTCCTTTTTTTCCTAGCCGTCCCGGCGCTGCGGGCAGCAGACAAGGTCCGCCTGTCAATTACCAATCTTAATATGTCCTTTCTGCCGGCGGGTGTGGCGTTTAAGCAGGGTTTCTTCAAAGAGGAAGGGTTGGATGCCGAGATCATCCGGATGAACGTCCCAAACACCGTTACCGCCTTGATGACTGGAGATATTGGCTACACTTTGATCTTTGGCTCGGTCGTGCGCGGTGCGCTTAGAGGGATGCCGATGAGGGTCGTCGCGGGCCTCCTGGATAGCCCGACTCACACCTTGGTCGCTCGGCCGCAATACACGTCCGTAAAAGAACTCAAGGGCAAAACTCTCGGCATCGGCAACTTTGGCGGCACCGATGATGTCGCCGCCCGCCTGATGTTTAGACATTTCGGCGTTGACCCGGAAAGGGAGATCAAGATCATCTCCTTGGGGCCGGATCGCGCCCGGCTTGCAGCGCTGAAAGAGGGCCTTGTGGATGTCGCAAGCGTCGCACCGCCGGCGGACGCCATAGGGAAAACTATGGGCTTCAATGTCATCGCCAGAGCTCATGAGCTCTTCAAGTTTCCTTTTATCGGCTTGGGGACCCATCTCAACAGGATCAAAGAGAGGCCGGACGAAGTGAAGCGAGTGACCAAAGCGCTCATCAAGGCGAATCGTTTCATCCGGGAGAATAGAGAGGGCGCGGTGAAAATCTTGGCTGAATGGGGAAGGGTGGAGCGGGGGCAAGCCGAGGCCTCTTATGACTCGACGCGAGGCGTCTTTAACCAGAATGGCAATATTCCGGAGGACGGCCTGCGTCTGGTCATCGAGCAGGCGAAGCTCGAGCTCAAGATCGCTCGAGAGGTTTCTTTGAGTGAAGTGTCGAGCCTAGCTCCCTTGCATGAGGCGCAAAAGGAGCTAGGTATTAGGGAAAGATAGTTCTTAGTTTGGCTGGCTCTGAGAGGCAAACCAATGGTCGATGCGACAGCGCTGCGACGGCTCGATGAGCGACTCGCAGAGACAAATATGGAAGGGCTTTGGGTGAGGGGCTCGGAAGAAGACATGGCGACCTACAGCAAAGATCCGCACACGACCGTTTTGCCCCATCTTTGGAAGTGGGAAGATATTCACGAGAGCATTCGGGCCGCAGGGGAAATCCATGGCCTTGAGGGCATGGCGGAAAGAAGAGTGATTCGGCTCGTCAACCCGGCATTCAAGGGACAAAAGAACAAGCGGCAGAGGACAACAACGCATACGATGCTTATGACCGTGCAGCTCCTTAAACCGGGAGAGGTTGCCAACAGCCATCGCCACAACTTTGCCGCCTTCAGGTCATTGTGCAAGGTCGAGGAGCCTACACCGTCGTAGAGGGGGAAAAGATTCCGATGGAAGAAGGGGATCTGATCCTAACGCCTTCGATGACCTGGCACGGCCATCACAATGAAGGCGGACCCATAATCTGGCTGGATGGACTCGACAATCCCCTGCTCTTCTCCCTTCAGGTGATCACCTGGGAGCCGTTCCCTGGGGGAATTCAGCCGATAAAGAAATCCTCCGAATACATAACTCACAGGGTCGGCGCCGCCCGACCGATATGGGAGAAACCCTCTGAAGGCGTAAGCACCAACCTGCTTTACAGGTGGCGGGACACGTATGAAACGCTGCGGAACCTTAAAGATAATGAAGGAAGCCCTTTTGACGGTGTGGCCTTGGAATACGTAAACCCGTCAGGCGGACACACCATGCCAACCATCTCCTGCGGGATCCAAATGCTGAGGGCCGGAGAAGTCACTAAAACGCACAGGCACAACAGCAGCACGATCTATCACGCCTTTAGAGGCAGCGGCGCCACATTCATCAATGGAGAAGAGTTCCATTGGAATCAGGGAGACTGCTTTGTGGTTCTCCTGTGGAGCTGGCATAGCCATCAAAATCGCGCCAAGGAGGAAGCCATCCTTTTCTCGATGAGCGACAGGCCAGTCATTGAGGCCCTAAGATTGTACCGGGAGGAAGCGGGTGAGGGCGCATGAGGAATTTTTTCAAATCGTCTCGCCAAAAATACCAATTCAGGAGGTGTAGCCATGCAAGAAGGTGCCGGAAAAAAGATACCGGACACTTTGGAAGAAATTATCGACCCTAGAAGGACGGCTTTATTGCTCTGGGATATGGAATATGCCATCGCCCCCAACGCCTTCAACTTCAAGGAAATGGTGCCGAAGTTAAAAGAACTCACATCTTTGGCGCGTAAGATTGGCGTGCCAGTATTTTATTCTCAGCAGATCGCCTTCGATCTTGAGAAGGAGGAAGCGCCTGTCTGGGTTCGTGTCAGGAATAGAAGAGCCGGTGGGGGGCAGGGTTTACCGATACCCACCGGAAAGCATGGGCACGACATCATTGATGAATTGAGCCCCGAGCCTAAAGACGTTGTTTTCAAAAAGAGACGGCCCGATGGATTTGTTGGCACCGATTTGGATCTTATGCTGCGAAATAAAGGTGTCAGCACAGTCGTTATGGGAGGCGTTGCTACCGAGGGAGGAGTTGAAGGCACCGCCCGCACGGGACGCAATCTGGGATATTACATGGTTGTCTTAAAGGACGCTGTTGGATCCAGGAACCGAGAGTTGCACGACATGGCCCTTAATTTAATGGAAAAGACCCATTTCGATGTCGCCACAGCCAATGAGGTTGCAGAAATTTGGCGGCGAAAGATGTAGGTAGTGGTCAAGCAGTGCTCATCACACTAAAGGTGCCAGCGGCGGAGACAAGCATGAAAAAAACTGTTGAAAGAGCATAGCTTGTCCTCGGTGGAGAAGCTCTCCGGCCAGCAGAAATAGGCCAGATAGGACGGTGCCTGCCAAGAAATGTACTCCGACCCCCAATTCTGACCCCCAATTCTAGGCTAAAAGCCCTCAATCAACCTTGAAACTTACGAGTTCTTGTTCCCTAGCGAAACCGTCTTCGACTCCGTAGTGGAGAAACTCCTCTATCCCTTGGGCCTTGATGGCTTCAAAACTTATTCCATCAAGTCCGGGCGCCCCATCATTGGCTTTTACCTCTTGATAGGCCCACCCTCAGTGTCTCTAGCTTACAGACATGAACATAGAGACCCCAAGACCGCCACATCTTATCGGCTTTCGCCTTACGGTATATCCTTCGCCTCAGTTCCTGCAGTGTGATGGAAGGCTTTCTCATCCCTCCCCTGCCTCACTTTGCGGCTAAAGGAATCAGACTCAGCATGGCCCCTTTGCTCTGTCCGTGTTACCGGACTTCCTCGCTACTACGGGCCACTCCGCCATCCTGTTGCCTTCGGCCCCTTTCCCGTGCCACAGTTATAAGGCCTACCTCCCTCCAGGGATTTCTCCCTGGGGGCAAACAGGACTTCTCCAGTTTCCATCGTGTCCCTGTTACCGTGTCGCTGCCACTACCCCGCCGGTGTAGACTATCCCTTTAGCCAGTCTGAAATAGCCCATGCTGTCTTCGCCGATATTTGAACGGCTCGACCACCGGAGTCTTGGCTGTAACGAGGCTTGCTCAGCGTTCACT
>JBOHVJ010000399.1:0-11272 GCA_050735075.1 Binatia bacterium
GCGCAACACGGACCACCCGCCGGTCTTGGGCGTCTCTTTCACGCGCAACCAATCCTTTTTCCTCCAATCGGTCTACGATGCCGGTTAAGTTACTTACGGTGACCATCATCTTCTCACCGATCTCACCGAAGGGAAGCCCGCCGGCGTAGCCGATGGTCGCCAACACATAGAACTGGGGCGGGGTAAGATCCAGCCTCTCCAGATCATCCTGCAGTCTCTTGTTGGAGAGAAGATTGAAGCGTAAGAAGCGAATCCATAGGCTTGTACTGTAGCGAGTGAAGAAGGGTCTTTTATTGATAGGCACGGCAAGAAGTCTAGACTCATGAAAGATAAAAAGCAACTAGCCGATCTGCCTTTATCCTTCCGTTTTCATCCTTGTCTTTTTGCCTCCAGATCGCGTAAAATCATAGAAATTTAGGGGTTTTTTAAATCCTTTTCTTCGACAGATTCAACGGAGGCAAGACGGCACTCTTTGGTATTACCACACCTTGGTCGAAGACTTTAAAAAGGCTGGGTCCACACCTCTCATCGAGGAGCTGGACAGAGTTGTCTCCGAAATCGAAAGGCTCGCGATAACGTCGTGATGGATTTCCGGGGACAGTGTGCTGCAATTGAGGGATAGGATATGGCTCCGAAGACCTGATCTCGGGACACCAGAGTATTTTAGCCCGATCTCCATGCGGCTCGGGGTCAGGTCTACCTGACCCCGATATCAACGATATCACTGTTTGACGAGGGCGCATTGGCTGTAGTTTTGGGTTCACCGATGGCGAGTTTCGGTTTCTAGGGAGCAGAGTAATATGCTTGCACTGAGGATCTCAATTGTCACTATAACAAAACTCCTCAAACAACTAGGGCCTCTCATAGTGGCCACTGGATCGGTCACAAAGGCCATCCGCGATCTTGTCAGTCCTTTTCGTCAAGGTGGAGGTGAGACTCGGATTGCAAATCTGGAAAAGGCAATTGAACTTCAAGCATCCCTAAACGAGAAGGTCGATGGACAATTAAAGATCATCCAACCAGTTCTTGAGAACGTCCAGAGGTCTTTGAAGACGCTAAGCATTGCGGTGATAGGGATCGCAATCATTGCCGCATTGGCGATAGCCATTGCTCTCTTGAAATAGCTCAAAACTAAGAAGGACGGTTAGGGAAGAAATGGGGTCGGACCCCACAATGCACAAGTGATGCAATCTGAGCGGGCGCTGGTGGATTCCAACCGGAAGGTGATCGAGATTTTTGAGGCGAAGACCAAGGTGAGGCTGGACGAGATTTGGGGCGCGGAAGACATTCCCGAGCAACAGCCATGTACAAAAGCAGATGGCCAATGAAAAGAAGATCGTTATCATCGCGGGGCCGAATGGGGCTGGAAAGACTACTTTCGCGCTCGAGTTTCTTCCGCGAGAAGCGGACTGCCCGGACTTTATCAATGTGGACTTGATTGCCGCGGGTCTTTCACCCTTTGACCCAGATCGGTTTCCATTCGCGCGGGTCGGCTCATGCTTGAAGAAATCAAACGCCGGGTTCGAGATGGGGATAGTTTTGCTTTTGAAACCACACTAAGCGGACGCCACTACGCGCGGCTGATCCCCCGCTGGCGCGCGGCGGCATATCACGTTAAGCTTATATTCCTGAACCTGCCCACCGCCGACTTGGCTGTGGCGCGCGTGGCTGCGCGAGTAGCACAAGGCGGGCATAATGATAGCTGGGCTTTGTACGATAATTCAGCTACGAGCCCGCGTCTAATAGCATGGGAGAGAATCCATGAAGCAACAAGAAAAAGTCCCAAGAGATCCGGATATCCGGGCGTCAGCGAAGGCCCTGCGGCGCGCCGCGCGGCGAGCCCTGGAACTTGGCGTGCGGACACGCACGCCCGTTTATGTGCTGCGGGGCGGCAAGATTGTTGACCTTACCAAGCAAAAACGCGCGCCTGCCAGAGGAAAATGAGGGACTTGACCAAGGCAGTAGAAGAACTAGCGGCGCAGATCCATGATCTGCCGGACGTAGAAAAATTGCGGTTGGTGGATGCAATTCTCACGGACTTGGACAAGCCGGACCCGGAAATGGCGACGCAAGAAGGTTTGCCAACAGGCTTGGAACATTACAAAAGTAGCTACGAAGAGGCAATGCTCGATGTCTGATACTCGTGCACGCGACTTCTTGGCATCCTTCCACATGCAATGACCACGAACACTATGAAACTTCACATCCTAGGTTGCGGTGATGCCTTCGGAAGCGGAGGAAGGAACAACAGCGGTTACCTTGTAGAGGCCGATGATCGGCTTTTTCTTTTGGACTGCGGCCCTACCACTTTGCTGGCCATGAAGCGGGCGGGATTTAATCCGCGACGATTGGACGCCATCTTCTTAAGCCACCTTCACGGCGATCATTGTGGGGGGGTGCCCTTCTTTTTCCTCGAATATCTCTATGAGAATCCGCGTGCCAAGCCTCTGCATGTGGCGGGTCCGCCAGGAACCGAGGAGCGAGTCAAAGGGCTGTTTCAATTCATGTTCGGCGATGCCTCAGAGCCTAAACTGCCCCCGACCTTATTTCATGTCTTGGAACCCGAGAAACAAAAAACCATAGAGGATATTCAAGTCTTTCCCTTTCGTGTGCCCCATCAGGTGCGCGATGTTTCCCTGGGGCTTAAAGTTGCTTATCAGGGGAAAGTGCTTCTTTATTCCGGAGATTCCGCTTGGACCGATCTCTTCATCACTCACTCACGCGGCGTTGACCTCTTCCTATGCGAGTGCTGTTTCTTCGATCGCGACACTCCCAATCACATGAGCTATCAGAAGATTCAAGAGAACCTCTCCCGCCTTGAGTGTAAAAATCTCATTCTGACCCACATGGGTGAGGAAATGCTGGCCCGGCGCGAAGGCCTCCAGGTCAAGTCGGCCGAAGATGGGATGGTAATCGAAATCTGAACTGAAACAATCAGGAGCTGCTGGAAGAAAGGGTGATCCTACTTTGAAGAGATTAGCTGGGTTTCTCTTCTAATTCATCCCCGGAGGAGGCGGGCAGGATAATCGCCCTAAGACCACTTTTTTCCTCGATCTCCCGTGCGGCCTCTTGGGCATGAAGCAACTGGGGATAGGGACCTACCCTGACCCGATAGGTGGTCTCGCCGTTATTAAGAGCAGCCGTCTCCAAGTAAGCCTGAAGCCCCTCTTCAATCATCAATTTCTGGAGAGATTCCGCCCGATCTCGCTCGCGAAAGGAAGCGATTTGCAGGATGTACCCACTGGATGATCGGACCCTCCGCTCCTCTTCCGAAGAAAAAAGAGGAGATGAGGGTTTTTCTTGGCGTATTACCTGCCCGTCTGAAAAGGATGGCGCAGCAGCCCTTGCAGAGGCAACCCTCAAAGTCTCGTAGTTCTGCAGCCCATATTCCAGAAGTCTCCTTGTATCTCCCCACAGGTCCCGTGATCCTAAGATGGAAACAATCAAAGTCACCCCGTTGCGGGATACCCCTCCCACGAAACATCTCTGGGCTGAATAGGTGTAACCGGTCTTGCCCCCTATGGCTCCTTCAAAGCTCCAAAGAAGGCGATTGTGGTTACGCACAGGAATAGAACGCCCCCTTCTGCCTTTGTTGGTACTGCCGCTAGAGATAGGGCTTACAGATCTCGCCTTAGTCTGGACTATCTCCAGAAAGTTCGGATTCTTTATCGCATAATTGAAAATCAGGGCCAGATCCCTGGCAGTCGAATAGTGCCCTGGAGCGGTTAAGCCATGGGGATTCATGAATTGGCTGTTCATCGCCCCTAGCTTCCGTGCTTTGAGAGTCATCATCTCCGCAAAGTGCTCAACCGATCCCCCTATCCCCTCAGCCAGGACGAGACTCGCGTCGTTGGCGGAAGAGAGAAGCACACTGTAGAGCAGGTGTTCGATGCTCATGGCCTGACCCGGACGCAGGCGTATCTTTGAGGGCGGAACACGAGTCGCGGTCTTGGTCACGCGGATAAGCTCCTTTTTAAGCCTTTCGCTCTCTAATGCAACGATGGCGGTTACAACCTTAGTTGTGCTTGCGGGAGGTAGGGGTAGATCGGGTTCTCGTTGGTATAGTACCAGCCCGGTCGCGGCATCCATGAGAATGGCTGCCCGCGCGGTGAGTCTCTCCTCAGGGAAATAAGGCCAAACTGGAGAACTGAAGGATAAGAGGAGGAAAAAAATCAGTGTGGATGGGAAACCCAGATGTTTTGTGCCTTTCAGGACCGCCTATCCTCCCCGTTGTGGTGCTGGCTTGAGAATATCCTTAACATTTCCCTATCCTTCAGTGATGAGATACTATTTTATTTATAGCATAATCCAATGCCCCAGACTACACCCTATTGTAGCTGCTGCTTGATAGCCTCTATGGCCTGACGGGCAAAGGTATAACTGGGATCAATGTTAAGGGCTTTCTCAAATTCCTCTAAGGCTTTTTTTAACATCCCTTTGGCCGCATAGACGCGCCCAAGATTACAATGGGGATAATGATAAGCCTCATAACGTCTTGACTGAATAGCCTTTTCTAGCCATGGAATCGCCTCTTCAGGTCTGCCCAAGTTGATAAGATAGGCACCGATATCGTTATAGGGGTTGCCAAAGTCTGGATCGACCGCTATCGCTTTCTTACACTCTTCTATCGCCTCGTCGTAGCGTCCCTGGAAGCTGAAGGTCCAACCCAGAAAGGTGTGCGCCTCTGCGGTCGGGTAGCAATGGAGCGACTCACGGTAGAGACGGACCGCCTCTTCCAACTCTCCCTCCATCTGACAGCGATAAGCCTTTTCGAAGAGCTGCACCGCTCTTTCTATGATTTCCTTATCGTCCATTTCTCCTACCTCGTGCTGGCCTAATTAAATCGAAAGAATCCTCCCTCTCTTCATTTTCGCTCTGTCCCCTTAGCCGGAGTAACCCCATGTTTTTTTAGCTCTTTTTCGGCCTCGGTTCGGACAGATGCCTGCTCCCCCATTGCCTCTCTCCTGACCCTCTCCTGGCAGGGACTACAAATCCCACCTTTAATGATAGTCGGCATTACCTTGCCGCAGATCATGCACCTTTTTTTCTCTTGCTCCATACTGGCTTATCTTACCCAAAAGAAGTACTTTCTCCAACACTTTTTCAAAGGACTATCCAAGGCACTGGCCCATTCCCCCTCGCCGGAGAACTTCTCCGCCGAGGACAAGGCATGCTCTTTCATTAGTCTATAACCTTAATTTGTGATGGATCTTCGACAATTATCTCCAAACCATATTTGGGATGGTCCTTGACCTCCCCGATGATCTCCACCTCTCTCCCTTCGTAGCTCCTGGGGTGGATCTTTTTTTTCTCGAACATCTCAAAGGCAGAGGCAAAGATAACGCCCGTAAAAGAAGACCGCGACGGGCCAAAATTAATAAAGTGGGTGTTGCTCTTGGCTGAGTGGCCCACCCGATAGACCCTTCCCCGAACCCTAGCCTGATTTCCGGCAAGCCTCCTGATCTTTTCCACCTCCCTTGCTTGGACGAGTGGAACCTCGGCCTGCCTTGGAGCGGGCGGTGGTAGGGGAAGAAAGGTTACTGGGTAACCCTGACCTTCAGGGGAAGGGACGGCCCAACGTTGATAGAGAAGATGAGAGAAAAAACCGGCCACAAATAGGCTGACGAGCAAAAGGGCCGTGCCGATAGAGATCCGTCTCACCGTTTCTTCTCCCAAAGGCGAAAAAACTCTCTGCGGTATTCCTCGGCTAACGGTCCGGCATCAGTGAAAAGGAGCAAATTTTCATCGTTAAAGTTGTCCGCTGATGCGGTCCAGTTATAGGATCCCGTCAGGACCACCCTGCGGTCAATGACGGCAAACTTTTGGTGCATGATTCCTGTCCCCCTTTCCGCCTTTCCAGAATTCAGCCCAGAGATGCGCCGGACTGGAAGCCCCTGTTGTTGTAGGAATGGCCCCTTGGAATTTTCATTCCCTGCGTCAAACTCCTGATCCAAAACCACTTGGACCTTTATGCCGCGCTGCTGTGCCATGACTAAAGACCAAGCGAGATCGTCGCTGGTAAAAGCATAGACCGCTACTAGAATTTCTTTTTGGGCCTGACCAATCTCCCGAAGAATATGGCTGGAACACTTCCCCAAGGGGCTGAAACAGGCCCGAACGGCCATCCCTGCCCAACTCCCTAGGGGGAACAGGACAACAGGAAGAATGAAAAGTGCAAGGATAAAAGAGGATGCCTTTATGTCATGTGGTCCTTTCATACCTGTCCGTGGCACATTTCAAGGATTAGCCTCTCCATGACCATCCGTGGAGGGTTACCCGTGGATTTGAGCCGGATATCGGCCTGATAGATCCATCCCAAGAATTGAAGAAGCTCCTGGGTCGTAAAGTTCTCTGCGGTCTTAAAGCTCATATAGTCCGCGTAAGGACTTCGGCTAAGGAGCGGAGCTCCCTGCTGGAGCACGCTTATCTGAAACTGAGGATAGGTCATCTCCCTGCCCCATCTTTCGCGCATCTCTCCCTCGATGAGGTGACGCGCCCCCAAAAGACGACGGACCTCACTCGCGATCGTTCCCAAGAGTTTCAAAGGATGATCACCCTGGGACAAGAGACGCGCCAAATGCTCAAGCGCCCCCACAGAATCCCGCTCAGCGATCGCTCTGGTTAGATCAAAAACCCAAGCCTCTCCTTGATCCAGAAAGACCTCCTCCACATCCCTCCCTCTAATCCACGAATCCTTTCCGATATAAAGAAGCAGTTTCTCCAACTCCTGATGGACGGCCCAGAGCTCCCCGCCGGCCCTTTGCAAGACCATTTCTCTGGCCCGACCCTCGATCCTCTTTCCGGCTTCTCTCAAACGTTTGTCAAGGAACTCTGCCAAGATCTCATGGCTAATCCTGCCACCCTTCTCCCGTTCCAAACCAAGATCAAGTGTAGCCTCCTTCTCCTCAAGCCTCCGGTAGAGACGGGTCCTGCGATCTACATGAGGAGCAGTTATTAGGAGGATGTCCCAGGGAGGCAAGCCCTGCTCGATGAACTCCTCAAGTCTATGCCCCTCCCCTCCCTTGCGCTGGCTCAGCTCCATCCCGGCGCTTCGGCAAAACGCAAAAAGCCTTTCCACCTCCTCCTTAATCTCTCGGCTATCTCCGCCAAAAAGTTCGCTAACCTGGGTCACAGAGAATGGGCTCTGAAGCTTCTCCCACCTCTCTTGAGTCCATCCTTCTAAAAGCAGGAGGTCCAAGAATAGCCTGGCCGCCTCATCCTTTTTCCCTTCTCCCCAGAGATGCAACACCTTTTCACCTAGCTCACCTTTGTGCTCGCGCGAGAGGAAATAGGGGACATTCTCGACCAAAACCGTTTTCATTCCAGAAAAGAACGGCGGGGTCATCAGTGTCGCCTCAATCTCATCCCAAGGGGTAGAGCGACCATCAAATCGCTCCAGGTTGAATGCCCGTTTTTCTTCTGGCACGAGGAGATCGAGGATCGCCTTAGTTGCCTGGTGCACTTGGAAATCATCTCCATGGAGGAGCAACAAAGATGGCCCTTTCCCTTTGCGGAATTCAGACAGGACGGCTTCCAGATATCGCTTCATACTGTGGTTAGGGGTGCCTCAACACTTAGACGTATGGAAATCTGTGATATTGAGCCCTCCAAGCGGAAAGAGGCGAAAGACCTAAGCTCCATTTCACGAGAAATGTAGGCTTAGGTGCTATGTTCCCTTAGGCATCCACATTTGACTCTTCTCATTCCACGCATAATCCGATTTCCAGATCTTAAGACCGATAGTGAAATCTCCTCCCGATTTGGTCACAAATGCCCTTTCCGCGGAATGAGGAACCTCCACCCTTGCTATGATATAGAGCTTCTTCGAGATCCCCTTGTTGATCATGATGCGGTCCCCTACTTGCATCGTCGTCCGGCTCCCCCTCTTGTCCTTCATAGGCGAAAATTATCATTGATAAGTTCTCCTTGACAATAGGCATCCCCTTTCCTATACGTGATGAGGTCCTGTTTTTCACTGCAATAGACCGAGGAGCCGCGATGAAAGTTGATATTCACGCCCACTATGTTCCCAGGGACAGCCTGAAGGTCACCCAGGAAATCGGTAAGCGCTACGACATCAAAATCACCCAGGACGAGAAGGGACGCGATTTCATCACTCAGGACGGCAAGCGCGGATTCGGCCCTTTTCGGGAGGAATTCCACGACCTCGACCTGCGCCTGAAAATCATGGATCAAGCGAGCGTCGATATTCAAGCCTTGTCAGCACAGAACTTTTTCTTTCTCTATTGGATGACGCCGGAGGAAGGGTCGGAGTTTGCCCAATGGCTTAATGATGAACTCGCCTCGGCGGTCAGAAAACACCCCAAGCGCTTCACCGCTCTCGCCACGGTACCCCTGCAAGATAGCAAAAAAGCCGCCCAGGAATTAGAACGAGCGGTAAAAAAAATCGGCCTTAAGGGAGTGCAGATCGGCTCCAACATCAACGGGCGCTACTTCGACGATCCTGGCTTTTATCCCTTCTGGGAGGCGGCCGAGGCTCTGGGGGTCCTTATCTTTGTCCATCCTACCAATGGAGTCGGGGCCGAGCGCATGAGAGACTACCACCTCTCCAACCTTATCGGTAACCCCGCAGAGACCTCCTTGGCCTTTGCGAAATGCATCTTTGGCGGCGTGCTGGAAAAATTTCCCCGGCTTAAGTTTTGTCTCGCCCATGCCGGTGGCTTTCTCCCCTATACCTGGGGAAGATTGGAGCGCGGCTACAAAACCACTAAGGCATGCCAAGAAAAGATCTCTAAAGCTCCCAGCGAGTATCTAAGGCTCTTCTATTTCGATACGATCTCTCACAGCCAGATGGCGCTTGAGTATCTGGTGCAAAACTTCGGCGCGGCGCACGTACTGCTTGGCAGCGATTATCCTTTTGAAATGGGTGATCCGGCGCCCTGGAGCACAGTGAACAGCCTGAAGATCGGAACTAAAGACAAAGAAAAGATCGCTGGTGCAAACGCTGCCTCACTTTTAGGTATTGGCGTATAAAACCGGAAACAACCCAACCTTGGAGGAAAAATGCGACTTTTAACTTTCGTGCGAAAAAATCAGCACCGACTAGGCCTGATGGGCCCAGATGACCAAGTCCTGGATCTCGCAGAGATCAATCGGCGTTATCTGAAAGGCGGCTCACCTGCCTTTCTCACTAGCATGCAGGCCTTTATCGAGGGAGGCGCCAAGGCCTTGAGCGCAGCAAGAAAGGCAGCTAAATATGTGGCGCGACAAGACACAGAGGGACTGAAAAGGCTTAGCCGTGCCGGAGCCCTGCTTAAACTAGGCCAAACCAAAATCCTCTCCCCTATTCCCTGGCCGAGAAAGAATGTGGTCCTCCTTGGCATCAATTACCGGGAGCATATCGAGGAGGGGGCTAGGGCGCGAGCCATAGAGCTTAAATACCCGGAGTCCCCGGTTTACTTTACCAAGCCGGCGACGTCGGTGATCGGCCACCTGGGAAAAGTCATCCACCACAAGGCAACGGAGAGACTCGACTATGAGATTGAGCTAGCGGTGATCATGGGGAAAAAGGGAAGGGACATACCCAAGGAAAAAATCTATGATTACATTTTCGGCTACACCGTCTGCCTTGACATGACCGCACGCGACCTGCAACGCACTCACGGCCAGTGGTTCAAGGGCAAATCGCTCGACACCTTTTGTCCCTTGGGTCCATGGATCGTGCACAAGAGCGCCCTCGCTAATCCTCAAGATCTGCGGCTGATATGCCGTGTCAACGGTGAGGTCATGCAGGATGATAACACGAGAAACATGATCTTCGATATCCCGGCGTGCATTGAGGCACTTTCCAGGGGCATGACTCTGGAGCCAGGGGAGATCCTCAGCACGGGAACTCCCTCGGGTGTCGGCTTTGCCCGCGTGCCGCCATTTTTTCTAAAACCCGGCGATAAAGTCGAAGGTGAGGTTGAAGGTATCGGCGTCCTTCAGGTTGAGATCGCTGCCCCTTAAAGCTGTTGATAAAGCGCTTTGCGCATAGCGCATGGTTTGTAAGCCATGGAGCTTATCAGGCCGCCCGCTGTGGCGGGATCTTTCTATCCTGCGAAGAGTGAAGAGCTGAAAAGGCTATTGCAGGAGTGCTTCGTCTCCAACTCTTTAGGCCCTCGGGGAGTGAAACATCTCTCTCCGTCTCTTTTAGGTGGAATGGTTCCTCATGCCGGGTATCCTTATTCTGGCCCGTGCGCGGCTCACTTCTATTCGATCCTCGAAAGAGATATCGCGTGCATCATCCTTCTAGGGGTGAATCATAGAGGAAGAGGGGCGAAGGCGGCACTCAGCCCCGCAGACTACTGGGAGACTCCACTCGGGAAGGTCCGGGTAGACCGAGAGATGAGCGCACTGTTAAAGACTCAAATCGATTTTCTCAAAGTGGACGAACAATCCCACCTCCAAGAACACAGTATTGAGGTCCAGCTTCCGTTTCTTCAAAGTATCCTCAGCGAATTCAGCTTTTTGCCCCTCTCTCTCTCACATCTCACCAAAGAGGAATGTAGCCAACTCGGCCAGGCGATAGCACACCTATATGAAACAAATAAGGCTTCGAAAAAGATAGTTTTAATTGCCAGCAGCGATCTCAGCCATTATCTCTCCCCCAGCGAGACCGAGAGGCTTGACCGAATCGCCTTGGAGCAGGTACTGGATCTCGACCCCGCAGGCCTCCTCAAGGCCGTGCAGGAGGAGAATATCACTATGTGCGGAGTCTTTCCCACGACTGTGTTCCTTTTTGCAGCCAAGGCTCTGGGTGCCACGCAGGCAAGACTCCTCAAGCACTGCCACTCTGGCGATGCGGTTCCCATGAAGGAAGTGGTAGGCTACGCCAGCGTCGCGGTTGAGTTCTGACGGCGGTTTCCGCATGAGATAGGCTGCGGGCCAATGGGGGATTTTATTGAAGCAGATTACTTTGATCTCGTCTAAACAGTCAGCCGATAGGTAGGGCAGAAGGGAATAAGGACGCTGTGAGGAATGCCGGGATAGCGAAGCCAGCCGGCCCGCACACCTTCCGTCACTATGCCGAGTCCCGGACTATGCCGAGTGTCTTTTCTTTTTCCTTGTAGATCAACATTTCTGACCTTGTAGACTCGGCATAGTCCTTTATGTCTTCTCCTAAGACATCAAACCAAAGGAGAAGACATCATGACCCAGTTTTTTACGAACCTTTCCCTTCCGCCCTCGATGTACAAAGGGCCCTTGGGCGGCATCGTGCCCGCCTATGCGGACCTTCTGTGTCAGCAAGGCTACACCCACCAATCCGCCC
>JBOHVJ010000400.1:0-6810 GCA_050735075.1 Binatia bacterium
GGGATACGGTGAGGGTTGTGCCTTAACCGACTCATCTCTGCGATGCCTCGAGGATCGTCACTCCGACCAACCGGCGGCCCTTGTAATCTAAGATGATACCGTCATCGCGCATCTCGCTGTGGGTCGAGACTGGTTGATCTTCAAAATGAAGGTAGAGGACATCGGCCTCTTCATCATAGTCGAGCCACATTTGAGTCTTCGGTAGTTGGACCATCTCGGCCTACGTTTCCCGAAAGGCAAACAGGGGCAACATTGTAGGTAGCTTCGATCTCTTTGATATTACAAACATAGCAACTTCATTATATTGATTTCAATAGAGCGAGTTGACCCTTGATGTCAGAAAGCTCGAAACTTCGGTTGACTTCTTCGGTTACCATCGGATAGTTTTCAACAAAAAGAGGCCCTGCCAATCTCAAATCGATACGAAAGCGAGGCTACTATGGCTGAGAAAATGACCACTCGGTTTCGGGAACTGCTTCAGCGTCCAGAGATCCTTGCTATTCCGGGCGGGTTCAGCCCGTTAATGGCCCGGATGGCGCAGATGACCGGGTACGAGGCCTTCTTCATGGCCGGCTCTCAAATCGCTGCCTACCTACACGGATTGCCCGACGTAGGTATCATTACCATGAAAGATATGGTGGAAAATGGCCGACGCCTCGCGGCAGCGTGCAGCATGCCCATTTTTGCAGACGCAGATACAGGATACGGGAATGCGGTCAACGTCTATTACACCGTTCAAGAATTCGTCCGCGCCGGCGTTGCTGGGCTTCATATCGAGGATCAGGAGGCGCCGAAAAAATCGGGCACCTCTGCAGGCCGCCGATGCATATCTCTGGAGGAGGCGATCGGCAAGTACAAGGCGGCTGTAGCGGCAAAGAACGCCTTGGATCCGGACTTTGTCATCTGTGCCCGCTGTGACCTGATTGGCTCTGAGGGAGGAAATTTTGAAGGCGCCATCGAGCGATGCATCGCCTACGTGGAGGAGGCCAAGGTGGACGCGATCTGGATAAACACGCTCCGGACAAGGGACGAGATCGCGGAGGCCTGCCGACGCATCCCGGGCCCGGTCATGCCACCCTATTATGGGCCGCCGCCATCGCCCACCCTGGAAGAATTTCACGCCATGGGCGCAGCAGCGGTTCTCTTTCCCAGCCTCACGACCGCCGTCGGCCTTCAGGCCATCTGGGAGTTCCTCAATGATTTCAAGGAAAGGGGAACCGTGGCCATGGAGGAATGGGGTCAGCGGGCTCAGGCCAGCCGATGGGGGGCCTTACGGAGGAATAGCTCGCCGCTACTTGATACCGACATGATCAAAGAATTGGAGGAAAAATATATTCCCAAGGAGCTTAAACGGGATTACGACCGCACGTTCGGTCACAAAACCCACTTTTGATCTCACAATATAGGGCAAAGGGGGGAACCATGAAGAACAAGGGCAAGGCTCGAAAGAGGCCGGGGCCGTTAGTCAAACAGCGAGATTTACTCAAGGCTGGAACTGCTGGTCTAGCCATGAGTGTGCTAGGGATCAAGCCTGCGAGGAGCCAGCAGCGACCCCGGATCGTTGACCTCTCGCTCCCCGTTCAGAGCGGGATGGCGGGGATTCCGGGTGTCCGCTTCTACGCCAAGTACCCAGTGAAGGTCCTCGCCGTGACGGTGATGAATGAGAAGCAGCAAACCTTCCTCCAGGCCCAAGGGGTGGACATCGACTCTGACGCGGAGTTACGCGGGAGCATGAACACGGTCCTCACCATCGGCAGCCACGTGGGCACGCACATCGATGCGCCTCGCCACTTCTTCGAGACGGGCCGGTCTATAGATGAGATTCCTTTGGACCGGATCGTGATGCGCGAGGCAGTGGTTCTCGACGTGAGCCATCTCCCGCCAGGCGCGGCCGTGCAGGCAGAGGACTTGGAACGCACCAGGGTCAAACCCCAGAAGGATCAGATCCCGGTGATCAAAACGCTCTGGACAGACCGGATGTGGGGAAGGCCTGAGTTTTGGACCCAGATGCCGTATCTTGCCCCCTCCGTCGGGGACTGGATCCTGGACAAGCAGGTGCCGGCGGTGGCCCAAGACTGCTTCCCTGAGATTCCGGAGTTCCGGGGGATCCCGCGCAAACCCGAGGAGAGGGCAATCAACCACAAGAGGTGGCTCGGAGCCGGGATCATTATGATCCAGTTTCTGACCAACTTGAGTCGGATTGGAAATCGCTTCACGCTGATTGCGCTGCCGCTTAGACTCAAGGGGATGGACGGCTCGCCGGCCCGCGTGGTGGGAGTGGAGATCTAGGCTAGCGCACCGGATTCACGCCGCTGGCGACCAGGCCTTCGCGCAGGGCGGTTATTTCCTCCTCCGGCAGAGGAACGAGCGGTGACCGCACCGCTGGACTTGAGATTTTACCCAGCAACCAGGTGCAGGTCTTGTAGCGAATATGCAGGTAGACATACGGGTCGCGATACACCAAACGGAAGATCGGGTAGACCTGGTCGTGTAGCTCTTTCGCCCGCGAAAGATCGCCTCGCCGAACCGCTTCGAACATCTCCACATCATGCTCGGGCAGAAAGTTGGCGGACCCAGAGAGCGCCCCGTCCGG
Organism: Binatia bacterium; assembly: GCA_050735075.1. Lineage (GTDB taxonomy): Bacteria > Desulfobacterota > Binatia > UBA9968 > UBA9968 > JAHFAO01. Next base: position 2,594 of record JBOHVJ010000400.1, read on the forward strand.
GTTAAGCTGGAACGAATAGTAAAAAGTCAGCCCGTTTGCTGGCAGGAGGGCTACTTTCCGCGGAACTGTCCGAACGGCCCGGACCTCCTCCTCAAAGCGGGCCACGTCACTGTTCGTCGCCATCTTGATCGCCTTTACCTGTGGAATCTCCCGGCAGATGCGCACCAGCACTTCTGGCAGGTAATAGAACGGGTTGTTCGCTGAATACTGAAACAGCACGATAGGGATATCATCCACGGCTGCTGCTACGCCGCGGATCTGGGCGATCCCGAAGTCTGGTTGCCGGTCCGCATGCCAGGCGAATAGAGGCGGCGCGCAGAGCATCACCGCGTCCGCGCCCGCCTCCCTGGCGTCTTTCACCTGCCCGACCAGCTCCCGAGTAGACAGCGATTCCACGCCAGCCACAATCGGGTAGTCGGGACCGAGCACACGGCGGGCTAGGCGGAGCACTTCTACCTTTTCCTCCCGGCTTAAAAGTTCTCCCTCGCCAGCGTGGGCATTGCAGACCATACCGGCCACGCCTGCTCGCTTCAGGTCTGCGAAGAGCTGCGCAAGTTCATTGTAGCGAATCGCCTCGCCAGCCTGATCGAACGGGGTCACGCTCGCTGCAAAGATACCCTTGAATTCCATCGTGTTATCACTCAGCGTTCCCCCTCACCCTTCCCTCTCCTCCGACCGGGGGAGAGGATTAAAGAGAGGGGGCAAACAGGATGCTTTTTTCCATAACTGATGTCAAGATCATGAAATCAGCGGTAGTATCGTTCTCCTCCCTACGATGATGGCTTCCGTAGCGCGGGCATGACGAAGCGGGCGAGGCGCTCCATAGACTTGAGTATTTTGTCCTGACTGAGACCGCCAAAGTGGAAGACGAGGCCGACGTGCGTGGGCCTGACCACATCGCGGATGCGCTCGAGGTGGCGCACGCATGTCTCCGGCCCGCCGAAGATGGCCCGGCTTTCAGCCACCATCGCATCGTAGCTGAGATGGCGATACAGCTCTTCGTACACCGCACCTTTGCTTGGATCGAGTCCTAATTCCCCAAGGGCAAAGCTCCGCCACCTGTGCCATGCCTCTATAACCTCGGCCCGCGTCTGCGCGTCACTCTCGCCTACGTAGGCCGGATACATGACGAAGATCTCGCGATCTTCCACGGAGTGTTGGGACTCACGAAGTGTATTGAGATAGATTTCTATCCGGCTCCTTTGGGCCTCGTTGGTACCAATCCAGGGTAGGGTCATCAGGTGGTAGCCTCTCCGAGCAGTCAGTCGAAAGCTTTCCGGGTCTCTGTGCGCCGTGACGTAAACAGGCGGGTGGGGCTTCTGTTTAGGTTTTGGCAGCACGGTTAATCCGCGGTAATGGTAGTATTGGCCGTCCCAATCGAGCACATCATCCACCCAAGCCCTTACGATAATCTCAACCGCTTCTGCCAGCCGCGCCTGCGCGGTGTTATAGTCGGTACCGAAAACCGCGTACGGTGCCGTGCTCATCCCTCTTCCGGCGCCGAAGAGGACTCGACCATCCGACAAAAGATCGAGCATGGCGAAGTCCTCGGCGATCCGAAGGGGATGATGCATTGGCACTAGCGACACCGCGGATCCTAGGCGTAGGCGGCGCGTCCGCTGCGCCGCTGCGGCGAGCAGCAATTGAGGGTTTGGGGCCATCCCACCGAAGAACCTGAAGTGGTGCTCAGTGACCCAAAGGCTATCGAAACCTAAATCCTCAGCGGCGTCAATCTGCTCAAGCCAATGGGAGTAAAGTTCGGGGCTCGGTCCATCGAGCTCCGGAACGTAGGTGTTGAGAAAGTAGTAACCGAACTTCAAGAGCGCGCAATCTCCTCCAAGGTGGGCGTAGGCATCCCAGACTTCCAGGTCTGATCGCGCACCTCGAGCATGTTACCGCTGGGGTCCAGAAAGTAAAGCTCGCGCCCCGTGAAGAAACCGCGTTCGCGATAGACGACTTCGACGATTTTAATTCCCTTCTGAGGAAAGAGCTTGCAGGCTCGCTCAAACACCTCCGGGCTCACATCGAACGCGTGATGCAGGCGATTGTCTTGCTCGGGCGTTCTCACGACAGGTTCTTTTCTCTGGCAAAGCAGAATAGAGTGAGTGCCAGCTGTGAAGCAGGACATCCCGGAGTTGCCGAGGCGGCCCTTGTATTCAAGCCCGAGCACGTCCTGATAGAACTTCTCTGCCTCTTCCAAGTTATTGACCGGGATCGACCAGTGAGTAACACCATCTACTTTAAGCATGGCCATATACACCTCCTAAGATTGCGCTGTTAGGCTGACTTAAAGACCCATTACCCTAAGCTGAAGTAAATGTCCATCCTTGTGTGGAAGCCTGATCCCTCACCCCATTCCGATCCCATCACCGTTCGACCTATGACAAAATGGGACATTGGTGGACAACTGTTGTCAGCAGTAACCGATAGCTATTAGGCAAGAACTGAGTCATTGAAACCTTTTTAAAGTTTCTTTGTAATATTAGGCAGAGAGAGGTAAACGGATTCCAGGACGCAGAGTCTAAAATATGACAGAGAGGAGAACCATTAAATGAAAATCAAGTTGCTGACAGCAACAGTTTTGTTGATAACGTTTACCGCCTGTGCGCCGATAGAACGAAAACCCATTGTTTATCCCGACAGTCATTACAACGAAGTCCGATATCAAACCGATCTCTCTGAGTGTGAGAGTTGGGCCGGAAGAGCTGTAGCGGAAGATCCGACTGTGGCACAGGGGGCTGTAGAGGGATCAATCGGTGGGGCACTTCTTGGCGCTGCCTTTGGCGCAGCCATAGGTGCCATATTAGGAGATGCAAGTATTGGTGCTCAAGTGGGAGCGGCCTCCGGTGGCATGGAAGGAGCAGTAGGGGGAGCAGCTTCCAACTATAACACCAGGGAGGAGCGTAAAAAGGCAGCCGTATATACCTGTCTTGAAGCGCGCGGATACAGAGTGGCCAGATAAGTAACCGTAGTAAGCAATAAGCGGAAGGCAGGGTTCAAGTCGTTCAAAATGTTAACGAAATGGGATGCCGCGACAGCAGACCGAAGACCGCCGACCGGTCAGCCGTCCCCGGTCATCGGTCTATCACTCCTCCTATGTCCGACACGCAACGGAAGCCGATCAGGATGTGTTTGCTCTGAGGTGGGCGGCCGTGCCTCATGGCGGCCCGGCAGGTGCCGGGGAGATCGTCCCAAGAGCATCCCTTTATGACGAAGTTTTTCTCGTCCCACGGCGTCGTGGTCCATTCAAAGAGATTCCCGATCATGTCATACAGTCCGTAAGGACTTCTCCCTTGCGGGAAGCGGCCCACAGGTGTGGTAGAACCGAACCGGTTACCGCTGTTAAGAAAATCCGGATTCCACTCATTACCCCAAGGGAAGATGCGGCCGTCCTTCCCGCGCGCGGCCTTCTCCCATTCTGCCTCGCCGGGTAAGCGATAGCTCCGCCCCATCTTTTTTCCCTTCCAGACGCAATAAGAGCTGGCGTCTTCAAGGCTCACCAGAGCGACTGGATGGCTCTCCCTGCCCGCGGGAAAAGACTTTTCCATCCAGAGAAATTCTTTGACCTTCTCGTAGGGATGGACCAGAAATCCCTGGCGCTGATAGTCCTCGGGTGAGATATATGGCTCAGGGTGCCCAGTTTCGCTTATGAATGTCTTATACTGAGCATTGGTGACTAGATAGCGGTCGATGCAGAAGGGACCGGTCTTTGCCTTTGTTCGCGTCTCCTTTTCATACCAGCCATAGGCACGCGTGGCATCATGATCAAGCCGGTAGGCGTATTCTCTTTCTTCCCGGCTGCTCCCCATGATGAACTCACCGGCGGGGACGGAGAGCTGCTGCGGGTCGTAGGGGCAATCACGAGCTTCGGGGATAACCCTTCGATCTTGGATATGATCGCCAAAAAAAACCAGTGCCAGAGCGAGAAAGAGCACTGCGAAGAGCAAAATATTTTTGGCCATGGCAGGGCTTGGAAAGTCGGTTTAATTATGGCAAGAGTAATTTCATTTTACTCAAACGGAGGGGTTCAGCTCAAAAAACCCTCCGCTCACCCTTCGACGAGCTCAGGGCGAACGGAGCCAGTATTAAAATCATTGACTACTCCGTTCATGCTGAGCCCTTCGACACGCCAGCCGTTCGTCCTGAGACTTGTATGATGGATGTCGGTTGCAAACACAAGTCCTCTTTAATGAGTATGATGGCTCATAGGATCGCCA
>JBOHVJ010000401.1:0-3310 GCA_050735075.1 Binatia bacterium
TTACAAAACCGCTGCTCTGCCGATTGAGCTACGCCAGCGTCCGAACAGAGGGTACACTGAAGCCCCACCGTCTGGCAAGCTACCACAAGGGCGCGCACCCGAGCACTTGACGCAGTCTACCGCGCCGGTTTATCTTCCATTCGTTTTGTTCTGATCCAACCATCCACTGAAGCGGGGAGCATATGCGCTATATGTGTGTCTTTGCAGCAGCCGTGAGTGGTCTGCTGTTCTGTGGCTGCAGCACATCAGAATGGGTCAACACCAACAATCCCAAGGCCAACTACATGCTGGATTACAATACCTGTGAAGCGGACATGACAAAAGACCCTAAGCTCCAGCAAGGCAACCGGTACTTCTTACAACAGGCCACCGAGCGTTGCATGCTCAAAAAAGGTTGGATGCTTAGGGAAAAGCAATAACCTAACACCACCTTCGTTCTTATCCGCCTGTTTTCCTGTCCGCGTGGTCGCGATGGACAGCAATAAAAATTAACAATCCTGTAACATCCTGGTTATTGACTCGCAACCTCCTGGGCATACATGTGAGAAGAAGAGATACGTGTGTGACCACCAAAAGGAGGCAATCAATGCAAGTGTCTAAGAAACTACTGGAACTCCGTGAACAGGCTGCCATAGGACGGAACCAATGGGCCAAAGCCAGTGGGCTGATCACGGTGCTCGGATTCATCGCGCTGTTGGGACTACCCGGAGACGCTACTGCCGAGCATGGTGGTGGTAATGGCAGGCCAACAGTTGACGCTGGGTTGGCGGCCTACGTGCCAGCGGCTGAAGTGTCGGGTTCCCTGACGATCGCAGGGTCTGATACCATGCAGCCACTCATGACCCGTCTAGCATCCGAGTTTCGGCGCTATTACCCCGATACGAAGATCGCCGTCCAGGGCGGTGGGTCTGATTCCGCCATGGAGGCCTTCCTCCAGGGGATTGCAGCCTCCCGGCGTGGAGACGGCAATTATAGGGGACACCTGGGATCCAACAGGCCGATGATTCTCGCTTCCTCGAGGCCTCTAACCCAGCACGAACGTGAAGAAGCTCGCTCGGCGCATGGGCATGAGCCACTGGAGATCCCAATTGCCCTGGATGCGGTGGCCATTTACGTGCATCGGGATAACCCTCTGCAAGGGTTGATGCTGGAGCAGGTGGATGCAATTTTCGGGACGTCTCGGAAGCGGGGCCTGCAACAGGATATTACCACCTGGGGGCAAGTTGGACTTGCTGATGGCTGGGAACAGAAACCCATTCACCTGTATGGGAGAGATAAGCGATCAGGCACTCGGACCTTTTTCCAACACGTGGCCCTGATGGACGGAGAACTTAAGGGGGAAGTGAAGGAAGAGCCAGGGTCGGCCTCTGAAATATTGGCGATCGCTCGTGATCCGTTCGGTATAGGGTACGCCGGGATCGGTTTCCAGGCCTCGATGGTTCGGGCGGTTCCGCTGGCCGAGGCAGTGGGAAAGCCGTTTGTTGCAGCAAGCGCAGAAGCGGCCGCGAACGGGACTTACCCCTTGCGACGCTACTTGTATCTTTACGTGAATGTAAATAAGGCACCCAACACCGAACTTAAGCCGGTGATCCAGGAGTTCCTAAAGTTTGTGAATAGTCGGGAAGGACAGGGAACAGCGGTGAAGGCCGGGGTCTATCCGCTGCCGCTGCCCGAAGTGGCGAAGAATCTCCAGGCCCTGACCGGGGCAGCGACTGCGACCACTGCAATCACAGCCACAATGAACTAACTGTCAGAAGGATTGTAGCACGGGGCCCCGGGAGCGCTGATACGGCTCTCGGGGCGCTTTTTTGTTGTAGACCTCTGGGAGCACCTCTGGTACAAGCAGTGACTGAATATGTTCTCCAAGACAAAGGCCATCAGAAAGGGACTGACGGGCCTGGGTCTCCTGTGGCTCATGGCCGCTACGCTGGTGAGCTGCGTGACAACGCCGGCCCCGATCGTAATTTACGAAGATCGTCGAGACTCAATTTGGCTGAAGTTTGATCCGGAGGCTGGAACCGGTCACAGCCATCCTTACTCCATGACTTCCGAACAGATGGCGAAGATCCTGCGCGGAGTGTGGGTCAAACATCGAGAGGTCATCGCCGGTTTTGGCCTGTTGGGAGAAGGGGAGGGAGCTCCGGCGTTCTCAGGGTCAGAGATCGCTATTCTGACACCGTATCTCGCGGAGGCGTTGAGGAAGGCGTCCCCCAAGGATATGGTCACCTTTTATGTGACGAGGGGAGATCCAACCCTTGGTCAGCTGGTCACTTCCGGCGGGCTCTTTGTCCAGGATAATCGGATGTACTTCATCTTGGCCAATTCCCACACATCGCCCAGTTCCGTGCAATATGAGAATACCTATGAATTCGAGGCCCGGGATGAGCCGCTCATCCCGATTGCGCGGCATAAATTTACCGTCGGATTCAGCCCGAAGGAAGCATGGATTCCCAATGCGGCAGTCAGGGGGAAAGAGGGGTACGAGCGCTACCTGGACGAATCCAAGCTGCTGGTGCTGGATTTGCCGCGCTTGATGACAGAGACCCAGACGCCAACTACAAAGTTCACCCCCACATCCCCAAAGCCTGGTCCCTGAAACTCAGTTTGCACGAAGAACGGCCTTGTAGGTCTCTCATGACGGCTCCACATAGCTCTCCCTCACCATGCGGCTGTCATTGGGTCTGCCAAGATGAGTCTGGTCCACGAACCAGATCGCCCCACAGTTCAAACAGCGAAAGCCTTCGCAGGCCCACGCGGCAACGCTTGAATCAGAACAGTAGAAGCGCTCCGCGATTTTCAGCCCACCGCACCGATTACATTCCCATTCCATTGCTCAATTGCTGCTCAAACCGCTCAGCGAAAGACTTAGCCTCCGCCAACTATTATTTGGGAGCCTGCAGAATACATCTTGCTCACGCCATATTTCGATGTCATCAACCATTCGTTAGGTAACCGTAAAGTTTTCCCCATCAGGATGAGCCGGGTTATCCTGTCAGTTCCAGAACCAGATGATCTGGAGCCGGATCAAATTGCCGTAGGCATCGATCTGTTGGCCAGGAGTCGTGGCCGTTCCTGGTGTCGTCATAAAGCCGTTCAGTCGTTGTGTGAACGTGTAGGCGGCGGTGACCTCCCACTGAGGATCCGGTTGCCAGGCTATCCCCGTTTCCACCTCCTTCATTCGTCCATCCGGCGCGCCGGTGAGGAACTTCACTCCCCCATGGTATTCCTGCCACCGCGTGTAGAAGTTGGCCAGGCCCGTGTCGGAATACTTCCACTGATAATGGGCCTGGACATAGCCGCCATAAAGGGC
>JBOHVJ010000402.1:0-3705 GCA_050735075.1 Binatia bacterium
TGGCCGCGCTGGTGGCCGCCCCGGCGGTGCTGGCCAAGGCCACCGAAGACGACGTAGCCAAGGTCAAGGTCGGCATGAGCCGCGACGAAGTGGTCCAGATTATGGGCAAGCCCGACAAGGATCAAAAGGTCGAGGAGGCAGAGCTCTGCCGCCTGCTCGTCTACCGCTCGGTAGGCCGCTACAAGATTGTCAACGTCTGGTTCGATTGCAGCGACAAGGTCAAGGCCGTCGACAAAGTCAGCGGCTAGGCAAAGAGCGCGACCCGCGTCCCGTGCCCCGCGACCCGTGAAAAGCAGGCCGCAAGTTCGCGCGGTAGTCCCGTCCGCCGTATTTCAAGCTGGATAAGCGCCGAGACGCTCGCGTGTGCCTTGCAAGAGTGTTAGCGAGGCAGGCAAGCAGTTATAATCCCCCAGGACGTTAGTGTGAGGTAGAGTTCTACCTCGGAGCGTTACATGGAGGAAAGAGTCACTGAAGGTTTGGAGCTACTCCGACGGTTGGCGCAACGTTACGGAAAGCTCAAAGTACATCTCGACCGCTACCCGAATCGTCTTGCGTACCGTTTGCGGGTTAGTTGTGGACAGAAAGAAGCCGACATCCTTCTTTCTGAAGAGTTCCTGCATGACTTGCCTCAGAGCCAAGAATACCTAGAGGAACTTAACGAGTATCTGCGCTGCGTCGACAGAAGGATGCAGAATGTGTTGCCCTTGTTTTGCTATTGCAAGTGCGGGGCGCCACTCAAGATTGAAATAGACTGGCGCCCTGAGCGTTATCCAAATCGTGCAGCTAGCTTCTTGCGTTTTGATGCTCTTGATATGCGGTTTCCCACACTCATCTCAAGGGGAATCTTAGTGATTACCTCGCTGGCACAGGACGAGTTCAGGGGTAGGCCTTTTTGGCGGCACGATCGTGTAATCAATGCGATTCGGGCCGCAGTTGACCAGAAACAATTACAGTTCTACGAGAAGGATTCCCACCCTGAGGAGTTCCAAGAGGTATGGGTCAAGTCCGGTAGAGAACTCAATCATCGCTTGGCCATTTCAGACCTTCAACAATTCGTAGCTGAAAAAGTGTACTGGCTTGCGTTTAAGCAAGGAGACAAGAGCACGAAAGTTTGGATAACAGACCCTTTGGACGCGATGTACTGTGGCGTTGAGTTGCGGGAAATAAGACAAGCGGCGGACATCCTGGAGGCTCGCGGGGTAATCGTTCTTGACCAACAGAGAGATTTCGCTTCTGCGGGAAGCCAACTCCTGCTGCTCGCCAGCCAGTCGCAGACAGCTCCACCCCGAAAGATCGGCTTTGCTCCGGGCTAGTGAATTCTACAGGTAGGGCGGAATCCCTAGATGTAGCAGGAAGTTCTCCGTGTGGCCTCCGTGAACCTCCCCGCTAAGGCGGCGGAGAACATCTGAGTCGAATAGATGTACGCCGGCTTTGTTCGCGAGGTCACTTATGGCGGGCAGGTTTGCCGTGGAAGTGAAGATCACTGTCTTCACGGCATAAGTGGTTCGACCAAGCGCCCGCCGTTGAAGCTCCCTGCCAAGATTCTGCAGATTGTCGATGTCAGTGTGCGCGGGTACCCCAGTTGTGCAACCAACCAACAGCAGGACTTTCTTTTGAAAGTGGCAGGCGACGATATCTACGCTTCCGAGATGCGCTTGACTCTCGATCTCACGAAGGTTTTCGAAATCCTTACCAAGCCACAGGGTGCTAAAGCCCGCGCAAGACAGAAGCCAGCTCACCGAGCGCTCGAAGCCCCGTCCCACATCCTTCTTCTTGAACTCGTATTGAGGCTGGGTGAAATGGTGCTCAAATCGGGCCTGCTCACAGAAGAGGCTAAGGACTGCTGCTAGGGGATTCCTTTCTTGGACGGGGAGATAATCGCCCAAACGGCGCTCCTCGGTTTGTAGCTCCGCCAACTCCCTGTGAACCAACCTGATGCAAACTACGTCCGCAAGGGAAGCTTCAGGCATGGCGGCCATAGAGTCGTCGGATAGGAATGCTTTCCCTAAAGGAAGGGTTCCGAGGCGGGAGGCCTGTGCCTTCTGCTTGAGGTCTTTTCTCCCGCTGAGAAAGTCTCTGCTCGAAAGGAGTACTTGAGCTGAGAGATTCGAGATGGATTCGTGTCTGACAAGGTCGAAACGGATCCCCTGTGCAGGATCCCATCGGGGATTGTCGATCCTTGCGTATATTGGAAGTGCCAGGAGGAACTCGTAGCCGGTGGAAGCGTCGAGATCGATTCGCAAGAGAGCACGGATCGCAGTGTAGATATCTCCGTACCCATGGCTTTCTGCAATTCGGTTGACCTCTGGGCGGTAAAGAGACTTGGGGTGCTCTCCGACAGCCAATTCGAAGGTCGGAAACTCGCTCCCTTCTCCCCGATAGTGGCTGGGGCGCGGATTAATGTAGCTCTTGACGCCAGCCAGATTCGGCCATTGCGGCAACGAGACTTCGAGGTCCGAAAGCCTTAGTTTCCCAACCTCGGCAACCTGAAGTAGCAGGTCTCTCCCTTGCGCAGCGGGAAACACGGCATGAAGAACTTTGAACTCCTGGCTATCAGGAGGCTCGAATTGCGCTCGGAGGTTCGCGTTCAGTCTTTCGAGGTCCTTGGGGGAGAGGTGGCTAAACGAAAGAACAGCGACAGCGCCTTGCCATTCTTCTTTCTCCTTGGAGGCAGCAATCGCAACGTTGAGGCTGGCGTACGAGGCGCCTATCGAGTTGAGGATGTCAAACGCGGTGTAGGTAACACGTCCCATTGCACGAATCCGGGAATCCCCCCGTTGCTGAATCAACGCCTACTGTAGCTCTGCTAGGACCATTCTGCCACTAGCGAGCGTGGGCTTTGTGCGCGCACCTCGTTCTGTAGTTCTGCGGAAGTGGCCTTGACTTTCGCTTTAGTTTCGCCTATGATCTGGAGGCCCGCCTGCGCCAAGGCCTGCCTGCGGCAGGCAGGCTACGGCGGGCAGGCTAGAAGGCTGGATGCAGGAGGCTAGAAGGGGAGAAACTAGTTTCTGGTAAGCCTTCTTTTTTCAGAGGCTTAGAGAAAACGGGAGAAACATGGGGAGGAACTAGTTTATGTCGAACAAGTACTGTTGTTTCAATAGAATGCGGTCGACGAAGGAGGCGATACCCCCCTCCCCCCTGGGGGAACCCCTCCCCCCGCGCATAGCAGCAAGGGCAATCTCACAATTGAGATTTGAAATCTCAGAGAGGTTGGAAGGGCGGGCGATGCGGTCGGATGTCATCGGTTGTCGTCTTGGGTCAGGCGGAGCTTGCCAGCGCTTGGCGCCTCACTGCCGTAGGACGTCGCGGAGGGCGAAGCCCGCAGCGACTATCAGGAAGAAAGAATGTTGCTCCGTCCTATCGGACTCCGCAACGGCCTGCGGCAGCAAGGCAAGGGGATTCATGTCTACTGGATGTCAGGGCTGAAGCCCTGACCCCACAAGGCCCCTCGGCGAAGCCTGGAGGGCGTGTAATCGGTTTTTTGCAGATCGCGAAGCACTACCAACGTTCTGCTTGCATTGAGGCGGCGGAGGCGGCAGTCTCTGCCTGCGCCTGCCCGAGGCCCTACGGCTTCGCTCAGGACAAGCAGGCAAGCCATGGGAATCCTGAACCGGTACTTCGAGCTCGAGGCGCACGGGACCACGGTGCGGCGCGAAGCGCTGGCCGGGCTGACCACCTTCGTCACCATGGCCTACATCATCGTGG
>JBOHVJ010000403.1:0-31190 GCA_050735075.1 Binatia bacterium
CCCCTCAGGTCTATCGTGCCATCGGCAACGACTCTAAGCGGGACGTGCTCTTTCTCATTATGGGTGGCATTCCACCGAAAAATTTTCCCCTTGGCGGAAGGACCCTCTTTGGTGATGGCATCCCGAATCGAAAGAAAGTTCCGCGGTGGAAAAAAAGCTAGTCCTTCAGCTATGGAAATCCGTCGCTGCACCAACAAGGAGTCCATCGCATTTCACAGATCGTTGAGAATGGAGTTGATAGGGAAACCGAGCCTTGAGGGGATTCCGGTTGTCGAAAATTATGCTGGCCCTGGGCAGGACCGTGTAGTGTTCCGAAGAGAGTTGAGACCATCGGGCAAAGCCGAACGAAGAGATGACGAACACCCAGGTCGCGGCTCCTAACCCATTACAAGCACGATATGGGATTGGCTGAATTTTACAATCTCAAGCGGCTATTTGATTTTCGCGAAATCCTCGAAGGGCTAGATCCAACGGGCCAGCCCCGAGCCGTCCTTATCGGTGATGCCCGCTTCGCAAGCTCTGGTCGCATCGGCATTCTTCCAGGCTCTTTTAATCCTCCGACCCTTGCCCATATTGAACTTGGACGCCGGGCGAAAGAGTCTTTTAAGCTCGATGAAATTTTCTTTACCATCAGCCGTGTCACTGTTGATAAAGAAAAAATCGAGGGTATCTCTTTAGAAGATCGCCTCCTCCTTCTGTCGCTTATGGCAGCGGAGTTGGGTTGGGCTTCCGTTGCGGCAGCCAACCGGGGTTTATACTTTGAGCAGGCCAGGGCCTTGCGCTCCCTTACCGGGAACAATGCCAAGCTTTATTTCATTGTTGGCATGGACAAGGTGCTGCAGATATTTGATTCGAGCTATTACCAAGAGCAAGAAAGGGCCTTACATGTCCTTTTCACCGAAAGCCAACTGATAGCTGCCAACCGGGGGCAATTAGGTGCAGAAGATTTGGAGGCTCTTCTTAACAAGTCTGAAAATCAGCCGTATCAAGACCGCGTGTATCCTCTTAACCTACCTAAAGAGATGGAAGAGATTTCGTCGAGTGCAATCAGGGGTAAGATTGCCGCGGGAGAGTCGGTGAAAAATATTCTGCCAGAGCTAGTCGGCGACTTTATTTCCGAGACCGGCGCGTATCGTCCTTGTTATGAGCTTCGTTCTCTAGTTCTAAACCGGTTATCCGCGATGAGAGAGTGGGCAGAGAAAGAGGCTGATTTCCAAAGACTCGTCAATATCGCCCTGGAGGCGACGGAAAGAGGGGAGAGGCTTAGAAAACTTCTTGGTAATTCAGAGGCTTCCCCGCATCAAGTAAAGTCTTTCCTTTGAATGATGAAAGAAACAGATGCCTTACGCACTGTATCTCCGTTTGCCACCGTGTAAGTTAGTTTTTCAGATAGCAAGCAAGACTTAAAGGGATGAAAGGATCAAGGCTTGAACTCTCTTGCTCGTGACTTCAACGCCGCGGCCTTGTGGGCTGGGCTGACTACGTTCGTTTGGTTCGCCTCTGGGATGGTCCCATTGCAGATTGCAGTGTCAGAGCAGCTCGGTCTGAGCGCCGCCCAGTCTTCAAGCTCGATATTTATTGTCTGGTTCACTGCCGCTGCTTCTTCTATGGCCCTCTCTCTTTATTATCGCCAGCCTATCCCCATTACGTACACGATTCCCGGTCTGATCTATCTGGGCACCTTGGCCGGCGAATTCAGCTTCTCCGAGCTGGTCGGTGCTAACCTCATGGCGGGGTTGCTTATTGTGATGCTCGGATTGATCGGCATTGGGGGCCGGATCATGGAGTGGCTTCCACTCCCTATTGTTATGGGGATGTTCGCTGGTAATATCCTGGGATACGTGACCCGGATGGTTAGGGCCACGGTGGATCATCTTTTTGTCGCGGGCTCCACTGCGGCGGGCTACCTGCTAGGACGCGCTATAGCCAGCCCACGTGTGCCTCCTATGGGACTTGCCCTCATCTGCGGGGGTGCCGCTGTTCTCCTGAGCGAGCGGGTGACCGCCGCTCCCATCCTGTGGAACCTTCCGAGTTTGGTGGTTGCCGAGATAGACTTCACGATTCCCGCTTTTGTTGCGGTAAGCCTACCTATGGTGGTCCTCTCTATGGTTCTGGGCAATGTCCAGGGGCTCGGCTTCCTTCTGGCGCAGGGATATCCTGTGCCTCCTGGGCCAGTTACGGTCCTGGTAGGGATCGGATCCGTTTTAAACGCCGTGCTGGGAGGATGTCCAGCGATCGTAGGCCGCACAGCCGTCGCCATATTGGGCGCGCCTGATGCGGGTCCGCTGTCGGGGCGCTATTTGGGGACTCTATTTGCAGCAACACTGACTTTTACATTGGCCCTGGCGGCCGGCCCCGTGAGTTCTTTTCTTGCGATCTTACCCAAAGAGTACGTGTTGGCCTTGGCGGGTCTGGCCATTTTGTCGTCACTCCAAGAGGCCTTTGAGAAGGCGTTCGGAGGCCAACTTCGCTTCGGTGCTCTCGTGGCCTTTGCAGTGGCAGCTACTCCTTTTAGCTTTGTCGGTATCACTTCAGCTTTCTGGGCGATCCTCGCTGGCTTCGCGGTGTCTCTGCTGGCGGAAAAGGGTGAGGTGCGAGCTTATTGGCAGGAAAAGGGGTTTGTGAGCGTTGGTGTTGTGGCCAAAACCAAAGTCAAATAGATGACATTGATTGGCTCCATTTGCTAAGGTACCTTCGATGGGCGGACAAACCGATAGTCCTTCGATCCTGGTGAGCATGTCCGGGCCAGAAGGATGTGTCTTCTGACCGCCCTTCGGACCACGGTCCACTTTTGTACCTCAACGATGATCTGGCTTTGGGACTCTTCCATTTATTGATTTGATGGGATAAGTGTAATACCCTTTGTTTATGCGCTAACATAAGTAAGCTCACAGAGGGAATTTGCCCCTTTGTTTCATAAGTAAGACTTTTGAAGGAGGTTAAATTATGGCGAAGATTCGACACATTGCTTACCGTGCGGCGGACGTGGAGGGCATGGCTAATTTTTTTGTTAATGCCTTGGGGATGACCATCACCCAGCGGAGAAAAAACCGCGCGATTGACCTTTCAGACGGTACCACAAACATCACTGTGCTGCCTATGATGCAGGCAGGACCCAATGGGGAACCGCCGCGGCAAGGAATCGACCACATCGGCTTTACGGTGGAAGATGAAGAGGCCACCGGCCGCCTGCTCGAGGCAGAAGGGGCCAAGAAGATCGCTACCCTCGAACTAGGAAGCTCGGCGCACTATGAGGTGAAGTTCAAGGGACCTGAGGGGATTGTCGTTGATCTGGGTCACTGGGCGGGAACGGCGCCCATCGAGCAGGAAAAAAGAGGGGAGGAGAGGGTTTCCTAGCGCAGGGCTGGTAGGACTTCACTGGCGAGCAGATTGATCGCCTCCTCGTAATTCGGGCCGAGCTTCGCGAAGGCGATGTGATCATATCCGAGATCACCGGCGGCGCGGGCAAGCTCCAGGATCTGGCCGGTGACCTCTTCCGGAGTTCCCGCCGCGTAGTAGGCCCGCACCATCTCTTCCGTTACGAGAGTTGCAGCCTCTTCGACGGTAGCACCAGCGGCAAACTTTTCCCCAAGCTGAAGCACCGTCTCTCGCTTCACCCCCAGCCTTTTATATTCCTCGGAAGTAAATCTCAGTGCCTCCCACTGAAGGATGGAGTGCGCAACTTGACGTTTTGGAAACTCAACGGCGTTAGCTCGGTCGCGCGAGATCGAAACATTCAGTTCGCAGATCTTGCGCAGGCGTTTGTTCGAATCGGCTTTACGTGCAGCTTGCTCTGCTTGCGCCAACATGCCAGCCTGGCGTCCTGCGCGGGCCATGGGGATAAAAGTTCCGGACGAAATGAGCCCGTCCATGACATGGCCACACATGCGAAGGGCCTGGGGGCCGTTTCCACCGCCGTAAAAGCGAAAGGTTGAGCGGGGCTTGAAAGCCAGCCGGAACTTGCCTTTTTGGTTTAGACGGTAATACTCGCGAAGGAGAGGATAGTCCGCATAGGCAACTTCCTTTCCTCCCAGCGCTCGGCGAAGAAATTCGGTCGTTTCGCGAACCATTGCAATCGGTTTGGTCGGCTCGACATGCTGAGGGCTTTGGCCGAGGTCTCCGCGAGCGATGCCAACACTGATATCACGGCCGTCGCAGAGTTCAGAGAGCGCTGCAAAGCTATCAACCAGGTCGAGCGGTTGGTGGAAATAGGGTACAAGGACCGCGGTTCCCAAGCGGATCGGTACGTGGGCCGCGATGGCGGTGAGAACCACCATCTGGCTCCGGTAGCGGATATTATCGTTGACCCAGATCTGCTGGAATCCCTTACGCTCTGCCAAAGCAGCCAGCCGCACCAGGTCGGGGACCGTGTAGTGATTGGCTAGGTGGGTAACGAACTGCAGGCCGAGTTCCCCTTGAAATCCCGGCATTGAGCTTAGGCCACCTTATCCTGTAAGAGCTGTCTCAGGACATATTCGAGGATGCCGCCGTGGCAGTAGTAGTCGAGCTCGGCGGGAGCATCGATGCGGCAGGTCACCTTAAACTCCGTCACTTTTCCATCATCGCTCTTCGCCTTAACAGTCAATTCTTTCCCTACCTTGAGTCCGTCGGAGATCCCCGTGATCTCGTAGGTCTCATAGCCGGTGAGGCCAAGGGACTTTACATTTTCGCCGGCTTTGAACTGTAAGGGCAGAATGCCCATCCCGATAAGATTGCTCCGATAGATGCGCTCGTAGCTCTCGGCGATAGCCGCTTTGATGCCAAGGAGTCTCGGCCCCTTGGCAGCCCAGTCGCGCGAGGAGCCAGTGCCGTACTCTTTGCCGGCGATCACAATCAGGGGAACGCGCTCCTCTTGGTACTGCATGGCGGCATCAAAGATGAACATCTGCTTCTTGTCGGGAAGGTGTACGGTCCAGCCGCCTTCGGTCCCTGGCGCAAGTTGATTCTTTAGGCGCACATTAGCAAAGGTCCCACGCATCATGACTTCGTGGTTTCCCCGCCTCGCGCCGTACTGGTTGAAGTCCTTGGGTTGGACGCCGTGTTCCGTCAGATAACGGGCTGCCGGGCCGTTCTTTTCAATCGCTCCCGCAGGCGAGATGTGGTCGGTGGTGAGCGAGTCTCCCAGCACTGCCAGTACTCGGGCGCCGGTGATGTCTTTAGGCTTCGGAGGCGTCTTTGCCATATCTTTGAAGAATGGAGCCTCCCGCACATAGGTCGAATTGGGATCCCACGCGAAGAGTTCGCCTTCGGGGGTTGGCATTTTCTTCCAACGTTTGTCGCCCTCAAAGGCCTCTCCATATTCCTTCTTGAACATTTCGGACTTGACTGACTTCCGAATAGTCTCTTGAATCTCCTGAGGTGTTGGCCAGATATCCTTGAGATAGACCGGGTTTCCCTTAGGGTCATTTCCAAGGGGCTCGCTGGAGAGATCCACGTCCATATTGCCGGCAAGGGCGTAGGCGACGACGAGCGGCGGCGAGGCGAGGTAGTTGGCCCGAACCTGCGGGTGAATTCTTCCCTCGAAGTTCCGGTTTCCGGAGAGGACCGCCACGGCAACCAGATCCCCTTCTTGGACCGCGGCTGAGATGGGTTCAGGGAGGGGACCGCTGTTGCCGACGCAGGTGGTGCAGCCATAGCCCACGAGGTGAAAGCCGAGTTTTTCCAGGTAGGGTAGCAGCCCGGTCTCTTTTAGATAGCCCGTCACCACCTTCGATCCTGGAGCAAGGCTCGTCTTCACCCAGGGCTTTCTCTTAAGTCCCCGCTCGACGGCCTTCTTCGCCAGCAGGCCGGCCCCAACCATGACCGAAGGATTGGAGGTATTCGTACAGCTCGTGATGGCCGAGATCACGATCGACCCGTGGCCGAGCTGAAAGCGATCGCCGTTGAGCTGCACGGAAACCGTTCGCCCTGCGTCACCGCTTTTGAGCAGGGAGGGAAGGGCCTGTTGGAATAGCGGCTTGGCCTGCTTCAAGGGCACGCGATCCTGTGGCCGCCGTGGACCCGCAAGACTGGGCTCCACAGTAGAGAGATCGAGCTCCAGCGTGTCGGTGAAGATCGGATCGGGCGATGCGTCGGTGCGGAAGAGTCCCTGCTCCTTGCAGTAGGCTTCAACCAGCTTGATCAGCGCCGGTGCTCGACCGGTAAGCTGAAGGTATTTGAGCGTCTCGTCGTCGGGCGGGAAGAAGCCGATGGTGGCGCCGTACTCAGGCGACATATTGCCGATGGTCGCCCGGTCCGCGATGCTCAGGCTGGACAAGCCCGTTCCGTAAAACTCGACGAATTTTTCCACCACTCCCTTCTTGCGCAGCATCTGAGTGACGGTGAGGACGAGGTCCGTCGAGGTTGCGCCTTCGGGAAGTTTTCCGTGAAGTTTGAAGCCGATGACGTCGGGAATAAGCATAATCAGGGGCTGGCCGAGCAAGGCGGCCTCGGCTTCGATCCCGCCCACGCCCCAACCTAGAACTCCGAGCCCGTTGATCATCGGCGTATGGGAATCCATCCCCACAACCGTGTCCGGATAGGCCAGCATCGTCCTGTTCTCCTTGGCCCGGAAGACCACTTGGCCCAGGTATTCCAAATTGACCTGGTGGCAGATCCCGGTGTCGGGCGGGACGACTCTAAAATCGCTGAAGGCCTTCTGGCCCCAGCGCAAGAAAGCGTAGCGCTCGACATTGCGCTCGTATTCGATTTGCGAATTGAGATGAAAGGCCTCGGAAGAACCGAAGTGGTCCACCTGAACCGAGTGGTCGATGACGAGGTCGCACGGTGCGAGCGGGTTGATCTTTTTTGGATTCCCGCCCCTGCGCTTCATCGCCTCCCGCATCGCCGCGAGATCCACAATCGCCGGCACGCCCGTGAGATCCTGCGTTAAGACCCGCGCCGGCATGAAGGCGATTTCTTTTTCCTTTTTGTCCTTGGGGTTCCAGGTCGCTAAGACCTTGATGTCCTTTTTGGTTACCAGACGGTTATCCTCGTTGCGGAGCAGATTTTCGAGCAAGATCTTAAGAGAGATCGGTAACCGAGAGATGTTTTTAAACCCGGTCTTCTCTAGACGGTCCAAGCAATAAATCCGGTAAGATTGTTTGCTGACTTTAAGAGTCGAACGGGTGCCGAAACTATTCAGAGACTTCTGTGCCATTGGGCCCTCCTTAATCGTGCAATTGTTTAGTTAGTTCTATCCTTATCGCAATAAGCAAAGCTTTTCAAAGCAAACTCTATGTTATACATTGCCCGCAAAGGAGGAAATGATCGTGAACTTCAAGACTGTCGCACTACTGCATCCAGGTAATATGGGCGTCACCATAGGCGCGGCTGCCGCTACGAGCGGTGCCCGCGTCATCTGGGCTTCGCATCAACGTAGCAAGGCAACCCAAGAGCGGGCTAAGCAGGCCGGCCTGGTCGACGTGGAGAATCTGGCCAATGCGGTTCGGGTGAGCGATATCGTTCTTGCTGTCTGCCCGCCGCATGCCGCTCTAGAGCTCGCCCAGAGCGTGGCGGAGCACAACTTCAGCGGTATTTATGTGGACGCCAATGCGGTCTCGCGAGCCACGGCCCAGCAAATCGGCGAGATTGTGACAAAAGCCGGGGCGAGTTTTGTAGATGGCGGTATCATTGGGTCGCCCGTAAAACGGGCTGGAACAACCCGCCTTTATCTCTCGGGCGCCCGTGCCCCAGAAGTGGCCGACTTATTTTCCGCGAGCATGCTTGATGCCAGGGCCATTGGCAAAAATCCGGGTTCCGCCTCAGCCCTCAAGATCGCCTATGCCGCCTGGACCAAATGCACGGATGCATTAATTCTGGCAATCCTTGCCCTCGCGGCGACTGAGGGGGTCGACAACGCCCTGCGTGAGGAATGGGCCATCTCCCAACCCGACCTTGAGCGCCGGAGCGTTCGGGCCGCCGCGGTCGCAGTGCCCAAGGCGTGGCGATATGTGGGTGAGATGAGAGAGATTGCCTCGACCTTCGAGGCCGCCGGACTACCGGCAGGTTTTCACAATGCGGCCGCGGATATCTGTGAGCGACTGGCGCCCTTCAAAGATCGCACGGATCCGCCCCCTACTGTCACAGCTGTTGTCGACAGGCTGTGTGCGTTGTCCGAGAAACACCGCCAATAGTGTCCGCTCATGGTGAGGGCGGGAGCGCTATCCTGGAGGGTTTTTGCGTTGAAAGCGGACTTCTATCGCGTTCGTCTCTTGCGGATCAGCTTCGGTCTGCTTCTTGTTTTGGCGCTTTTTGAAAGGGTCTCAGCACAGCCCAGCTGGAAAGACGAGTGGGAGAAAACGCTTCGGAATGCGGAAGTAGAGGGCCAGATCACCCTCTATGGATGCTGCTATGACTATGATCGCATACTTGAGGGCTTCAAGAAGAAATATCCCAGGATCAAAGTGACGACGGTTCTCGCACCCGGGTCGCAATTGAGCACGAGGATCCTGGCGGAGAGAAGGGGCGATAAGTATATTGCCGACGTCTTCAGCGCGGGGGCCAACACGATTCACGACGTCCTTTACAGGGGCCGGCTTCTGGAGCCCATCAAGCCCGCGCTCATCCATCCCGAGGTGCTGGACCAATCCAAATGGCTCGAAGGAGAACACCGCTATATTGACCCGGAGAAGCGGTACATCTTTGCCTTCGTGGCCAATTCGCAGTCCGGACAGCTCAGCTACAACGTCCAGCAAGTGAATCGAAACGAATTCAAATCTTATTGGGATCTTCTCAATCCCAAATGGAAGGGAAAGATGGCTTCCCTTGATCCCACGGATTTCGGAATGGGAGCCGCTCTCCAGTTCCTGTACTATCATCCCGGGCTCGGTCCCTCCTTCATTAATAAGCTCTACGGCGACATGCAAGTCACACTGAGCAGGGACTCCCGACAGATGACCGACTGGCTCGGCGCGGGAAAAGTGGCGCTTTGCATTCGCTGTACGGCCGGAGGCCAGGTGGGAAGAGCCAAACAACAGGGGTTGCCCATAGACTACCTCGATGCCGAAAACTGGAAAGAGGGCGGAAGCTCGAGCGCCGCCGGCGGCACGTTGGGACTTCTCAGCCGTGCTCCCCATCCGAACGCGGCCAAGGTGTTTGTCAACTGGTTTCTCTCGCGCGAGGGTCAGATCGCGATGCAAAAGCTGGGCAGGCCCGACGCCCACAACTCGCGCCGAATCGACATCCCCAAAGATGACGTGGACCCCACCAACAGGCTCGAAGAGGGAAAGAAATACTTCGATCTCGCCCGTCCAGAATTCCAGGACCTGGAGCCTATCTTTAAGCTGGTCAGGGGCGTCCTGCGTGCCAGCGAAAAGTAGGGAGATCGCCGGCGGTGCGAAATTCTGGGCACTCAATACTAATTTGTCTTGACCCACGCCGGGGCCGTCTGATACCTGTCGCTCATCGAAAACTTAACTGGACTTGATCTGGGTTTGCGAAAACCAGGGCGCGCGAGGAAGGACTATCTACCAGGAGAGCAAAGGAGGGTAATCCAATGCGGGACAAATGGATCACGGCGTTCGCGGTTATCATAGTCGCGGCGCTTCCGAACCTGTCTGCTCGGGCGTTGGGCGCCGACAACATCCGGTTTGCGTTGCCTGGTAATTCCATGGGCTACCTGCCCCTCTTTGTGGCGATTCACAGGGGCTTCTTCAAAGATGAAGGGATCGATATCGAGGTACCCCGGCTGGTGCCAGCCATGGCGCACAACGCGTTGATGGCGGGAGAGGTTCAGTATCATGGGCTCGCTGACTCCGGGCTACGTCTCGCGGCGCGAGGAGCGCCGCTTAAAGCGGTTTTCTACGGCGCCGATCGTCCCATGTACTTTTTGGTGACGCAAAAGGCGATCCGTTCCGTCCCGGAGCTGAAGGGTAAGAAGATCGGCGTCAGCCAATTCGGTGGCACCTCCGATCTTTCCGCCCGTCTGGTCCTCAAGAATGGCGGGGTCGAGCCTGAGCGGGACGCCCTGATTATTCAAATAGGTAGCGAGGGTACCCGCATCGCCGCTCTGAAAGCCGGGTCGGTCGACGCGATCATTGTCCCCGTGCCCGCCGTCGTGGTGTTGAAGCGCCAAGGCTTTAACGAATTGGCCTTTGTCGGGGACGTGATCGAGTTCGCGAGCAACGGCACCACCACTACAGAGGAGCGCATTAGGAAACATCCGCAAGAAGTCAAGAAAGTCGTGCGCGCGCTTTACCGCGGTCTCCGTTTTGCCAAGGAAAATCCCGAGGGGACGACGGCGGTTATTGAGCGGGAGTGGAAAGTCGAACCAGACGTCGCGAAAGAATCCTACCAGGCGATTGTCAAGGCTCTCAACGAGGACGGGATCATCGGCGAAAAGCAGTTGAAAGTCCACTTCGACATCATTCGGAAAACGGAAAAGAATATTGGCGAGATCCCGGTAGAGAAAGTGGTTGACTTTCGCTTGCTCAGGGAGGTTCGCCTCGAGCTAAGCGGCAAGTAGGGTTTGGCAGAGTCCAGCCGGCTGGATCCCTACGATTCGGCCAAGAAAATCTTCACCGCAGTGATGGCTCGCGGCGGTTTTTTGATGCCCAGGCTCGATTACCGATCTAAGGTTGCGAGCGCCTTTTTGTAGAAGCGCTCGTCGACATATTTTTCCGGTTTGGGGACCGGTGGTTTCATCAACCCCGCCGTCTCGCGCAGTTGTAGAACCGTGCGTATCCCTTCCATGTCAATTCGACTACGTGGCGTGAAGCCGAATCTGGGACTGACGCTCTCTTCGTAGATCGCCTCAGCCCTAGCCTTGGAATTCCGATTCAGAACGCACCCTCTACGTTCCTGTGCCCGCGCTCTTCAGGACTCGCCCCTCGGTCGCCATATGCCTACTTACTAATAGGCATTGGCTTGACACTCTTTGCTGCTTTCTGGCTGATCTACCTATTAAGGCAGGCGTAGAGTCAGGCGCGTAGAGCTCCCGAGTGTGGTTGCTCAACACTTTGGGATTTAGGATTTATGGTTGTCGAGTTCGCGAGCGAGGAAATCGACCGTCAGCGGCCAGGTAAGGCTCGCTAAGTTCGGATCGTAAGCATCTCCGTCGGCGAGCGCGAAGCCATGACCGGCATGATAGAAGAAGTGCCATTCTAACGGCTGGCCGTTTTGTAGAAAACTCGCCCACAGGCGCTCCTGAACGTGGACCGGAGCGACTCTATCCTGACCTCCGAAAAAAATAAGTGATGGGCATTTGATTGCGCGAGCCGCATCGTTGGGATGCCGCGGGCGCAGGTTGCTGGGCGGTTCGTCGCGCACAGAAGGGTAGTAGCCGATAAACGCTCGCACTCCAGGGGTTGCCGCCACAAAATGGATGCCGATTCGCCCTCCCATACAGTAACCAATGACTCCACCGCGCGCCCCATCGACGTCATTTCTTCCCAGGAGGGTGCGCCAGCCATGATCGATAACCTCTACGAATTGGCCGTCAGTGGTCTTCTTCTGTACGTCGGTGTGATCCGGAAAACCGAGGAGATGGTAGAGATTAGGTATGATCGTCGTGTATCCGAGCTGGGCGAAGTTACAGGCCATGGATTTGAGATGACCGGTGACGCCGTAGTGGTGGTGGACGATTAACAATCCCAGCCCACGCTCGGCGCGCTTTGGGTGAGCTATGAAACCAGGGATGCCGTCCTTTTCCGCCGAAAGTTCCCGCGTCGTTATCTTGAACACCTCAATTCTCCCTATATAACCTTATCCCGCCGGAGAGATTCGATAGCGTTAGCGTCGTAGCCTAGCTCCCGCAGGATCACCTCAGTATCTTCTCCCAGATCCGGGATGCGGTCGTAGCGGGCTGGACTGGCGGAGAGACGGAGCGCGTTGCCGACGACGGGCACTTTACCGACCGGAGAATCGACTTCGCGGATCAGTTTGCGGGCAAGCACTTGAGGGTGGGCTAGGACCTCGGCGATTCCTCTCACTTCCCCGTGCGCAAGTTCCGCCTTTTTGAGCCGCTCGAGCCACTCCGTGTGATCATGTTCAAGAAAAATCTTCTCAATTTCTTCCTCGAGCACTGCGCGATTTTTTCTTCTCGCTTCCACGGTGGCAAAGCGCTGATCCTCCAAGAGACTAGGTTTCTGGATCACTAGCTTGCAAAAGGCCTCCCAATCCTTGGGAGTCGCCACGGCGAGATTCACGTACTTGCCATTGCGCGCCAGGTAGGGACCATAAGGGGTGACGTAGTTGTGTCGCATGCCGACTCGCTGCGGCTCTTCGCCTTGATGCCAGTAGTGGTGAGGAAAGTAACCGAGCCAGGAGACAATCGATTCGAACATGGAAATGTCGATGAACTGTCCCTGGCCGCTCTTCTCCCGCTGGTAAAGGGCGAGGACGATGCCGAGGGCCGCGTACATACCGGCGGCGATATCGGCTATAGCTACACCCGCCTTGGCCGGTTTATCAGGATAACCCGTCGTGGCGATGACGCCGGCTTCTCCCTGAATCAAAAGATCATACGCCTTCACGTCGCGGTAGGGACCATCCTGTCCATAACCCGAGAGCGAGCAGTAGACG
Organism: Binatia bacterium; assembly: GCA_050735075.1. Lineage (GTDB taxonomy): Bacteria > Desulfobacterota > Binatia > UBA9968 > UBA9968 > JAHFAO01. The sequence continues at coordinate 12,502 of JBOHVJ010000403.1, forward strand.
AGACGAGGATTGATCGATTTGAGCTTGTCGTAGCCTAGCCCTGACCTCTCCGCTACTCCAGGCGCATAGTTTTCAAAGAAGACATCGGCGGTGCGAATCAGGTGGTAGAGAATCTCTCGCCCTTTTTCGCGCTTCACATCGACTGTGAAGCTTCGCTTGTTGCGGTTGAGCCAGACGTAACCGGAGGAAAGTCCCCGAACCGCTTTGTCCCAGTGTCGGATGAGGTCTCCGACTCCGGGGCGCTCGACCTTGATCACCTCCGCGCCCATGTCCGATAGGGTACAGGTGCAAAAGGGGCCGGCTAGGACCTGCTCGAACGCGACTACCTTGACGCCTGTTAGGGCCAGGCCTGGTGATTTCGCCGTTGTCACTTCAGCCTAACGTCCTTTGCTTCAAATTGTTCAAGCTGTTCAAATCGTTCAAGACGTTCGAGTCGTGAAATGGTTCAAACCGTTCAAGTTGTTCAAAAAGTTCAAACCGATTAAAGCGTTCAAATTATTCAGATCGACCAAAACGTGTTTATTTGGATTCATTCTTGACCTCCGGGAAGAGATCGCGCTTCGGCGCGTGGGCGCGCTTCCACACCATAACGCTGCGGCTATAATCAATAACCACCTTCCCATCCTGATTGATACCCCGGCTGCGCACTTTGACGATTCCCCATTGGGGCTTTGACTTCGACTCTCGCTTTTCCAGCACCTCGGACTCGGAATAGACTGTGTCGCCGGCGAATACCGGGTTCGGTAACTTGATCTCATCCCAGCCCAGGGCGAAGCCGTTCTCACTCACGTCGGCCACCCCCATGCCTGCCACAATGGCCAAGGTCAAGGCGCTGTTAACCAGGCATTTCCCGAACTCCGTACGCTTACCGTACTCGTTATTGAAGTGGATCTGGTTCGTATTGTTGGTCAGCAGAGTGAACCAAATATTGTCCGCCTCTGTGATCGTCCGTCCCAAGCGGCAGCGATAGGTATCCCCTACCTCGAAATCCTCAAAATAGCGGCCTTCCCAGCCAGGCTTGATGGCCATAGGAGTCCCTCCTCATTTGCAAAAGGTCCTTTGGACTATATACTGGCAGTAATTATAGGAGGCCACAATGGATTTCAACCTGACACAGGAACAGCTCCAGATTCGGGAGGAGATCCGCAAGGTATGCCGGGAGTTTCCGGATTCCTACTGGCGCGAGGTAGACAGAAAGCGGGACTATCCAGAGGCCTTTGTGCGCAAGCTCACGGAGCTTGGCTGGCTTGCGGCTCCGATCCCGGAAGAATACGGCGGCACGGGTCTGGGAATCACAGAGGCCAGCATAATTCTGGAAGAGATCAATCACTCCGGAGGCACCGCTACGGTCTGCCACGCGCAGATGTACACCATGGGGACGCTCCTTAAGCACGGCAGTGAAGAGCAGAAGAAACGCTATCTCCCTAAGATTGCGACGGGTGAGTTGCGTCTGCAGGCATTTGGGGTCACGGAACCCAATGCGGGTTCTGAGACCACTCGCCTTCAGACCACGGCGACACGCAAGGGAGACAGATACATCATTCATGGCCAAAAGATCTTCATCTCCCGTGTTCTCCAGTCCGACCTGATGCTGCTTTTAGCCCGCACCACGCCCTATGACGAGTTGGAGGATAAGACGAAAGGATTATCTGTTTTTATCGTCGACTTGAGGGAGGCCAAGGGCAAGATCGAGGTCAAGCCCCTGGATCTAATGATTAACCACCATACCAATGCCCTCTTCTTTGATGGGCTTGAGGTGCCGGCCGAGAATCTGATCGGTAAAGAGGGAATGGGGTTTCGCTACATCATCGATGGGTGGAATGCCGAGCGCATCCTGGTTGCTGCCGAGGCGATTGGCGACGGCCGCTGGTTTATTGAACGGGCAGCCAAATATGCCTGTGAGCGGGTTGTCTTCGGTCGGCCTATCGGCTCCAATCAGGGAGTCCAGTTCCCAATCGCACAGGCATATGCCCGCATCGAGGCTGCGGATCTTGTCCGTTATCAAGCCGCGACCAAGTTCGACCGCAAAGAGAAGTGCGGGGCTGAGGCGAACATGGCCAAGCTCTTAGCCTCAGAGGCAGCCTGGGAAGCGGCGAATGTCTGTCTCACAACCCATGGAGGCTATGGTTTCGCGGCGGAGTATGATGTGGAGCGAAAGTTCCGCGAGACACGGCTCCTCACCGTCGCGCCCGTAAGCAATAATCTGGTACTGGCCTATCTGGCGCAACACGTATTAGGGATGCCCAAATCCTATTGAGATATTGTTTCTTTTCACCACCGAGGGACCGTGTTTTTTGCTGCATCAAAGATAATGATTTGGCTGATAGTCCCGCTAAGCCTCGGCTTATTATTGTTGCTTTTGGCCTATGGCGCGGCCCTATGGAGAAAGCGGGCCTTATTCCACTTTCTCTTCTTGTTAGCGATCTTCATTCTATATCTATTCAGCATTGAGCCTGTCGCTAATTTCTTATTAAGGCCCCTTGAAAGGAAGCACCTTTCTATAAATCAAGGAGACCTGAAGGCCGATGCTATTGTTGTTTTATCCGGAGACACAAGGAAAAAGGTTTTTCCCAGGAACGATATCGAGATAGGAGGCACCAGGGTCCTAAAAGCAGTCAGACTCTTTAAGCAGAAGGCGGCGCCCGTCATGATCATGACAGGCGGAAGCGGAGATCTTTTTGATCAGAGATTTAAAGAGGCTGTCTTCATGAAGGAGTTAGCGGAGGAGTTTGGAGTGCCATCCGATAAGATCATCATTGAAACCGAATCAAGAAACACGAGAGAAAATGCTCTCTACACAAAGCAGATCCTGGATAAGATCAAGGCCAAGAAGATTATCCTTGTGACCTCAGCGTCTCATCTTCCCCGCTCCTATGGCCTTCTTAAAAAGATCGGGATCGACACGGTTCCTGTTGCTTCAGATTTCTATGTCACTGACGAGATATATAATCCCTTTAGCTTTATTCCGAGCATTGCAAGTCTGACCACTTCTTCCGTAGCCATCAAAGAGCATGTCGGAATTTTTGTCTATTGGCTGATGGGCTGGATCTAAGCGATTGACCGAGATAGACATTTTCTCTGCCTTGGGATATTGAGTCTGCTAACGGGGGTTTGTGGTATGGAGCTGAAACGTTCATGGATGTTTGTGCCCGGGCACCGGCAGCGGATGATCGATAAGGCCCTGGGACTGAACACCGATGCCATCATGCTGGATATCGAGGATGGCGTGGCGCCGAGCGAGAAAGATACGGCGCGCAAGCTGATTGGAGAAGCTCTGGGCCGCGAGCGACTTCCCAATTCGCCCACCCGCTTTGTGCGCATCAACGCCATCGGTCACGCACGCATGGATGCAGACCTGGAGTCTGTCGTGCGTCCGGGTCTTGACGGTTTGGCGTTGCCGAAAGTTGAGACGTCCGAAGAGGTGCTGAAAGTAGATGCCATCCTCAAGGAGCGTGAGCCTAGACTTAAGATCGAACCTGGAAGCGTCAAGCTGCTGATCGCCATCGAGAGTCCAAGAGGGCTTCATAATGCCGCAGCGATTGCCGCCTGTTCCCCGCGGGTCATCGGATTGATGTTTGGAGCGGAAGACTTCGGCCGGGAATTGGGCCTCCCCACCACCCGCGAGGGTGAGGCGCGCGACATGATCTACGCTCGCTCCGCCATAGTCGTGGCTGCGGCTTCCGCTCATGTGCAAGCAGTGGATGGGGTGTGGGTCGATCTTAAAGACACGGACGGGCTGTGGGGCTTCGCCCGCCAGTCACGGCGTCTGGGCTTTTCAGGCATGTCTCTGATTCACCCATCCCAGATCGATCCCATCAATAGCGTATTTAGTCCCACCCCGGAGGAGATCGACTATGCCCAGCGAGTCGTTAAGGCTTACGAGGAGGCGGTGGCTCGCGGTGACGGCTCCATCTCTTTTGGCGGGCAGTTGATCGACCGGCCGATTGTGGAGCGCGCCCGCCGGACGCTGGAGATGGCAAGAATGTTGGGAGTTGACAAACAATGAGAAGAAATTTTTAGCTCTGTAGAAAGGAGAGAACTATGACCGGGAATTGGGTCAATAAGATGAATATCCTATTCGGTACTCTTTTCTTTCTGAGTTTCCATCCGCTAGAGATTTTTGCCCAGGATAAAATGACGATGGTCAAGGTCGCAGATGACGTTTATATGATGGAGAATTCGCGCGGCTCCAGCAACTCGACCTTTGTGATCACCGAGGAAGGGGTCGTGGTCTTTGACACAGACATTCGTACCGCCGATCAGACTTTGGCTGCGATCCGAAAGCTCACGGATAAGAAGGTGAGGTATCTCATTTCCTCCCACGGAGCAGGGGACCATGCGACTGGGGGTTGGCATTTTCGTGAAGACAAGCCAGTTTACATCGCCACCAAAAATCAAGTTAGGGATCTTTTCATGCAGGAAGCGAAGGAGTTTGAGGAACGTAAGGCCGCTAACGAGCCTCGCTTCGCGGCCTATAAGGGTAAAGAGCTCATTCGACCTGACATCGGCTTTGATGGGAGCATGACAATCTATCTAGGCGGGCTCACGTTCCAGGTTAACGCTGAGGGATACGGTCATAGCAGCGGAGATCTCACCGTCTATATTCCGCAGCGCCGTATCATGCTCATGGGGGATCTTCTCAATAACGAGATCCATCCGGGACAAGGAGAATCCGCCGGAGTCTATTTTTCTCAAGTGCAAGGATGGATCAATATCCTCGATCGGATCATTCAACGGAACTTGGCAGCAGATACCTATGTTCCGGGTCATGGTCCTGTGCATGTAGGTAGAGGGATAAGGGATCTCGAAGATCAGAAGCGCTATTTTGTGCTGATGCGCGATGAGGTGGCCAAGATGATTAAGGCCGGAAAGACTGTGGAGCAGATTCAAAAGGAGTTCGTCTTGCCGAAAGAGTTTGCTCACTATAAGGGGCCGGACAGACTCAGGAATTTTCTTCGCCTCTTTCACAATCAGTTGATTGAAAGAGGATATTAACGAAGGAGATGCAGATGAGGATATTGAGCACAACGATTCTATTTGTCCTAAGTATGGTTCCACTAGCGTGGTGCCAGGGTGCCAAGCCAGCTTCTCTTGCTGAGCTGGCGGCGACCGCGGGCGCGGATCGGGAGCAGAAACTGATCGCTGGCGCGAAGAGCGAAGGCAAGGTTGTCTGGTATACGTCGTTGGCCGGGAGTTCCTATAGAGACATCGCTAAGGCTTTTGAGGCGAAGTATCCTGGTGTCAAGGTCGAAACCTACCGGGGGACGAGCAACGAGCTGCTAGCGCGCATTTCAGCGGAGGCCCAGGCCAAGCGCTTTTTGGTAGACACGGTTGAAACCACTATCCCCCTCCTCAGGATCATGCGCGAAAATAAGCTGCTTACTCCCTTTACATCTCCTCATCTTGCAAAATACCCGGACGAATCGAAAGAGAAGGCCGATAAAGGGCTTTCGTTCTGGGCGATCGACCGCGAGTCCTACATTGGGGTCGCCTTCAACAAGGGTTCCATTCCCGCAACGGCCGTTCCAAAGAGCTATGACGATCTTTTGAAGCCGGAGTTCAAAAGCAAGCTTGGGTTCGCGACTTCAGACACAGGGCCCCGAACCATAGGCGCTTTGCTCACTTTCAAAGGTGAGGAGTTCTTGAAGATGCTTAAGAAACAGGAGGTCTCACTGCATTCGCTTTCTGCCCGCGCCCTGATCGATCTGGTTGCCTCAGGAGAGATCGGCGCCTCTCCTACGATCTTCCGCAGCCACGCTTCAGAACTTAAGGAGAAGGGAGCGCCGGTAGAGTGGATGCCAATGGAGGTCGTCCCCACCAATACTGGGGGGGTGGTCGTCGCTGCGAGGGCTCCACATCCTCATGCGGCCCTCTTGCTGGCCGATTTTATTCTCGGCCCCGAGGCCCAGAAGATTCTTGAGAAACTTCACTACGGCAACCCGAGCAAGGACTATGGTTACAAGAAGTGGTATCCGGAAGGGGGACTCACTACAGATCAATACGAAAAAGCGAACACCAGGTGGGAAAAAATCTTGCGGGACCTTGGTCGAAAAGCCTCGTAACACGTTCTCACTTCAATTGTTTAGCAGATCCAATGAGCTTTTATGTAGATTCTGGCTACAGGGTGTAGAAGCGTCGGGGATTTTCACACAGGATTTTTTCTATGACTGAAGGTGGGACGTCTTCGCGCGCGCGCATCGTCGCAACCAGTTGGGGTTCCTTCGACGGATCGTTGTGGCCGTAGTCGGAACCTATCATCAGGTGATCCTCACCTGTATAGTTGACGAGGTAAGAGATGTCCTCGTCCGCTTCACAGGCAACATATAATCTGTATTCACGAAACAGATCGACACTAGAGGCAAACCTCCACCGCTCGCGGAATAGTCTCCTTAAAGTGTGGAGCAGATAGGGAACCCAACCCGCAGCCGCCTCAATAAAGCCAAATTTTAGCTTCGGGAACATCTCGGGTATTTTATTCGCGACAAGGTCTCGGAAGGCGTACAACGGGAGTACCCTTATGTGACCAAACGTGTGGTTCCGCTCAAGATCGAACAGACTCATGAGGGCGGGGGCGCCGGCACCTGTGTGGATGCAGATAGGTAGATCCAAATCGCCTGCCTCTTTATAGATCGGGAAGAAGTAGGGATTGTCCAAAGTGAGATTGCCTTCAATTCCTTTGAAGAAAACACCACCGGCCCCATGTTCCTTGCCCCATCTCATTTGTTTGATAGACTCCTCAACCGATCTCAGGGGAGGAACGATCACCCACCTAAGCCGCCCGCGACCTTTTGCACACGCATCAGCAATCCACCGATTATAGGCGCCGCAGAGTGCGGCCTCCAGCTTAGCATCGTCGGTGAGATAGATCAGAAACAGCGTCGGGTAGATAACTTGAGTCTCAATTCCGAGACGATCCATGTCCTTAAGGCGCGCCTCAGGATTGGTGATCTCCCGGCAGGCTATGTGGATGTCTCCTCTGGATTGTTCCCGCTTAGAGGCCGACGGGGTGATAAGGCTGAAGCCTCCTCTTCCTGCGGGCCTGGGAAAGATGTTTCCGTCTATAAGCCAGAATGCGTTTAAGTTCTTGTATAGGGTATCGTCGGGGACGGAAACGAGCACCGGCCTACGAGGGTACATCTCCTTATCGATCAGTTGCCACATCCCTTCTGATTCAGCGATATGCGTATCTGCGTCAACTACGCCGGCCATCGTATCTCTCCCTTCAATTGTGACTTCAGAATTTTACCCCGTACCGCAGAACGCCCCGCTCGTGAGAGTGGAGATGCGGAAGTGACTGAAGGAAAACACACTTTACATGGCTTGTCAAATCAGCTTGTGGCACAACTCGCCTGCTCGGTAGGTGCTATGCTCCTCCATCCTTCACCCCGAGATGCGGAGCGCTGTTTAAAAAACTTGGGATGAGTGAATTCACGTCATTTTTGTCCATTTTAGTTCTCTTCTTCTAGTCCCTGCAAAGAGTCTGTCTTCAAAAATCCTGTAAAATCCATCTACTTTAGCTTGATGTCACAATGGGATCTCCGTGGCACAAATCTTGCGTCCGATTTTTTACTACTGCTGCGTTCACTCAGAGAGAGTTAGCAACAAAGTTATGCACCGACACCGAATAGGAAAGGCAATGGTGAGAAACAATCTCATTAAACTCCGTTTGAAACGGAGATCGACCACTGCCTATGCCAAAACCCTGCGCGTTATCGGCCAAGCTTTAGAAAAGCTGCATATTAAGGGCTTTGTGCTGGAGAGAGTCGGAGAAAAATATCTTCTTCGGGTGGAGTCTAGAACGCCTGTGCTGAAAAAGTCAGGGATGCAGATCTTGCAAAACCACTCTAGGATGGGTCAGCAGAGATTGCGAGGCCGACAGGTTATGAGGCATGTCTCTGCGGCCCTGAAACTGCAATATACCTCTGAGGATATTAGTCGGCTTGAGCACGAAGGCAAGGCGAGACGCCGGGGGCTCGAAGAGATACCAGACAAATATAGTCTATCCCAGATTCTGCGTGCGGTTGGCGCTCATATTGATCTTCAAGGAGCCCACCTTCTTAAACTTTCCAAGCGAGGAGATTGGATAACCATCCGTTACGAGACAATCCGAGGCGGCAGCAATACGGAAAGATTAACAATTTCTTCCTTGTCCCCTCTTTTTGTGCGCATGTACTTACAGAGAAGTGAGTACGCGCCACACGCCCGTTCAAGCGTTGAGACCGCTCGTCGCAGATTGGCTCGTTAGCCGTTTTACACTTTCCCTTCGCATCACATCATTAGTTCGCACAGATATCAGCAAGGGCCAGCATTGTAAGGAGCCTCAAGCTAGAATATACTCCGCTTAGCGCCATAAAAGAGGCTTTACGAGGCGTGGCGCCCTTCTATGCAGGCGTTAGAACATATCCGTCACTTCACCGCCGCCAATCCAGGATATATGACTTTGGAGGGAACCAACCAGTATCTTTTAGGGCGGGACGAGATTACTGTAATCGACGTAGCCCTTCCCTCCGAACAGAACGTCAACGGGATCTTGGAGGCTGTGGAGGCTATGGGTGGGAAGAAAATCGAAAAGATACTTTTGACGCACATCCACAGGGATCACTCAGGAGGGGCGCTAGCGCTCAAAAAGCGCTCGGGGGCGAAGCTCGGCATTTCGCGCTTGCGTGCTGGCTATCTAGGCGGGGAAGATTTCACCTATGCCGATGGGGACAAGATTCCATATGATGGCGGGGAGCTGGTAGTGGTTCATACCCCCGGTCACGAATCTGGTCACTGCTGTTTCTATCAGCCCAAGCACCAGATCCTCTTTACGGGTGATCATATTCTCGGTCGGGGCACTACGGTGATTCCGCCGCCCGATGGGGACATGGCCCTGTACATCCAATCACTCGAGAAGCTCCTTAAGTTAAAAATTCTCTCGCTGCTGCCGGGCCATGGCCCGGCAGCAGAAGATCCCTACGGAAAAATTAAAGAATACATCGAGCACCGGTTGATGCGAGAGCAAGAGGTTCTTCGTTCTTTACAAAACGGTCACCACACGATCCCTGCCATCACGGCTGCGATTTATGTTGGAACGCCTGCCGCTTTGCTTTCAGTAGCGCGACGCTCTGTCGAGGCGCACCTGCTCAAGTTAATCAAGGAGGGGCGCGTCGGCAAGGAGGGGGAGCGTTACCTCATAACAAAAAGGGACTAACGGGGCAGGCTAACCAGATCAAAAGGAATCCGCTGAGGTTGTCGCCCCGTCTCTAGCTCTTTCCAGAGGCCTTCGGCGATCTCGAGAGAACGGGGGGCTGGGATGCCATCCATGAAAAAGACAAGATTCTCTTTCACCTGGAGAAGGAGCGAATGGCCACTTTGGTGCGGGGCCACGAGAGTATCGGCCTTGGACGGTGTTGATTCTAGGAAGATTCCATGCCGTTTCTCGAGTGCCCTTCGGTAGCTCCCGTAGAACTCCAGAGCTTCTTCTCGATCATCCCAAGCCGTCACCCAAGCCAGGATCAGCTCTTCTCCTTGCTGGAAGGCCAAGAGGTTATCTCCGGCCCAGCCGGCGGCAGCCCGCTCGGCCTCTTCCTTTGAAAGAGTGCGACCCAAGAGGGCCCGGATGAGGAACTCCCCGAGGGTCTCGTCGATGATTTTTTGATCGCCGAATTGGCGGAGCAAGCCCCATGCGGTGATCCGAACAGGTTCGTCCCTCTGCACGTAATATTTCTCCGGGTGTAGAAGTTGTTCGGTAGAGAGAGGGGGATGCGAGAATAGCCGATTGACCCCCTCCCAGCCTTTGAGCGAATAGGCCCACATGACGAACTGACTCCCGTGGACGTACTGAAAGACCGCCTTTTGGCGTAGCAGCTCCGGGAGATGAGCAAGCTCCTGATCCACATGCGCCGCCAGACGGGAAATGCCCTTGATCCCATCGAGGACCTTCTGTTTATGCTCTTTGGCATTGCCTGTTAGGTGTGCCAGCCCTACCAGCACGCTGTCTCCTTTCATTAATGCGCGGAGAGCCAGCGCCCAATCTTCTGTATTGCTATTCTTGAGTTTCTCCTCCCAATGAAAGTGTTGCTCTTGGAGAGCATGGACGAGCGCGTGGGTCAGCAGGAGCTGGTTTGTTATATCATTCGCAGCGCTCCAAGGGGACCTTAAAAAGGCAAGGCCTGGCTTCAAGGGCTCTCGGGGAAGGATAATTTTTTTGCTGAGGGAGTCGTAGTGGACTCCCTGTTGAAAGAGGTGGAGATCCATCAACCCCTTTCGTAAATTCGTACCTTGAGGTAACAGACCGAGACGCACATACACCCGCTCGACCTGCGGAAGGTTTTCGCTCCCCGGTTCGCTCACGAGAGACTTTCCCAGGAGCGCTTGGATCTCCTCTATCGTTTTGGTTTCCAGAGAGATGTCGTGTCTAAAGGGAAGCTCTCTCAGGCGAGAGACCTTCTTTTTGAGTTCCTCAAAGGGAATAGTTGATGGCGGAGGAGCAAGCTGCTGACCTGTTTCCTCACAGCCGGGGGAGAGGAGAAGGATGCCTAAAGCTAGTAGCCATGACCATCGTGCATCCGCCATTTATTTCTCCATGATGATAACGGGAAATCCCTTCCCCGCCAATTGATGCGCATGTCCCTCGGCCTCGCGACGGTCGGTGAAGGTCCCCAATTGAACCCGATAATAGATAGTATCCGCGCCGTGAACGGGGACAATGGAGACTTGGGATACATGAGGATAACTCTTGGCCAACTGCTCCTTGAGTCTCTGAGCCCTCTCCAGGTCAGCGAAAGAGCCTGCTTGAAGAGTGTAATCCAGGCTCTGCGGAATCATCTGGATTTTGTGCGGGCCGCTGTCGACCACTTCAACGCGTACCGGGATAGTCCCGGGTCCAATCATCCCCAGGATTTGAGCCGCGGCGTAGGAGAGGTCGATGATTCTTCCTTTGGCGAAGGGGCCGCGGTCGTTGATCGTAACCTCTGAGGATCTTCCATTATTCAGGTTGGTGACCATGACCCGCGTGCCGAGAGGTAAAGTCTGATGGGCTGCGGTTAATTCATGCTGGTCGTAAATGACGCCACTGGCAGTGGGTTGCCCGTGAAATCCCGGGCCGTACCAGGAAGCGATCCCGGTCTGGGTTGCGCGGGTTTCAGGCGGCGGGAGAACAGGAAATTTGACCTTGGTCGGAGGTAAGGAACAGGCTGTTGAGAAGAAGAGGAGGATTAGCGGGGATAGTCTATAGGAAATGATGGTTAGCCATAAGTTGAAAGGTATAAGCGGTATGGGCATTCTTTGAATCATCAAAAGCTGGATTATACAGAAATGGGTTATGAGACGAAAGGCTCCTTTTAAACGAGACTCGTGATCCAGGGGACCGTAAGTGTATAACCCACTCTCTTTAGATTAAGAACCACGCAGTCTTCTTATTCCGGTACTCGAAAAGTCGAATGAGATCGTAACCCATAGAAAAAAGGGGGCGAACCGACCTGCCGCCCCCTTCTTGATTATTCAAGAACGAGAAAACTACCAGCGGTTACGCCCGCCACTCCTGCTTCCTCGACCTCCACCTCCACCTCCACCATCTCGCCTTTCCTGTGGCCGAGCCTCATTGACCACCAGGGTGCGCCCATCCAATTGGCTGCCGTTCAGGGCCTCAATCGCCTTTTGGGCCTCGCTTCCGGAACTCATCTCCACGAAGCCGAAGCCTCGTGACTGACCGGTAAATTTGTCCGCGATTACCCTGGCCGATTCTACGGTCCCGTGCACCGCGAATATTTCTTGCAGTTGCCCTTCCGTTACCGAATAAGGCAGTCCGCCAACGTATAATTTATTACTCATGTTCTCCTCCTTTGAGAGAATGTTAATGTCTTTGACCCTGAGAACCTGATCACTAATAAGAGCAGAAACATGGGAAACTTAATGGCTGGAACCACGCTCTGGCCGGTTTATCCTTTAGGTATCGTTTCGCAAGGAGAGACTGTTTAGGCCTTCAACTTTTGTCTGTCCTCTTTCAGAAGGCCCTATACTGAACTAGGAACTTATACCCTATGTTGTTTGCGCCCCTCTGTCAACCAGCCCTGCCTTTTTTTTGCGGGTTAGTCTTCTTGCTAGGCGCTTTTGCTGATTCGGGCAGGAAGATTGCTTGTCCTGAGCAGTTCCCTCATCTGTCTCCCCGCAAGCTAAGCAGGATGGGCAAATCCATCCACCGCACTCACAGCGACCCCCGGGCTTGTTGGCGAGGCCGGGCCTGGTTTGGAAAGAGGAGTGACAACGAGAACAGGTGACCTTCGAAACCCCTTCTAGAATTTCTAAATCCTCAGCCGGCGCAATCCTCCTCATAGATTCCCCCTTAACCTCCACGCGATACTGAAAGGTCTCCTTGCTGTTGGACTTATGCAACAACTCTCCTCCAGAGGTAAAGCAGGTTTTTATCTCCGTTGTGCCCTCGATCCGGCCTTCATATCCTAGTACCCGATGCCGGATGAGCGTTCCGTCTTGCAGTTTGACTTCAACCATTCTCTCTGACATATCGCCTCCCTGGATTAAAATAAAAAGCCTCTGGCTCGTTTAAAGCTCAGAGGCCTTTCCAAGAAAAATTAGCTCTAAATGAACAACTTACCTTATCAGTCTTAACCTCGTTGAGCAAGCCGGATGGATTGTTTTACCAGTTTCTATCCGTTTCTTGTCTGGGGTCCAGAGACGATCCCAACTATATGCGGATTCTGCTCCTCAAGCCGTTTCCCGACGTTTGCCCTCTCGCTCCTTCGCTCCATCCGGCGTGCGGCCTTCTTCTGCTGCTTCGCCCGCCGGGCCAATTCTTTCTGGCGTTTCTTAAACGTGTCATGTCCCATATACTCTCCTTGCTTTAGCTGTTAGTTGACGTGGCGGCTTTAAGCGCGGCAATTCTTTTTGGGTCGCGGAGCTTTCTCAGAGCCACGGCTTCGATTTGCCGAACTCTTTCACGCGTGACCCCAAAGAGTCTCCCCGTCTCCTCTAGCGTATAATCTGATTTCTCTCTGATACCAAATCGCATGCGAATGATCTTTTCCTCTCTAGGGGTAAGAGTCGCCAGCATTCTTTGCGTCTCCTCCTGGAGGTTAAGATCAATAACCACTTGCTCAGGGTCGGAAGAGCGCTGATCCCTGACAAAATCCCCGAGACAGCTCTCCTCCCCATCGCCAATGGGCATTTCCAGAGAAACCGGTTCTTTTACTAGGTTGAGGATCAGCTGCACCTTTTCTACTGGTATTGCCATTTGAACGGCAATCTCCTCTAGAGTAGGCCGCCGGTTAAGTTGGCAGTCGAGGTAGCGCACAGTTTGGGTAAATTTCTTTACCATCTCAACCATATGGACTGGGATACGGATAGTGCGAGAGTGATCCGAAAGCGCTCGAGTGATGGCCTGGCGTATCCACCAGGTCGCGTAAGTCGAGAACCTAAAACCGAACCGGTAGTTGAATTTGTCCACGGCCCTCATAAGGCCGAGGTTGCCTTCCTGGATTAGATCGAGCAACTGTAGGCCCCTGCCGCAATACTTTTTCGCAATGACCACTACCAGACGGAGGTTGGCTTCGACAAAGTGATTCTTCACCAAAGTGACCTGGGCCTTTTTGTCAAGAATGGTTCCAACCCTCCGCCCAATTTCCTGCGCGGGCATACCCATTTCTTTCTCGATGGTTCGAATCGCTGTCCGTACCTTTGCTTTTCCCTGGATTTTCTCTTCTAGCTCTTTGAGCCTCTCGTAGGTTTGTTTGTAATCTTCTACAATGGCTTCGATCTGCCCGCGGTTAAGTTGGAGGGTCTTAATCGCAGCAGCAATTTTTTCCCTCTGCCGGATGAGTTTCTTATCGAGTTGCTTCCGGTGCTCTTCGGTCATTGGCTTGTCCAGGTGCCCGGCCATCCGTTCATAGCCCCGGGCCAGACGCTGCAGCTTTCTCATTTGTATTCGAAAACGAGTTTTGAGCATTTTTTCATCGACAAGGTGGTCCTCCGATGTCTCGTCTGGATTCCTCATCACATCGTGCACATTTACCAGCCCGGTAGCGACCTTTTCTCCCAGATTGAGCGCCCAACGGAGTGCGTGAAGGGAAGATAGGCTCTCTGCAGCGATCTGCGCCTCACCCTCCTCAATCTTCTGGGCCAGGGCGATTTCTTGCTCTCGACTCAGGAGGGGAATGGATCCCAACTCACGGAGATAAAAAAGAACCGGATTTTTTGCCTTGTTTAAGGTATTGTTCTCGAAGTCAGTGCCTGTCTCTTCCTCGTCCGGCACCTCCTCCATCCGGCTTTCCGGGATAAGCAGTTGATCAGGGTCCCATTTACCCTCGTGAGACCGCTCCTGCAACTCGATATCCGGCGAATCTTCCTCCAGGAAAAGGTCGCTATTCTCCCCATCAATGGGATTCTTGTTACCCATCTCTAAGCTCCGCGATACAATACCCCTTTAACGCGAAGCGGCGGCGCGTAGCAAATAGATGCTTCCTTGCCCAGTATCGCTCCTTAATTCGAAATTTTCAGAGCGATGCCGAGAGGCAATGCGTTATCGCCGATGCTCAAAGCCGTTCGTAATCCTGACATCTCCCAAGATGAGATCTTTTGTTTCGAAATCCCTTCTTTTGTGGCGGCATCCAAGGTATCGGCTTTGGTCAATTTGATGAGGTATTTTACATTCCTTCCGTCACTCGTAGTTACGGAGAGGACCATCTCTTTCCCCTCCTCTGTAGCCACTGTTTGAAGCGCGGCAATTTGATTCGCAAGGGTCGTCTTATTTACGGTATCGAAATACAACCAGCCGAAAGACCCGACAAACGCGGCCAGCACCAACCAAGCATACTGACCAACCCTTTTCTGCCTTTTCAAAGACCGAGTTCTCTGTAGGTCGAAGAATCTGCGGTAAGCTTGCCTTTCAGCTTCCAATCTCTTCGCAGGATCTTGCTCGGGCGAACTTGTAGGTTGATCAAATGAAAGTCCGATACTGTTCAATATCATGCCCAGGATTACCAACGCCAACGGGATGGCAATCACCAATAGAGGATTCATAATGTTCTCCTTTTTCAGGCTCTTGAAGCCTTTGGATTTCGGAAGAGGGAGGGGTCAGGATCTTGGATCAATACATTTGCGGGAAAACCAGAGCCGAAGTCCTTGCCACCGTTCGGTTTGTGGCCTGGCCTTCTTCCTCTTACGCGCCATGAGACCAAGGAACGGTCTCGATAAATTCACTCTATAGGATCGCGGGTATTCTCGCAAGGGATATTTTGTAGAGAAGATATCAACAGTCCGCGTTAGGTCTTGCAATCACTCTTCACGCTTTTTTCGCCTCATTCCCCCTTCCACCATCTTGTACTCGAACAGCCGGCATTCGAGGGGGCCGTTGAAGAGCGGCGTGCGCTTGGATGCGGCGAGCCGGATGAGCTTCGGCAGGCGCATGTCGGCGCTGAGAATGTAGGCCCGCCAGCCGCTGAATTTTTTCTTCAGCAGGTCACCCAGCTTCGGGTAGAGCTCCGCTAGTTCCTGCTGTTCGCCGAGGCGCACGCCGTAAGGCGGGTTGGTGACGATAATGCCTTCGTTTGCCGGCGCGGAGATTTCCAGGATGCTCGCCTGCTTCAGGCTCACCACTTGCTCCAAGCCGGCGGCAGCGAGGTTGGTGCGGGCCGATTTTAGCGCCTCGCTCGAGAGATCGCCGCCGTAAATAGGAAGCGGGACTCCGGGTTTTTGCCGGGCCGCGCTTTGCTGCAACAGTCCCCGCCAGCGGCGCTGATCAAAATTTTTCAGCTTCTCAAAAACAAACCGGCGTCCCGCGCCGGGCGCGATGTCGAGGGCCATTTGCGCCGCTTCCAGCAGAAACGTGCCGCTGCCGCACATGGGATCGAGCAGCGGAGTGCCCGGGAGCCATCCGGTCAGGTGCAGGATGCCAGCGGCGAGATTCTCTCGCAGCGGTGCCTCTCCTTGAGCTATGCGCCGGCCGCGCTTGAACAACGGCTCACCCGTGGTGTCGAGATAAAGGGTAAAGTCGCGCTCCGTCAGATGGCCCTGGATGGGAACATCGGGCTGGCGGGTGTCCACGCTGGGACGGCGGCCCGAGAGCCGGCGGAACTTATCGCACACGGCGTCTTTGATTTTGAGTGTGGCGAAATTGAGACTTGTGAGAGGACTTTTGATGGCTGAGACGTCGACCCGTAGCGTGCGCTCCGGTTCAAACCAGTTGTTCCACGGCAGCGCGTAAGCGGTGCGGTAAATATCGTCCTCGGTGCGGTAGCGCTCCCTTGCCACCTGCCACAGAATACGGCTCGCGATACGGCTTTCCAGATTGACCCGGTAACACAGGGAGAAATCCCCGCTGAACTCGACCCCGCCCCCTACAGTGTGAAGGTTTTCCGCTTTGAGTTGTTGCAGCTCCTCTGCCAGGAGTTGTTCCAGGCCGCGGGGGCAAGTGGCAAAAAACTTTTCCATTACCTGCTGCTGTCACGATCCCGTCACTCAAAACCGTTGACCTCAAGCGCCAACGATCTTTTTCACTTCCCTCTCCAGGACCGCCAGTTTATTCTCGATAATGTCCCATATGATCTCAACATCGATGCCGAAGTATTCGTGGATTAGGATATCCCGGAGACCGGCGATCTTTTTCCAATCCACCTGCGGATGCTTCGAGCGGATCTTTGCCGGAATTTTCTTGACGGCTTCCCCGATCACTTCTGGATTCCGGACCACCGCATCTATCGAACGACAGCAAAATTTCCGCCTGCCGAACAGTGAGGTTTGATCTCTCAAATGCGTCGTGCCGCAGTTTCTGTCCCTTCCAACATTGCGGAAGGTTACGGGAGGCAGGCCATGGGCGAATACCGGCATCATCTCTCGATTGGTCGCGGCTCGCTCCTCGAATTGGAAACACAGGTTCTTCTGTGCCGTAGGCTCAAATATTTCGAGACCGCGGACGCCGATGCCCTCCTCACCGAGATCGAGGAGATCAGCAAGATGCTCGCCTCTCTCATTTCCAAACTTGTTTAACTGTTGCCTAGTGCCTTCCACCTCACGCCTGTTTGTATTGCCTATTGCCTTTTCCCCCCTTTCTTCCTAATGCCTCATGCCTGTTTTATATTTTACGCGCAACTGACTTCGGGTGGGTCTCCGATCCGGTCACATCTTTGATTCCACATCACCGACCTAGGGGAAAGAAGGAGGCGCCAAACAGTCAATTAGGGATGCCTGACCCTGTAATGACCCTGTAATTGAGGTGTCATCGCTGCCATCAGCGGCTTCTCCGAGGGGCCGCTGACGCTTCCGCTGGCTTTAATGGTAAGAGTTGTTGTTGGAGGTCTGCAGCGACCCGCGTATCGGAAGGCCTACTCTCGGTTGAGGGAACATAAAGCATTCTTATCTGCCGGACAACGAAGGTGAGATGGTGGTTTACCCCCGCTGCAATCCATGTCGTCGGGTTGCCAGGGTTCTTTCTCTTCAATGGCCGTTCGAAGATGTATCGATCTCCATAGCTGAACTCGGCGCCACAATATTCTTGACGCTGCATTAGCAATTCTGCGTTTGCAGGATACTGATCGAAGCCAGCTCCTCCCTCATTTCGAAGACCCTCGCCCCGCATGATTACCCAATAGTCATCGGTAGTATATCTGATGCTGGCGCTGATGTTCATTCCCGGAAAATTAGGACGTACGAAGGGATGTAAAATAGTATAATCCCCGAACAGCGGGATTCGGGAAGTATGGCGGCTCCCAGCGATGCCTTTCCACAACTGCCATTCAACCCGAGGAACCGGGTGTTCACCCACCTGTAGATGCGACAAATCTGGGGGAAAGGAGCCGGCTGTTATAGTCACGGTGTTCCAAGCACTGAGGTGTGGTAGTCTCTCATAGAGCACGAGGTAGGTTTGAGCTCTCTCGTTCACCAACTGCAGGTCCATCAAAAGATGTACAGAGCTAGGTGACAAGTTAACCTTGGACAAGACTGCTTCAATTCTTCTAGTTAGTTCTCACTGAAAAAGTTTTTTTCTAGGTCATCTCCAGCGACTCGTGGTACAAATAAGGCTATGCGCACACCCATAGCTCAGCAGTTCGGTTTTGGCGACGGTTTTATCGACCCCTCTCTGTATGAACTGGACGAGGAGCTTAGGAAAGTCGACGAGCTTCTCCGTCAGTCCCAATTGCTCAAGCCTTTCGAGGAGATTTTCGATGAGAGCTTGGGCCGTCCGGGCACTCCGGTAGGGATTTATCTTCGGATGATGTACCTGAAGTTTCGCTGGGGTTTGAGCTACGAAGAAGTGGAGCGGGAAGTGCGCGAGAGACTTCCGTGGCGTTATTTCTGCCATCTGTCGCTGATGGATGCGGTGCCCGACTCGACTACCTTGATCAAGCTCAACCAGAGATTCGGCGAAGAGCGGATGGCCAAGCTGAATCAGGAGCTGGTGAGGTCGTTGGTTAAAACCCGATCGATCAGGCCGCGCCGCATCCGCATCGACTCCACCACGCTCGAAGCTCACATCAGTTACCCCAACGACGTGGGTGTTTTGCACCAGGCGGTTGGCACGCTCACCCGCACGGCAGCCTCTTTGGGCAACAAGATCACCAGCCACGTGCGCGCCACCAAGCGGGCGCTGTTTGCTTGGAGTCAGACGGCGAGGGCGAAACCCAAGGCGCGCAAGGAAAAGGGACGGAAAATTCTTAAAGCTGTGGCCAAGCTGGCCAAGCATACCGTGGAGGAGAGCC
>JBOHVJ010000404.1:0-2158 GCA_050735075.1 Binatia bacterium
TTGATCCAGATCCTTGGGGGGTTGAGTGGGGAAGAATGGGTGCCAGATATGAGGCCATGGGTGAGGAGCAAGAGAAACGAGGTCAAAGGGACGAAGCAGGAAGGACTTACTATCAAGCCTACGAGTATTACCGTATTGGCCGCTATCCGGTTCCCAGCAGTCCTGAAAAGATGAGCTGCTATAAGGGGGCGCTCAGAAACTTCCTCAAAGCAGCTAAATACCTCGACCCGCCTGCCGAGCGAGTGGAGATCCCCTTTGAAGGAAAGCAAGTTGTCGGTTACTTGCAAATCCCTCGTGGGGCGGCTCGTCCTCCTGTGGTCATGCACTGGGGTGGGGTGGATGGCTGGAAGGAGGATGCTAGAGGGCAAAGCGAATCACTTCATCGCCTGGGCCTCGCAACTTTTGTCATCGATATGCCGGGAGCGGGGGAGAACCCGTTACTGGGTCAGGAGCCTGGGGCAGAGCGCACCTTCTCCGCAGCTATGGACTATATAGAAAAGAGGACCGATGTGGACGGAAAGCGCATCGCGGTGATGGGACGTAGCTTCGGCGGCTATTGGGCGGCGAAGCTCGCCTATGTGGAGTCGAAGAGGCTTAGAGGAGCAGTCAACTGGGGGGCAGGGGTTCACCAAACGTTTCAGGAAGAGTGGTTGCGGCCTGCGTTGACAAAGACCGCGTCACAGTACCTCATGGGTCCGAGCAGCCTCCTGGATGCCCGTGCTTATATCTTCAGAGCGAAGTCACTCGAGGAGGTTTTACAAATTGCCCCTCGGCTTTCTCTCAAGTCGCAGGGACTTCTGGATCAGCCCAACGCCCCGCTTCTTCTGGTTAACGGCAAAAAAGACGACCAGCACCCGGTTGAGGATATCTACCTGCTTTTAGAACATGGTGGACCCAAAGAGGTGCGGATCTTCCCGGAGGCGGGACACATGGGACGGATTCGGGGGCAATCCAATCATGAGGTCTTAGAAATAGTTTGCCATTGGCTTAAACAGAAACTGACCCAATAGATAAAAAGCCATGCGTGTGGTGGTTCTGGAAGATTATCTCAACTACGCAGCGGACGCTCCTTGCATGAAGCCGCTGAAGGCGCGCGGCGAAGTCATCGTGTATGACAAGCCTGCGGCTTCAGAAGAGGAAAATGTGACGCGTATGGCCGGGGCAGACTTTGTCATCCCAGTGCGCAACCGAGTCCATTTTTCCGACTCCCTGTTATCCCGCATAAGGCATGTCAAGCTCATCTCGCAAACCGGCCCCTGGCTTTCCCACATTGATCTGGCAGCCGCCGCCAAGTATGGCATCGCGGTGGCGCGCTGTCCGGACGACGGCGACGAGGTGGTGAGGACCGGAACGACAGAGCAGACGTGGAATCTGATCCTAGCCCTCATGCGCGACACCGAGCTTAACCAAAGGGTGATGCGCGAGGGCGGATGGCAAGTTCGACCAAGCCGGGGGTTAGCGGGAAAGAGCCTGGGCATCATCGGCCCGGGACGCATCGGCAGCCGGGTGGCTCGGGTAGGCTCGGCCTTCGAGATGCGGGTTTTAGCCTGGAGCCGTAATCTAACTCAGGAGCGTGCTGAGGCTATCGGCGTTCTGGCTGTCCCGCTGGATGAGCTGCTGTCGCAGTCGGACGTGATCTCGATCCACATCCCTCTCACCGACCGCACCCGAGGTTTTATCGGCAAGAGAGAATTTGGTCTAATGAAACCCACAGCGATTTTGATCAACACCTCACGGGGAGCGATCGTGGACGAAGCGGCCTTACTGGAGGCGCTCCAGACCGGGCGGATCGCTGGTGCTGGCTTAGATGTCTATCATAAGGAACCGCCGCCTAAGGACCATCCGTTACGATCTCTTCCTAACGTTGTCATGCAGCCCCACATGGGAGGCTACACAGAGGAGGGTTACTACTGGAAATTCGCTCCGGCAGTGGAAAACGTGATCGCTTTTTTGGAAGGACGGTTGCAAAACCTGGTTACAGCCGAGGAGATAGCCAGGCAAGCTCAGAGAGAGGCTCGGTTCCTCACCTAAAAAGGATCAAGAGGAATAAGGGGACGTTGTTGACTAAGTGGAATTACTTCTCGTCAGTATCTTGGAAATGGCCGACGTTGAAACCCCTACCTGTCGCGCCACCTCAGCCATCGAAATGCCATAATCC
>JBOHVJ010000405.1:0-17825 GCA_050735075.1 Binatia bacterium
CCTTAGAGCTGCTATCCGACGTTAAGAACGAATTACAACGTAATGAACCAAACCGTTTCCGAATTCGTGGAGCACTGGAAGGCCTTGCTATCACTATCCAAACGGTTGCGGCGGCTCCACAAGCCTATCAGCTTCTTAAGGGCGCCGCAGCCTTGTTGGGTTTGCAGTTGCCGTAATTCGATTGGTGGATTCGCCTAACAAACCCGCTGCAGAGGGACGCGGCCCTCTACGCTTCTGAGTAAAAGTGAACCGTGTGTTTGGGCCTTGCCCCTGAGCGGGGGCGTTGAGCCTGTAGGAAAAGTTAGATCGAAAAATTTACAAGAGAAACGACCTCCGTATTTGGCGTTTAAGCAACGATCTCGAATCGAGGTACCATTTAGGTACCCCCAATTTGGCACTTTTTTAGCTGGTTGGGACTTTTTCTACAGCCTCGTTAGGCCGCTAGGCGGATATGAAGGATAGATGCGTTATCAGTTGAACATAGCGGGACGATCACTGTGAGATAAACGCTTTCTTCTACTTCTGACAGCTCGGACAGTAAAACGCGCTGCGGTTGCCGATAACAACTCTTTTGATCACGCTGGCACAAACTCGGCACCTTTTCCCCTCCCGATCATAGACCCGGAGATGGTTCTGGAACTCTCCCCATCGATCTTCCGCGTCTCGATAGTCCGAGAATGAAGTGCCACACCAGCGGATTGCCTCCCGTAAGACCTTAGGCGTCACCTTGGCGATCTGCTCAACCCTGTCACGCCCAAGTCTCCAGGCCCGTCTCGTGGGTCGAATCCCAACTCGAAAGAGGATCTCGTTCGCATAGATATTACCCAAACCTGCCAGGATGCTTTGGTCTATCAGGAGATCTCTGATTCTGCGCCGGGAGTTACGGGCAACAGAGTAAAGATAAACGCAATTGAATTGAGGGTCGAATGGTTCTAATCCAAGAGCTTTTATCTGTGGCAGGGCTTCCAGCTTCGCATGGGGGATGACAACTGATAGACCGAAACGGCGAGGATCATGGTAACGCAGCTCGTGACCCTCATCTAACCCAACGATGATATGATCATGTCTATCCCTGGGTTTCTCCGCCTCTACGCAGATCAGTTTTCCCGACATTCCCAAGTGGGAGAGCCAAACCTGATCCCCTTCTAACAAGACTAGGATATATTTTCCCCTCCGCCCCACATCCAAAATCGTTCTGCCCTGCAGACTGGAACGAAAGTCCTGGCTTACTGGACTTCGGAGGCGCGTCTCTAGAACTTCAACCTGAAGAACCCTACGACCGGGTAGCAGCGCCCGCAGACCACGGCAGATGGTTTCGACTTCAGGAAGTTCTGGCATAGAACTTTACGAGACTCTAGATGTTGATCGCAGGGTAACTAGCAATTGCAGCACAGCCTGCAAAATGTGTCCCTCTGCAGATCCGGGTCGTTAGGCTTTCCCGCGGGGCAACCGAGGGGAAAATCGAGAAAGACAGGTCGCGGAGGCTTAAAGACCATGCCTAACTTTAAGGTCAAACCATTCCTCTCTCTCTTAAGGCGCGCGCGAGACGTATAAACTCATCCACGGTGAGTGTCTCTCCTCGACGCCGGGGATCGACCCCTCCATGTCGAAGCAACGCCTCGATCTCTCCTCTCGCCTTTTTCAACCAGCCTCCAAGGGCATTAGTAAGTGTCTTGCGCCTCTGGCCAAAGGCGGCGCGCACAAGGCCCCGGAGCCAAGGAGCATCCTCTACTGCAACTAAGGGCTTAGGGTAAGGACACATCTTGAGCAGTGTCGATCTTACTCTGGGCCGAGGGAAAAAGGCTTCGGGGGGGACAGAGACTTTCTCTAAAATTTGTCCCTGAATCTGGCACCAGATCGACAGGGTCCCGTAAGCCTTTGTCCTGGCAGAGGCAGCCATCCGCTCTGCCACCTCGCGCTGAACCATCAAAACCAAAAGAGAGAAATGCTCCCGGAGATCAAACAGACGAAAAAGAACCGGCGTGGAAATGTTGTAAGGGAGATTAGCCACCAACTTGACTTTATGATCGGGGAGAATGGAGCCCAGAGGAATCTTAAGAACGTCTCCCTGGACAAGTTCAAAGGCAGGGTGACATCCCAGAGGACTCCTTTGCAGCCATCCTACAAGGGAGGGATCCACCTCAATAGCCCATACCTTACGCGCAACCTCCACCAACCGACGAGTCAGAAAACCCAGGCCCGGGCCGATCTCTAGGATTTCATCTTCTTGGGATAGGTCAACGAGTCGGAGGATCGCCTCAATAATGCCTTCCCGGATGAGAAAATGCTGACCGAGTTTTTTCCTGGGCTTGAGGGCTGATTCACGTAGTGCGGAACGGGTCTCTTGGTAGAGAGAAACCATACGACTATAGCCTAATCGTCAATCGTTATAGAAAACTTAACATATCAGCTTACGGTGGTCGGGGTACAGGACTATTGACTTTCAAAGAGTCAGGTCGGCATCGGCATTCAGACGAAAATCATCTCTGTGGCCCCGCTCCAGCCAGTGATACCCGGCAAGAGCGATCATAGCCCCATTGTCGGTACAAAGCCCGGGAGAAGGGAAATAGACTTCCATCCCCTCCTCTTGTGTTTTCTCCAACATCTTCTCTCGCAGACGGCTGTTGGCCGCAACCCCACCGGACAATACGATGCGGCTCACGCCAAGCTCCCTCGCCGCCCGCAAAGTGGGCGCTACGAGCATATCCACGACTGCCTCTTGAAAGCTAGCCGCAATGTCAGCCCTTTGCCCCTCCCACCCTTCTTTCCCGCGCGCCTTGAGGCACTGCAAGACAGCGGTCTTTAAACCGCTGAAGCTAAAATCGTAAGTGCCCTTCTTCATCCGGGAGCGAGGAAAAGAAACAGCCTTGGGATTGCCACTGCGGGCTAACTGATCGATAACCTTTCCCCCCGGGTAACCTAAGTTCATCATCTTTGCCACTTTATCATAGGCCTCTCCCGCGGCATCGTCACGCGTGCCTCCCAAATGGAGATATTCTCCAAAATTCCGCACCAGATAGAGAAGCGTATGACCACCGGAAGCGAGCAGGGCAACATAGGGGAACGGGATATCCTGCTCCAGAAAAATTGCCAAGAGATGGGCCTCTAGATGGTTGATGCCGACATAGGGAATCCCCCAGCGAAAAGAGATCCCTTTAACCATGGAAAGCCCAACGAGGAGAGATCCCACTAGCCCTGGACCGCGCGTCACCGCGATACCATCCAGGTCCTTCAATCCAACACCTGCTTGTTGCAGGGCCCCGTCGAGGATTGGAAGGATGTGCCGCACGTGTTGGCGTGAAGCCAACTCCGGAACGACACCACCATAAGGGCCGTGGACTGCGTCTTGAGACGAAATCAGATTTGCAAGGACCTTGCGGCCATTGAGCAGCACCGCCGCCGCCGTATCATCACACGAGGTCTCTACACCCAAAACCAACATTGAACTATCTTGATGGAAGCCACCCGCTCTTAGAGACTGTGTCGCAATTCCGTTCATGGTTCGACATGCTCACCACGAACGGATGGTGACACTACGAAATTCAAAGACTTAGCCGTTCGTCCTGAGGCTCTCGAAGGGCGGACGGCTAATTGCGACACAGTCTCTTAGCGGAAAGAAGGGTTCGGCTCTCCTCGCACACGACCCAGCCCCTCAGAAGCCACTCGGTTGCCCGGATTCAACCGGAGGGCCTGGGAGTAACTGGAATCGGCTCGCTGGAGAAGACCCAACGCACGGAAACCCTCCCCCTTCAAGGCAAGAACCTCGGCCAACCAATAGGGCTCACCGGCGAAAAGAGACTCTGCAACATCGAGAAAATTGACGGACTCCTGATAACGACCCATGCGATAGTGGGCCTGGGCCAAATAGTAATAGCCGTAAGGATTCGTGGAGTCGATGGCAATCGTCCTTTCAAGCCGTGCCAACGCCTTTGCATACTCGCCAGATTCAATGAGCTTTTTCCCTTCTTCGGTGAGACGCAATGATGCGGCGCGCTGGGGTGGGGTCCTCGGGGTTATCTTTGCGACCAGGGAGCTATCATCGGGTAGGGGAGTGGACGTCCCTCTCCCGGGAGTGGATTGAGCAGGCTGATCTTTAGATCTGGACTGTGGGACAATGCCTTTCTCTTTGAGATCCTGTTCTCTGATTTTGGACTGTTCAAGAACCGGCCTCGTCTCAGGTGCTTGCGTTGCAGGTGGTGAGGCGACCTGAGGCGAACGGGGAGCTGGAGTGGAGACAGATGGCGGCGGCCAGGTTGGCCGGGAAGGCCGAGTTGGTGCGCAAGCCTGAATCAAAAACGCGACGACAAGCGCCCCAAGAAAGCTTAAGGCTCTCCGACCGAAAACTAAAACTGCTTCCATCGCATTATCCTTATCTTGCCCATAACTGAGAAAAAAGCCAAGACAAAAAATTCCCAGGCGCCGAGAAAATTTGGGCTAGTGGGGCAGGATGGAGAGGACAAAAAGCGCTAGGTTCTTCTCCCTCAAGGAACGCCTCTTGAATGACCTGTGGACAGTTAGGGGTTGCACGGTACCCACTCAGAGGATCGATATCGATCATCCTTATACCCGGTGCTGGAATAAAATCGGTAACCGGACTTCCCACCGTGGCCCGCTTCATAAATTCCGTCCAGATCGGAAGCGCGGCCTGAGCCCCGGCTAAGCCGAGCTTGCTCTGGTTATCAAATCCCACCCACACGATTGCCAAGAGGTCTGGAGTATAACCGACAAACCAGGCGTCCTTGGTGTCGTTTGTGGTCCCGGTTTTGCCCGCCGCCGGTCGATCAAACCCCTGGATCCTCGCCGAACGGCCTGTGCCTCGATCCAGGACACCCTTCAGTAAGTGATTCATCATGAAGGCTAGCTGAGGAGTAATCACCTTTTCTACCCGAATATCCCTTTTCTCCAAAACCCTTCCCCCGTGATCCATAACCTGCTTGATCGCCAACGGCTCGGTACGCACCCCATTATTAGCTAATGTAGAAAAGGCTACCCCAACCTCCAGGGGAGAAACCTCAACGGAACCTAAGGCGAGAGAAGGCAGGGCCGGCAGGGAGCTTTGGATACCGAGGCGATGGGCCACGTTGCGGACATTCTTAATCCCTACGTCTCTGGCGATACGTGCAGTCGCTGAATTGAGAGACCTCTCTAAGGCCCTACGCAAGCTCACAGTCCCAAAATATTCTCCGTTGTAGTTATCAGGACGCCATTCCTGTCCCTCATAGCTCCAGGTAAAGGGAGAGTCATCCACCATGGTCACAGGCGTAAATTTCTTCCCTCCCTCTTCTGAGCCGTGCATAAGGGCAGCGAGATAAACGAAAGGCTTGAAGACCGATCCGGGCTGGCGCTTTGCCTGAAAGACACGATTGAATTGAGACTTCTGATAATCCCTTCCTCCCACCATGGCCTTGATCTCACCGGTTTGCGGTTTAATAACCGCAATGGCGCCCTCGAGATGATCCTCCTCCCCTCTCTTGCGCAAATGGGAATAGGTTTCCTCTAACCGCCTTAATCCTTCCACCAGGGCCTTCTCCGCTGTCTTCTGGAGCTGGAGATCAAGACTCGTAAAGATCCTCAGCCCCTCCTCTGTCAGAACCTCTTTGGAATAGTTCAACGCTAGCTCTCGTTTTAAAAAATCGACGTAAAACGGGGCATCGTTGGCAATCTTCACAAGCTCGCGCGGCTGAACGACCTCTCGAAGCGCCCTCTCATATTGACTACGCGTGATAGACGCTTCTTCCAACATTTTCGCCAGGACAACGTTTCTCCGACGCGTAGCGACCTCAACGCTCCGATAAGGAGAATAGCGGTTGGGCGCTTTAATGAGCCCACCAAGCAGGGCCATTTCTCCGATCGTCAGCTCCGAAAGCTCCTTGGAAAAATAAAAACGCGAGGCCTCCCAGAGCCCAAAGATCCCCTGAGCTCCCTTCTGTCCCAGATAGATCTCGTTCAGGTAGTTCTCGAGGATCTCCTCCTTGGAATACTTCCGCTCCGCAATGAGCGCCATCACGGCCTCCTTGACCTTGCGCTGGATGGTCCGCTCGTCTGCTAGAAAAAAATTCTTCATCAACTGTTGCGTTAGGGTACTCCCGCCTTGGACAATCCCACCGCTACGCAGGTTCACCCAAGAGGCACGCAAGATAGCCACAGGATCAATCCCCCGGTGGCGATAAAATCTCTCATCCTCAATAGCCAAGATCGCCTGCACCAGTAACGGAGGAACTTCAGCTAAAGTCACCACCCGCCTCTCCTGCCAGATGCGATCGTAAAGACCAGTCACCAATTCAGGCTCCAATTCAAGCGAAAATAGCTCCTCCCCGTTATCCAGCTTCTGCATTTTAGTGATGGTAGTGCTTTGCAAGGCGATGCGGACGGGAACTCCCTTAAAGACCTCTAAAGGATAGACGAAATCGTGGAGATAAACCTCCAGGAGGCCTTCCCTTTTCCCGAAGCGGTACTCTCCTTTCGCCCTCGGCGCATTGCGGCTTTCTCTGTAGCCCAGACGACGGAGCTTTTCCCACAAATCCTCCATGCGGAGGTTCATCCCGACATAGAGCAAAAACGTATCGGAGTAGATCTTAGAGGGGTGTATCCACTTTCGGCCTTCAAACTTCGCTATGACAACTTCCTCCACGCGCCTCACGTACCAGGCGCCGAGGATGACCCCACTAACGGTGAAGAGACTGATTAGGAGAAAGACTATCTTGAGAGTCTGAAGGCGGGACTTTTTCAAGTCAAAAACTCCAAAATCCAAGTTACCACTGAGCTATTTTCCTGTCAAAACAACAAAAAGAGGGCCGGATAAATAAACCCGGCCCTCGGTCATAGTATTCTTTAAAGAGACTATCGTGAAGGCTTCAACGCGAGAAAGAGCGTACTCTCCCCACGGCGAACCAGGAACAAGATCCCCTTCCCTTTCTTGGTCTCCCCAATAATCTTTCGATAGTCTGCAAGCTTACGAACAGGTTTACGATCAATCTCCAAGATGATATCTCCACGGCGCAACGCTGCCCCATCTCCCGGACTCCCCGGCTCCACTGCGGTAATCACTACCCCTTCTGCCCGTTCCAATCCCAAGCTCTCGGCAATCTGGGGGGTTACTCCCTGTACCGTCAACCCCAGCTCCCCTTTCTCTTTGGTCGACGCGACCACCTCTTCTTCCTTCAACTCACCGACTGTCACAGAGAGGGAAACCTCTTTTTTCTCTCGCAGGACCTTCAATCGCGCTTTCTTATCCACCGCCGTACGAGCCACGATAATAGGAAGCTCATTCGATTCCTTGATCTCCTTTCCATCAAACTCGATGATGACATCCCCCACCTTAACCCCCGCTCGCTCCGCGGGTCCATCCTTTGAGACATTGGCGACCAACGCACCTTGGGCCTTATCTAACCCAAGAGACTCCGCAATCTCAGGAGTCACCTTTTGAATAAGGACTCCCAGGTAACCCCTGGTAACCTTTCCCTTCCCCTTCAGTTGAGGCAGCAGCTCCTTGACTAAATTAATAGGAATCGCAAAGCCGATCCCGATATTGCCTCCTGTCCTGCTGAAGATCGCTGTGTTGATTCCTACGACTTCGCCGCGCAGATTGATCAGAGGTCCTCCGGAGTTCCCCGGATTAATGGAGGCATCCGTTTGTATAAAGTTGTCATAGGGACCCGCACCGATATGCCTGCCCTTCGCACTCACAATCCCAGAGGTCACGCTGTTATCCAGACCGAAGGGGTTCCCAATCGCCAACACCCACTCTCCCACCTCAAGTCGATCAGAGTCGCCCAGGGTAGCCACGGAAAGGTTATTCCTGGTGTTGATCTTGATCACAGCGAGATCCGTCTTTGCATCCTTACCGATGACCTTAGCCTCAAATTCCTTCTCATCGGCGAGTTTGACCACGATCTTTTGGGCATTTTCAACGACATGATTGTTGGTCAATATGGAGCCGTCCCGGTCAATGATAAAACCTGAACCGAGACTCCTCTGACGAAAGGGTCCGCGAGGAAATGGACCACCGAAAAATTTCCTCCAGAACTCACTTAACGGGTCCTCTTCCCCAAAGGGACTTCCAGGTCCTTGACCCCCTTCACTTACCTGGGTTGTCGAGATATTTACGACCACTGGCCTAAGCGTTTTCGCTAAAGAGACAAAGTCGGGCAATCCTTGAGGCTCTGCCACCGCCCGAATCTCGGCGCCCCCGGATTCTCTTAACAAATTGATATTAACGGCGCGGCCGCTGGAGAGCCACTCGACACTTCCATTAACACCCAAACCCACCAGCAAAGAGACCAAAGCAACGATGATTAGTCCCTTCATTCCTATTCTTTTACCCCATATCCCCTTTTCATCCATCGAATTCTCCTATTTTCTCTTCACTGTCTCGACGTATTTCATACGCAGATCAAAAAGAACATCATTAATAAGTTTCTCTTCTCCTCGATCCAAATTCCCTCTGGTCTTTTCCCGCAACAGACCAATAATATCAATCATCTGTTTAGCCACTGGAATATCGCTCTCCACTTTTCCACTTAGGGGGTTGGGGATCTCTCCCAGATGCATCAGGGCCTGCGTGCTGAGGCTGATGACAAACGTGGAGAAGTTGATTTCTGAGAAGCTCTCATCCGTGGCCCTTTCACTGGGCCCTTCACTGGCCGTTTGTTCTCCAACTCCCTTTGAAGTTTCCTCTCCCCCTGTTGCGTCTCGAGGCTCTCCTGTCTCAGGTGAAAATCGGCGCCGGTCTTCTACCTTGAAACTCTTTCCTTCTCCTTTTTCTCCCTCTCCGGCCATAAAACCTCCAAGTATTAAGTTCAGAGAGAGAAAATGCCTGGAAACATCACCGCTTAAACGGCTGGCAAAATTCCAAGCATACCTCTAAGGCCATCCTAGTTTAATAGGTCATGGCGCGGAGCCGCGCCACCCTTTCTTCCACTGGGGGATGGGTACTAAAAAGTCTCAGGAAGGAACCACCCGATAACGGATTCACAATAAACATGTGAGCAGTTTCAGGACGTCCTTCAAGCGGAACCACTTCGCTGGCGCGGGCAAGCTTTTCTAGGCCGGAGGCCAAACCAAGGGGATTTCCCGCGGTCCTTGCCCCGGTGGCGTCAGCAAGAAATTCTCGCGAGCGGGAAATGGCCATCTGAATAATGAGAGCGGCTATGGGAGCCAAGATGGACATCAAAACCAGCCCCAGGACTCCTCCTCCACCCTCATCATCTCTCTCGCTCCTTCCCACACCAAAGATAGCAGCCCACCGCGCCATATTAGCGAGCATCATGATGACACCGGCAAGGGTGGCAGCGATGCTGCCAATGAGGATATCACGGTTTTTAATGTGGGAGAGTTCGTGGGCAATGACCCCCTCGAGCTCTTCTCGATTCATGATTTGTAAAATTCCTTCCGTGACCGCGACCACCGCATGCTGCGGATTTCTACCGGTCGCGAAGGCGTTGGGAGACTGGGAAGGAACGACATAAAGCCGAGGCATCGGTAGTTGGGCACGCATGGTAAGATTCTGAACGATCCGGTAAAGCTCGGGAGCCTCATCGAGACCCACTTCGCGCGCCTGATACATGGCGAGGACAATCTTATCGGAAAACCAATAGCTTCCGAAATTGAGCAGCAGTGCGAACCCAAAAGCAATGACCAACCCTTGCGAACCGCCAAAAAGCTGCCCAATGCCGAGGATGATCCCGGTCAAAAGACCTAAAAGAAGCACAGTCTTTAAGGAATTTTCCATGCTCCATTCTCCTCTATCACGCAAAGACGTAAATCCAAACTTTCATTCATTGTTTAGCTCAACTTTAATCCCTGCACCCCCCCTTGTCAAGGTGGCGATCTTTGTTGTTCACCATCTCCCCACACCTCTTCCAACTTTCCGATAACATCAACCGGATTTAGCGTGGTTAAGCACTTCCGGTGAGGGCAGGCCTTCATGACGGAATGAATACAGGGGGAACACTCTACGTTTCGGCTGACCACTGTAACTCTTTTCCCGCGCGGCGCCCACTGAGCCGGGTCGGTCGGACCGAAGAGCGCAACGGTCTCCACTCCGAGGGCGGCTGCCAGATGGGTGACGCCGCTATCATTGCCGAGATAGAGATCACACTGAGGCAGCAAAGCAGCCACCTTTGCTAACTCCAAGCCGCAAAGCACTAGCGCATGATCCCAATGATTCCCGCTCTCTCCTCTCTCTTCTTCTATCGGGCCCAAAAGGACGATCACCTTACCAAACCTTTTCTCCCACCACTCAGCAACGACCTTGTAAAACTGGATAGGCCAATTCTTTTCCGCCGCTCCGCTACCCGGGGCCAATACCAGAATCCTTCTTTCCTGAAGCCCACTTTGCCTCCAAAGCCCCTGAATCCAAGAGAGGGCATCAGACCTTAACGGGATATCCGGAAAGATCTCCCTCGGATGGCCTTCTCCCAGACAGGAGAGGTAGTAATCCACCATCGGTAGCCGCGAATTGGAAGACCGGAAAGGAAAAATCCGGAGCCTGTTGCCCGATAGGATCTTAAGATTTTTAACGAAATCTGGCTGACTGCTCCCCATCCATGAGTAAATAAAGGCATAGGATCTGTAGAAAGATTTTAGCCTTTCATCCCCTTCAGTCCCTGGAACAAAGAGGCGACTGATCTCGTAACGCTCCACCGAGCGTGTCGTGATAGTTTGAGGAAGCAGATCCCCATATTCTGTTCGGGCCAAAAGATCCAATCCTCCAACCCTCGCTATCTTTTCCAGCGCAGGAAGAAAACAGATAAAATCCCCCAGCGCGCCGGGAAAGATAGCCAGATTCTTCTTTGGAATGCTCCGTGATCCTGACAACCAAGTGAGTTTCAATTGACTTTACCGCTGCAAAAATATAGCATATGGCCAACTTCAATTCGAACCTCCACTCCTGATTGCGGAAGAAGAGCCCGTATTGTGACAAGTTTCAACGGCGCCCGTTCCATCCTGGACCTGATCGGCTCCACCCCGGTTGTCAGATTGCGAACCCTGCCGACCAAGAACGATGCCGAGGTGTGGGGAAAACTGGAATCCTTCAATCCCGGCGGCTCGGTAAAGGACCGCATCTGCCTCAGCATGATCACAGCGGCGGAACGTGAACAGAAACTAAAACCAGGGGCCACCATCGTGGAACCGACCAGTGGAAACACCGGCATCGGCCTAGCCCTGGTGGCTGCAGTGAAGGGATACCGGTTGATCCTCACCATGCCGGACACCATGAGCGAAGAGAGACGCAGCCTCCTTGCCGCCTACGGCGCCAGGCTCATCCTAACCCCGGACACAAAAGGGATGGGCGGTGCTATCCGAAAGGCCGAGGAACTCCTATTAGAGCATACGGATTACTTCATGCCCCAGCAGTTCAACAATCCGGCAAACCCCGAAATCCACCGCCGCACAACGGCCGTAGAGCTGCTGAAACAGTTCAAACGGATTGATGCTTTTGTGGCGGGCGTGGGGACCGGAGGAACCATCACGGGAGTCGGAGAGGTTCTGAAGGAGAAGATGAAGGGTGTCAGGGTCTATGCAGTGGAACCGGCGGCCTCTCCGGTGATCTCAGGAGGACAACCTGGGTATCATAAAATCCAGGGGATCGGGGCAGGTTTCATCCCGACCGTCCTGAACACGCATATTTATGACGAGGTGATCACAGTCACCGATGAGGATGCTGCGCTTTATACTCGGAGATTGGCCCTGGAGGAAGGGATCCTAGTGGGTATTTCTTCCGGAGCCGCATGCTGCGCCGCCCTTAAGGTTGCCAGGACCATGGGCAAGGGACATGTGGTGGTCACTATATTCGCGGATAAGGGCGAGCACTATCTAAGCACGGACATATTTGGCGATCGACAATGGATACAAAACTCGAAACCTTAAAAGAGATATTAAGGAGGACGGAGGGCGTCGTGGTAGCCTTTTCCGGAGGCGTCGATTCAACCTTCCTCCTGAAGGTCGCGCATATGGTCTTGGGAGACCGGGCCATCGCCATGACCGCTTCATCCCCCACCGCCCCACCAGGAGAGCTTGAAGCCGCAGAGGAGCTGGCCAGGACCATAGGATGCCAGCACATGCTTGTCGCTTCCCATGAGTTGGACAATCCATCCTTTGCCCGAAATCCAGTGAACCGATGCTATTTCTGTAAGGATGAACTTTATCGCATCTGCCGCTCGCAGGCCGATCAGTTGGGGTTGACCACGATTGTTGACGGGACCAATCTTGACGACTTGAAGGACCACCGTCCCGGGCTCAAAGCAGCCAAGGAATGGCGCATCAGTCATCCTCTGGTGGAGGCACGGATGACCAAAGAGGAGATTCGCCGCCATAGTCGCGAACTAGGTCTCCCCTCCTGGAACAAGCCGGCCATTGCCTGTCTCTCTTCCCGCTTTCCTTATGGCATTGAGATCAACGTGGAGAGACTAGAAAAGATAGCCGCATGTGAACGGTTCCTCCAGGAACTTCGGTTCAGAGAGTTCCGCGTTCGATATCACGGAGAGGTGGTCCGCATCGAGGTGGCACCAGAAGAAATTAATCGCCTCCTCGAGGCAACCACCAGAGAGGCGATCGTTGAGAGATTTAAGGAAATCGGCTTCAGCTTTGTGAGCTTGGATTTGCAGGGCTACCGAACGGGAAGCATGAACGAGCCGCTAGGCAACCGCATGGCAAAATGAATCCCCTCCCCTTCTGAATTCTGTGTCTGATAACTTTCGACTTGAGCTATTTGGGGCTAAGGAATTTGCCCTTCGCGGAGTAGTGCCTCGGCAAACACGAGATCCTCAGGCACCGTTATCTTAATGTTGGACGTGTGCCCTTCCAAAAGCCTAACGCTTTTTCCCAAACGTTCTACCAGCATCGCATCGTCAGTCGCTTCTGTGCCCTCTCGAGCTGCCCGATCATAGGCCTCGCGGATGATTTCGACCCTGAAAACCTGAGGTGTCTGAACCTCCCATAGGGAGTCTCTTGGAGGAGTCTCTCGGATATGCCGATCTTTGGACAGGACCTTAATGGTGTCCCCCACGGGGACACCCACCACCACGGCCCCTTCTTTAAACGCTACCTCTACGCATCGGTCAATAAGACGAGAAGAAACAAAAGGACGGACCCCGTCATGGATGACAACGACTTCGCAATCCGAATCAAGCCGGGATAACCCCCTGCTAACGGAATCCTGCCGCCTAGGACCCCCAGAGTGTAGGACACATTCAAGGCATCTGAGCTTAGAGTCAGATCGAATAAGGTTCTGACACCTGGCTATCTCTTTCTCTGCTAGGAGCAGAACTATTTTGCGCACTGTCTGGGATTCAGCAAAACGGCTTAGAGTATGGAGAATCAGGGGGCGACTGCCAAGCGGTAGGAATGGTTTGGGAATAGGCGTCCCTATTCTTTTCCCTTCGCCTGCCGCAACAATCACGGCATTCACACGCATAGAGATTCCCTGACCCCCAAAAAAAACAAGAGCCGAGAGAATTCCCCTCGGCCCTTATCATCACATGCACTAGACCCAAGAACCTAGTGAGTGAAAATATGGCGCAGCTCCTCCAGGATCTTCTCTTCTGAGTGGGAGCGCGCAATAGAGAGCTCTTTGACAAGCAGGTTCCTCGCAGTATCCAGCATCTTCCGCTCTCCGAAAGAGAGTTCTTTATCTCCTTTCAGAACAAACAGATCGCGCAGTACCTTGGCAATCTCAATAACGGATCCGGTCTTGATTCTCTCCGTGTATTCTCGATAGCGTCGGTTCCATGTCTGCTGGTCCGTTTCCACTTTCTTTTGGCGTAAAACCTTGTAAACCTGAGATACCATATTTCTATCGATGATCTTCCTCAACCCAACGGACTCGACATTGTCGATCGGAATCATAATCTTCATATCGGTATCGAGAATGCGAAGCATATAAAATCTCTTTTCCGTCCCTGAGATAACTTGGGTACGGATGGCCTCAATCTCTCCCACCCCATGGGCTGGGTAAACGACTTTCTCACCAACTTTAAACATAACGACCTCCTGGAAAAGGGTGGCTTCGCCGCCTCTCTTGATCATGAGGGGCGTGAATGGTGCGATTAAGAAGATAGGAAACGGGAAGAAGGACGTTTGTTAAAGATAACGGCTGAGAAACTCGGCAGGAAACCTCTAACTGTTTATAACTTGAAACTCGCGCAGCCAAACCTCGTCCTGTCCCCCCAAAGCTGCAAAAGATAGCGGCCGCAGACTTCAGATAGTTATTTAAGCCAACCTAACCATACAACTTTGTGATGTGTCAGTCAAGGGTGGTAGATGAAAAAAGATTTACTTGATATCTTAGTAGGTTAAGCTTAATATATAAAGTTATTTCTTATGTGGATAAGTGGCTAGTTGTCGAATTCGAGCGCCATAGCCAGGGCATCCTCGCCATCATCTGAATAGTAACCCTTGCGCACGCCCCGCGCAGCAAAACCGAGAGACTGGTAGAGCCTCTGCGCTGCTTCGTTAGATTTCCTCACCTCAAGCGTTATCCGACTTGATCTATGGTCTCTTGCCTCCCCAATCACCGCCTGCAAGAGGGACCGTCCAATCCCTCGCCGGCGGTAGGCGGGATCCACAGCGAGGTTGTGGATATCTACCTCACTCGGCAAAAGCCAGTAGATAATATAACCGACGATTCTTTCTCCCAAAACAGCAAGCAAAGAACGAGCACAAGGCACTTTGAGCTCTTGGAGAAAGAACCTGGCACTCCAAGGATAGGAGAAAGATGCCTTCTCGATCGACATAATCTCGTCGAGATCCGACGGGTTCATTTGTCTAAGATGAACACCGACTTCAGGAACGAGAATGTCGCTGTTCGCCATATCTTCCCATGACTTCTCTCCTGATCTTTCCATGACATTCTTACTTCTAGAAATGGTTACGCTCCCGGCCCTGGGGAATCTCCCTTTTTCAAAAGGAGGACCTCCAACACTCTACCTTCAAAGTGATGGGAAAATCCATCGACCCTTTCGTGCAAAGGAATGACCGTTGTAAATTCAGGTGGAAAGGCCCCTACGCTGGAAGAGATCCTCCTTACCCTCTCATCCGTGCACTTTCCCCTGACAATGAAATGGCCGTCCTTTAAAATCAGATCATAATCATAATCCGGCATCTCATCGGGAAGCTCCGATCTCAGTGGATGCCCGATATCGGGAACCTTTGTAGGAAATTCAACACGTAGAAGATAGGCTCCGCCCCAATCCTCAATCGTGTAGACGTTGCCGTAACGTCGCTCCCGCTCCATCTTCTCGACAAAACCCCTTCCATAAAACCCATCCACGGGAATAGGCGCGCTACGGATGATTCCTCTTTGCAGGGTCATTAAGGGCTTCAGCGCATAGGACAAAGGACCGCCATAAACTGCAGAGGGGAATGTCATTTCCTCCGCTGGCTTGACATGGAAGATTCCCTCTCTAAGACGGTAGACCGCTTCGAGAAAGCCCAAAAAGATACCGCCGAGAAGATAAACATTAATACTTTGGCTAAAGAGGACGCCCAGCCCCTTCGGTACCACCGCTGCTCCCATGAAGATCAACGGATAAAGGATGACGTTCATCAGGATATTTAATCCCGTGGAACCCACCGTACTGAAGGAAGCGGGACTCTGCACTGCCCTCTCCAAATCTTTTTTGAACTGGTGCGGCAACGCACCTAGGAGCGGCTGTAACAGAAAGATAAGAATCCGGGGAAGCGGTCTTGTCAGAGGACCTTTCTTTTCAAACTGGAGCCTTAATTCTTTAAAGCTCGTAGAGACCTCTCCAGGGAAGTGTTTATCGGGTTTAACAGGCTTCGGCGCTTGCGCCGGTGGCTTTGAAGCTACCTGTCTAACCTCTGACTTGGGGGATAAGGTTGGAGCTGCCGCTGGTTTTGGCCTCTCTCCAGACTTTGGCTCAGGCGGGGATGAGGCAGCAGCCACTCTGGCCTCTTGCCGAGGTGGCTCACGAACGGGGGCTTCTTCAGCGGGCGCCGGCTTTCCCTCATCTTTACGGAAACGAGACTCAAAACTTTCACCAAAGCTAATATCGGCATGGATCTGTCTCGCCCGGTCGATCAAAACCGCTTCGGTCTCGATGTTGTTAGGGTCTGTTACACAACAGTCCACTGGACAGACAGCAGCGCAGGCCTCGTAGTCGTGAAACCCAACGCACTCCGTACACAAGAGCGGGTCTATGACGTAGATCTCCTCTCCTTGACTGATCGCATTGTTGGGACACTCTGGCTCACATGCCCCACAATTGATACACTCGCTGGTGATCATCGTCGCCATTGAAAATGTCTCCCCAACCTTCTGTTTTTAATTACTTGTTTCGCCCGTTGTTGTCAATAATTCAAGCTGGTTGAAAGTATAGGAAATTCCATGCTAGACATACATCAAGGGCGGCGTACCCAAGTGGTTAAGGGAGAGGTCTGCAAAACCTCGATGCAGCGGTTCGAATCCGCTCGCCGCCTCCAACTCTCGCCGAGTGCACCAACTGACACCTGTCCCCAACGCTTTCGGCATACAAATTCCGACCGCCTTGAACCCGCAGAAAAAAGTGTGATAAGAGCCTTCTTTCTAGTTTTGCCATGGAGACCCTCCTCCAATACTTTATTGACTACCGCTACCTCGTGATCTTTCTTGGGACCTTTATTGAAGGGGAAGTGGTCCTGATCGCCGGCGGATTTCTTGTCTACGAGGGACATGTAGATTTTACTGTTCTGGTGCTCCTCGCCACACTGGCCGCTATTATCGGCGACAACATTTTTTACTGGGTAGGCCGCAGCCAAAGAGTTGGAACTAGACACCCTTGGGCCGCCCGTCTGCTGAACTTCATCGGAGAGCATCGTCTATTTAAAGGAGAGGAGTTTGTGCGACGGCACGGCGGGAAATCTGTTTTCTTCATCCGTTTCTTCTATGGACTTCGCTATGCCGGCGCCATGACCGCAGGTCTATTAGGAATGGAGATTAGACGCTTCTTCTTCTTCAACCTTATCGGATCCTTTATCTGGGCCGTGATCATCGGAACCTTAGGTTACGTTTTTGGCCGGAGTCTTGAGGCCGTCGCGAAAGGAGTCAAGCTGGCAGAGATCGGATTCCTGCTCGTGGTGGCCGGCCTCCTTGCTATTTACTTCCTCAATAAGAGAAGAAAAAGAAGAACCTCCAAGGGGCCAGTTTAAAACCTATGTGTGCTTCCCCAAAAGTTGATCGAGCTCTCCGCTTGCATCAAGCTCTCTAAGGTCGTCGAATCCGCCAACCGATTCTCCATCAATAAAGACCTGAGGTACACTCCTTCGGCCAGACGACCGCTGCACCTCCTCCTGTAGGAGCCCATCATGGGTTACATCGATCTCCTCGAAATCTACGTTCTTGGAACGGAGTAGCGCCTTAGCGCGGCTGCAGAAGGGACAATAGTCCTTGGTATAAATAATAACTCTTGGCATGTTCCTGTTTCTCACGACCCATTCACCTCTCCTCCAAGACCAATAGCTAGGAACATGATGCCTTTGGAGGAGGAATCAATATCTAGGGAGTTGGCTCGAAGCCAGCGCGGAGCAATCTCCAGCCCCACTTGCACCCCAGTCTTAAGGGGCGCATCGGGTCATAGAGAAAGCCTAGGGAGGAAGGGAGATGAAGGAGGCGGTAATCTGCAATGGTTGGAACAAGGAGGGTATGAACGAGAGAGTGGAGACTTTCTGAGGCTCCTCCCAACAGGCGACTGAGAAAAAGAGCGGCCTTAATCGTGTCGCTCGGGGAGGGGTTATCAGGGAAAAGTTTAAGCCATGGTGGAAGAACCC
Source organism: Binatia bacterium (assembly GCA_050735075.1). Classification (GTDB taxonomy): domain Bacteria; phylum Desulfobacterota; class Binatia; order UBA9968; family UBA9968; genus JAHFAO01. The sequence goes on from JBOHVJ010000405.1 coordinate 17,767, forward strand.
TGAGAGAAAAAATTCCTGGGATAGGTGTACCACCTTGCGAGAAGCAGGTAGAGCTGATC
>JBOHVJ010000406.1:0-6736 GCA_050735075.1 Binatia bacterium
GGCGGGGAATATCGACGACGTCACCTTTCTCACCAAAGTCCAAAGTTATGAGGCCATAGTCAACACAACGCTTATCACCCAGGAGGGAAAACGTCTGCCTATTGAAAGGGGAACGAAGCTCAACGTGGCCGGATTCACCAGGGCTGAAGCCTTTGTCATTTCCCGGACAGACAAGCCAAACGGCTTTGTAAGACGGGAGGACATTGCACCCATGAGACGTTGACCGCCAATCTCTTCACCCGCCGTTCAAGAGTGACTTGATAGCGGCATCCAATTCCTCATCCTCCTCCCTTTGGGACAATTGTACTAAGGGACAATAGAACCCCAATGGATAATGAGGCATGATGACCCAAAAGGCGGTCTCCCATTTTCTGCTCCGAGCCACGCCGAGGGGACCACCAAGAAAAGGGAGGAAAAATCGATTTAAAAATGATCCGCGGCTACGACACCCCGATCCTCTTCCGCCAGGACACCCTAATAAGGATAAGGCAGCTCAAAGCCGATTTCGCCGCGATCGAGGCCGAAATGGCCGCGATCGAAGCCAAGACCTTCGCCATCCAGGAGCAGGCCAGGCAGCTCTTGGCCTCCCTGATGCAAAATCCAAAATCTAAAATCGCAAATCCCGATGATGACCCGGACTGCGATCGGTAAAAGCGTTTATTGCATGTAAGTAGTGATCTTGATTCCCCCTCACTTATCCGATATAGGATTGTTTTCTTGGCAAGCTCTGCTTCAGGAGGTGTATTGAATGGCAGCAAAGGATTTTCTCTTTACCTCAGAATCCGTTTCTGAGGGCCATCCGGACAAGATGTGCGATCAGATCTCTGATGCCATCCTCGATGCCCACTTAAGCGGAGATCCGGACAGTCGAGTAGCCTGCGAGACCCTCACCAAGACAGGGATGATCGTGGTCGCTGGGGAGATCACGAGCAAGACAAAGGTAAGCTATAACGAAATAGCCCGTGAGGTCGTGCGCGATATCGGTTACACCGATTCCGCCATGGGATTCGACGGGAACACATGCGCCATCATCACCGCTGTGGAGCGCCAGTCGCCTGACATCTCTCAGGGGGTGACTGAGGGAGAGGGGCTGCATCAAGAGCAAGGGGCCGGGGATCAGGGAATGATGTTCGGTTACGCCTGCGATGAAACCCCGGAGCTTATGCCCTTTCCCATTCAGATGTCCCACAGCCTAGTCAAGTACTTAGCCAAAATTCGCAAGGGCGGCGAGGCCCCTTTTATCAGGCCAGACAGCAAATCTCAGGTAACGGTGGAATATCGCAATGGACGACCCGTTCGGGTCAGCAGTGTGGTCATCTCGACCCAGCATACTCCCGACGTAGAGTACGGCAAACTTAAAGAGACCGTTATTGATGGTGTTATTAAGGCAGTCATTCCCGCACAGTATCTCAATAAGGATACGGTGTATCATGTCAACCCCACGGGTCGCTTTGTGGTGGGGGGACCGCAGGGGGACTGCGGGCTTACCGGCCGCAAGATCATTGTGGACACATACGGTGGCATGGGGCGTCATGGAGGGGGCGCCTTCTCAGGAAAAGACCCCTCGAAGGTGGATCGTAGTGCTGCCTATATGGCTCGCTACGTCGCTAAAAACATTGTCGCCGCTAAGTTGGCCCAGAAATGCGAGGTCCAGGTGGCCTATGTTATCGGTGTTGCCCAACCGGTGTCGGTAGCGGTCGATACCTTCAATACCGGGTCGATCCCAGACGCGGAATTGGCGCGGATTGTTCGTCAGCTTTTCGACCTGCGACCCAAGAGTATCATTGAGACCTTGGACTTAAAGAGGCCAATCTATCGGCCCACGGCATCCTACGGCCACTTTGGGCGCGCCTCTGGGGACGGCTACTTTACTTGGGAGAAGACTGATCGGGTCGAGGACTTAAAGAAAGCTGCGGGGAAAGTCTAGGGAAGTTCCCGGTGGTGAGGAGGGGTGCATGGCTGAGAAAAAATATGATATCCGGGACTTCTCATTAGCCCCTCAGGGAAGAAAGCGCGTCCTCTGGGCAGATCAGGACATGCCGGTCTTAAGGAGGGTGCGAAGCCGCTTCCAAAAGGAAAAACCGCTACGGGGACTCCGTTTCTCTGCCTGTCTCCATGTGACGGCAGAGACCGCCAATCTGGTCCAGACCCTTAAGGCTGGGGGCGCTCAAGTCGTCCTCTGCGCTTCTAATCCTCTTTCCACGCAAGACGACGTGGCCGCCGCCCTGGTCAAGTATGACCGCATACCGACCTTTGCCATCAAGGGGGAAGATCACAAGACCTACTACCGCCACCTCCGCGCCGCCCTGAATCATGAGCCGGTCATCACCATGGATGACGGCGCGGATCTGGTGTCCATGCTCCACAAAGAATATTCCCGTCTCGCAGATAAAATGATCGCCAGCATGGAGGAGACGACGACGGGAGTCATTCGGCTGCGCGCCTTGGCCGCGGAGCGGGCTCTGAAGATCCCAGTGATCGCGGTGAATGACGCGAGCACCAAGCATCTCTTTGATAACCGCTATGGGACAGGACAGTCGACCATCGATGGCGTTATCCGCGCGACCGATATTTTGCTGGCCGGGAAAAAAGTCGTGGTGGCAGGTTACGGATGGTGCGGTAAAGGGGTAGCCTCTCGCGCCCGAGGGATGGGGTCGAAGGTGATCGTTACCGAGGTGGACCCCATCCGCGCCCTTGAGGCAGCGATGGACGGATTTGAGGTGATGACCATGAAAGAGGCAGCCAGGGTGGGTGACCTCTTCATCACCTTGACCGGAGACATGCATGTAATCGGCAAAGAGCACCTAAGGCTCCTGAAGGATGGGGCCGTTATTTGCAACTCGGGCCACTTTGATATCGAGATCGACCTCAAAGCGCTGAAGGGGATGGCAATCAAGGAAGAAAAGAACGTGCGCAACTATGTTGACGCCTATACCATGCCCGGAGGGAAGAGGATCTATCTCCTGGGCCAAGGGAGGCTCGTCAACCTTGCCGCCGCGGAGGGACACCCGGCCTCAGTCATGGACATGAGCTTTGCCACTCAGGCCTTAGCCTCCGAATGGGCGGTGAAGAATCAGAAAAAGCTTAAATCCCAAGTCTACGATGTCCCCAAGGCGGTCGAAGATTGGGTAGCGCGGTTGAAACTTGGTAGTATGGGGATCCAGATCGACAAACTCACCAAAGAGCAGGAGGCCTACCTCTCTTCCTGGAACATCGGGACTTAGCCGCTTGCCTTTATTAGGCTTCCCTTCCTTTCCTTAAGCACCCTTTCTGATCAAGTGTCTGTGTAAGAACGACATTGACTTCGCTACCTCTTCCGGGCATTTCTTTTGCCGGCAATTTTGACTGATATAACTATCCATCAGCAAAATCATTCTTTTCCCCGTTACAGGATCGCTTTTTAAATTATAGACCAACTTGTATCCGGGGAGGCTCCAGTCCACCTCCCCTGAAATCGCATCCCTCGTAACCTTAACATGCTGAATGATGCCGGCTTGACATAGGAACGTATACATGGCGGTGGTAAAATTACCGAGCGAGTAGAGGATCAGCGCTTTTCGTCGACCCCCCCTTCCGTCTTTCAGTACACAACCTGTGGGATGGATCATGGCCGGAAACCTTCCTTTGAGATCGCCAAAGCGTTCCTCATAACCATTGACGAAGCAGATCTCGCTTGGCTGCTGCACATGGGGGTGGCTGCCCATGATCACATCAGCGCCAGCCGCTATGATCTCTCGCCCGACCTGCATCGTCTTGGGAGATGGATAAAACTCGAACTCAGATCCCCAATGTAAAGAGACAATCTTAAAGTCAACCCCATCGGCAGCCATAGCTGCGAGAACCCGCTGGACCTGGGAGATGTCTACGGGTTTTTCGGTCTCTGGAGCGAGCCCTGGGAGAATATTGAGTCTCAGCTTTGTCCGCCGCGCTTCCTCTTGGTCATTCAAACCGTAGGTGGCAGCATAGAATCCAAATTTCACGCCGTTCTTCACGAACGTGGTATAAGGCTTTGCGTCGTGGCCTTTTCCTACTCCGCTGTACAAAATCCCGTTCCCGTCGAGAAACTCCATAGTGTCCAGAATTCCTCTGTCGGAGTAATCCATCGTATGGTTGTTGGCTATCGATAAGGCAGTAAAAAGATTGCCACCGCTGTATCTTTTGAACGACTGAACAAGAGAGGGGTGGGAATTGTACCTCATGTAATCGGGCCAGAACTCGCGTACTTTGAAGTTGCTCGAAATGACCGTCTCCAGGTTGCCAAGTACAACGTCAAATTTATTCAAAGTGTCCAGGACCTCTTTCGTTACAAACGTGCTCCAATCGTTCTGAATCCACATGATATCGCCTACCATGGCGAGGTTGACGCTAGGCCCGTGGACGCGGATACTTTGCTCGTTCGACAAAAATCCGAGGAGGCTCCTCTGAAAATCAAAATAGCGAATCTCCTCAACAGGGGCAGAAAATTTTTTGCGCCTGTATTTGGCCAAATACTTCAACCCATGCCAAAAGGCCTGGTTGATCGGCATGCCTTCGGCACGGAAGCGAGCATAAGCGGGGAGATCCGCTTCTGGAGTATAGACATATGGAAAGTAATCGCCCTCTTTGGCGAGGGCTCTGCTAGAGAGGGTCATGAACAAAAGAGCAAGGAAGAGAAGGACCTTAGAAAGAATCGGCATCTTCGAGGCCTCATAGATCAAATCACCGCTACCGGGAATCTATAGGGCTCATTTATAAACGTCAATCCTACCCGAGGAAAGACCACACTCTTTAACGGAGAGCCGTTAGCTCCCTTGACGCGCGACCATAGGTCGGAATAATAATAAACTGGTTTTTAACTTAGAAACGGGCATAGAATAGGAGGTCAAGATGGTCTCTGCACCTAATCGGGAGGAAGACATGATGAACGCCATACAAGACTTCGCCGACGAAGACGTTGGCAACATCGTATCGCTGGAGCACATCAATCTGCAAATCTCTGACCAGGCAACAGCAACGCTCTTCTATGTGGTCGGGCTCGGGCTTACGCGTGACCCCTACCTAACAGTGGGCCTGGAGAACATGTGGATCAATGTGGGCGAGCAGCAATTTCATCTGCCCACTCGAAGCGCCCAGGTATTTTCAGGCCAAGTCGGTCTTGTCGTCCCAGACTTGAAGCACCTACAGGAGCGCCTGAAGTCGGTCGAGGAGCGGCTTAAGGGAACGAAGTTTTCCTGGTCTATCAAGGACGACCATGTGGCGGTGACCTGCCCTTGGGGAAATCACTATCACTGTTACAATCCCGACCCCAGGTTTGGTGACATGGCTCTAGGTATGCCTTACATCGAGTTCTTGGTAAAACCAGGGGCGGCTAAGGGTGTCGCCCGTTTCTACGGCGAGGTGATGCGCGCCCCCTCTTTGCTTCATTCGGAGAATGGAGCCCATACGGCCAGCGTGGAGATTGGCCGCCACCAGCGGCTTCTCTTCCGGGAGACCAGGGACGAAATCCGGCCCTACGATGGTCACCACATCGCTGTCTATGTAGCCAACTTCTCTGGTCCGTATGGATTTCTAAAGAAGCGTGACTTGATCATGGAAGATGTCCGAAACCACCAATTCCGCTTCAAGCAACTGGTGGATCCAGAGAATGGCGAGAAACTGTTCGAGCTTGAGCACGAGGTCCGAAGCCTCCGCCATCCGATGTACCACCGACAGTTTGTAAACCGCGATCCAACGCAGACCCAGCGAAGCTACAAGCGCGGTCGCGACGCTATCGTTCCTGTGGGTGTTTAAGAAGCTGACCTCGCGCTAACAGTTCTATCTTCCAACACCCCGCACGTAAATTGGAGGATGCCATGGCAGAACCCTCTTCTAAGCCGAAGATCGCGGTTTTCTCTGGGCCGACGGCCACGATCCAAAATACCGAGCCGCTCATTACCAGCAACAAGGCGCGGGAGAAAGTTGGGCTGGCGCTCAGGAAAAACCCGGATGGAAGCCCGATGCGCTTCGATGCTCTCCGGCCTCAACGGCTTGCGGCGCCCGTCACGGTCTATATAGAACAGTTCAGCGCCCATCCTCTGGAGCGTGACGCAGCCGAGTTGTACGCTTCCCCTGACGGGTATCTTGACTCGTCTGGCGTCTTCCACAAGGAACGCCAGGGGCCCAAAGACATCCCTGTCTACGAGGTCACCCTCCGGCCGGAGGACGGTCTCTATCCTTTGCCCTATATGGCGAGGCAGGCCAATGGACAGCCCTGGGAAAGTGACGGGGCCAGTTCCTCGGCACCTTCAGAGATGTGCCGCCAACCATTCTTTCCAGACGCTTCGCGCCTCTTTGAGGAGATCGACCGCCTCGGGATTGGCGACGAAGGCGTGGCCGGCCTGCTCTCCTCCAAAGCTTCTTTTGATTTCTATCGCGCAGCCCCATCAGGAGGCTACAAGAGGGGATTGCCCGCGGCTGAGCGGACTGATGTTGGGCAAGGCGACGTTCAGCCTGAGACCCTGGGCGAGGATTTCTTTCCTTACCGGCCCGGTTATCTCAGGCGTGAACCACCGAAGGCTACCCTGGCTCGACTGACCAATGTGGTACAGCGAGCATTGGCGAGTGGTCAATACGTTGGTGCAATCTGGCTAGAGGGAAGCCCATTCGTCGAAGAAACAAGCTACTGGCTAAACCTGCTCATCGATACCACGATACCGATTGTCGGTAACGCCTCGCAACGGGCACACGGAGCTCTCAGCAACGATGGCGACCGAAACAT
>JBOHVJ010000407.1:0-1390 GCA_050735075.1 Binatia bacterium
AAAACGCCATTCACGTAATAAACGCACCCTCACCCGCCGCGACGGCGTGCCTGGCCATTGGTCGAGTTGTTGAAGAAATGGCGACGGAACGGTTCGGTTTGAACGGTCGCTAGTATGGCTCCCATCAAGAAGCCCCTGACTACAATCAGGGAATATTGAAAGTATTTTCGCGCAGTTGTGAAACAGTGCTTGGCGCAGGCCCCATGAATAAACGTATGACACGGTAATGATTATAACCATCAGATACCCGGTGAATTAGGTTGCTGCTGAAAAGTCGCTAGCGGCTTCGGTATGTATTTCGGCTGTTCTAATGTCCAGTCACCCTTACTTTGACTTCGTTCTTGACATCGCAGCCTTGTCCCCCATTCGACCAGACTTTGTGCGGTACCAATAACTGGTAGACTTGTTCTAGCTTCCTCGCAACAAGACGGTCATAACGGTATTCCAGCTCTATCGCTCCCTCTTTGGACTTACGGTCAGCCACGTCCCCGACCCTTGCGGAGAAAAGCTCCCAAAGCCTCGGCCCGAATTTCCTGACCAACATGGCCGCCGCCTGGGATAAGCTTTCGTGCTTCTGGATCAATGCCATCGCCTCATTGAGGCGTGCGGCTCGTTCCGGATCGGAGGACCTTGCCATACGTCATATTAATAATACCTTATGTGACAGGATCCGATCGCCCTCTACTCAGGCTATCTCCAGCTATCGATGCCCATAGCCACCACATCACCCAGCCTTCACCCAAGCAATCCCCTTAATAAAGAACCCACCCGACACCGGGCTTCTTGAACATTGGATTGAAACGACCATCCATGGTCGTCTCAATCCTTACTGGTTATCTTTTGCGTAAGTGGAGTCAACACTCCGCTTTGCGGGGTGCCCCTCGAAGCCAAACTCACTTTGTCTTGCTCGCACATGCCGCATCTCAACCATCCCACACCGACGTACAAAACGAAACTTTTAATTGTCACCAACGAAAGAAATAATTAACACCGACCACAACATTCAATACTCACTCTGTGTTGCCGATCCCAGCAGGGTCTGGCAGGGGACCCGAGATTTAGGCTTTAAATTCATCCTTAGCCACGCGGCGTAGTGAAAGGCCGGCTTTGATATAGATAACACCTGACCGAGAAGAACGATTCTTCGCGAAATAACGACGCCACCACCCTACTAAAGTTTTCAGCATTGGACGCGGATACATCCATGCCATCTGTTTTTGTGTTGTTAGCGAGAGGGCATCGACCGCAAGGAAGCAGGGAGCGCTGAAAAAAGGCAAACCATCTGAAAAGATGAGGCGCAAAGCTACTGGCCTAAACCCCCAATTGTCGGGGGGCATGGTCGCAGGGTTGCCAGGCGATTACACAGTACCTCCTAGGGTGCTGGGCGTTT
>JBOHVJ010000408.1:0-3129 GCA_050735075.1 Binatia bacterium
ATTGGGATTCTCGTTTTCCGCAAGCTCATCCGAATCCATATCTGAGGATTTTATGGAATTTCTTCTCATTTTCATCGGGATCTATGGCCTGGTTGCCGGCACAACATTCCTCCTTTTGGCTCCTAGGAGCGGTGTTCATGAGGAAGCCATCCAGAAGAGGCTTGATGCTATCGCTGTCAAGCCTGCAAAGGGCTCGCGTGTGCGCCTGCTCAGTAGCGAGGAAGAGACATTCTGGGAACAGATTGCGAAGTTCTTCCTGGGAGAGAATGAGATGGCGGCGAAGTATACGAAATTTCGGCGCCTCCTCCACCAGGCTGGTTTTCCCGGGGAGAGATCAGTGCGCATCTTCTGGGGGATGCGCATTTTCTTGACAGTAGCTTCTGCAGTTGGAGCCTTTCTCTTTGCGCTTCTTGCGCGCTCTCCCGTCTTCAATATGATTATGTTGATCGCTGCGGGTGCTGGGCTGGGATATCTTTTGCCATATTTTCATGTCCGGCGTAAGGCTAGTCAGCGGAGGCTGGCAATCCAGGAGACCCTCCCGGACACGTTAGATCTTCTTGTTATTTGTGTTGAAGCCGGCTTAGGAGTGGATGGTGCTTTGGTCCGGGTGGCCAAGGAGCAAGCAGAACAGGGTTTAGCGATCGGCGATGAACTCCAGTTGATGAGTCAGGAAATGCAAGCTGGGATATTGCGTCGGGAGGCCCTGTCTCGGCTGGCGGACCGGATTGGTCTGGAGGAGTTAAGGGGTCTGGTGACCTTTCTTACCCAAACCGAAGAGTTGGGAGGGAGTATCGCTCGCTCTTTGAGAGTCTATGCTTCTACGATGCGGGAGAAGAGGAGCCAAAAGGCTGAGGAAGCCGCCAGAAAAGTGGTAATCAAGCTCATTTTTCCTTTGGTTCTTTTCATCATGCCAGCACTTTTCTTGGTGGTTTTGGGGCCGGCGGCAGTGAACATACTGACCCTTCTATCTAATAAATAAAAGATGCCACTTATTAATCTCACCAAGAACACATGGTTAGCAACCAAAGTCAGAAAGGCGGATAGCTTTCTGACGCGGGTTGTCGGTCTGCTTAAAAGGAAAAAGCTAGGACCTGAAGAGGGCCTATGGCTAGTTCCTAGCAAGGGGATTCATACCATAGGGATGAAGTTTCCGATCGACGTGATTTTCTTGGATAAAGAGAATAAGGTGGTAAGCGTGATTCCTGGTCTTGCCCCCAACCGAGCTACAGGTATCCACCTTTCAGCTCACAGCGCCTTGGAGCTTCCAAATGGAACTATCAACAAATCCCATACCGAGGTAGGGGATCAGTTGGACGTCTCAATGGTATCGTCTTCGGAGATAGACGATTTGAAGGAGAGCCAGCTGAATCAAATTGGATGATAGATTCGCCACCTTGACCTTTTCCTGACGGAGAAGGGATCGCGCCCACCCTAAGAGAGAATTGTAGAGAAAGCAGTTCCAGGTGTCTTCATAGGTGAACAATTTTGTCATTTAACTCTTAATTCATACCATTTCTTGGCAGGGGAATATTATAATTTTAGAGCGCATGTTCCCCATCTACCTGAAAACTATCAATTTTTGTCCTGACATGGATTATGCCCAGAAATTGCATAGGGGTTCTTTGTTCTTTGATGTTTGTCTGAGAATCTCAAGATGGGAAGACGAGAGAAAGAGGATGATGGACTTAAGTGCAATGTACCAAGGTACAATTGACTAGGGATTGTAAAGAACTTTAACATAAACTGTAAGCAAAGTGATCATGCAACAGTTTCTAAACCAAATCTATCGTATTCCGGTGGAGACTTAATGCCTCTTACATATGTAAAGTCGGAAAGGGGACAGGGCGTTGTTGAATTTAGTCTGGCCGCTCTTCTCTTCTTTACAGTTCTCTTTGCCATTGTTGAGTTTTCGCACATTTTCTACGTTAGGCTGACCGTAACGCACGCTCTGCGGGAGGCAGGGAGATATATGATTACCGGCCGAACCGAGTCGGGTATGCTTAGGGAAGATGCCATTATAGATGTATTTAACAAACTTCTAATGGGCACGGGCGCGGGTCTCCAGGGTCTTCCTGCGTGCGAGATTCTAGTGGACATACCGCCCAGCTCGACGGGATGTGGGGGGCCTAGTGATACGGTAAGGGTAAGGGCAACCTTTCATAAGCCTCTCTTTAGCGCCTTTTTTGCTAGTCTTTTCCCAGGTGGTGGGGGATGCCCCTCGGGCAGCGTCTGCTTTGACTTGAATATTACCTGGGTCAATGAGCCTTTTACTTAAACAGAAGATAGGAGAGCCCCAATGATGTCATTTAAGAAGATCATTGCTTCTCAAAAGGGTCAATCCCTAACAGAATTGGGTCTCGCTCTACCGATGCTTATTCTTTTGGCTCTTGGAGCAATCGAGTTCTCCAACCTTCTCCAAAGTTATCTTGTTTTAAGTCATTTGACCCGAGAGGGGGCCAATATGACGTCACGGGGGAATCCCCCTGAAGTTCCGGGGCCAGGCAATGATGCGCTGGATGCTGTCATCGCCGCTTCGTGCCCGATGATAAGTGATGGACCTCCGTGTGCTGAACCACCGAACCCGCAAAGATGGACGATAATCCATTCCAGGATCGGCCAGAATCCAGATGGGCCTACTCCGCCCTACGTTGTTCTGCAACAGGTAACGAGAGGGGCTGGCCCAGTGGTAAATGGGCAGCGGGTATGTCCTTCGTGCAGCTCAGGTAATTTTACTTGTACTACGGGCTGTGTTGCTCCAAGCAATGTTCCAGATATTGATACGATTAATCCTGGGGGACAACTGGACGCTGTTGAGGTCTTTTATCTATATCAGCCGATCCTGGGGACCTTTTTTCTATTAGGGAGTGACCCAATTTATGAGCGGGCGATTTTTTGAAATTGGCTCTGCCGGTAATCAGGGTTAAGGAGTTCAGGAAGAATTGAAAAGGTTTAATGACGAGAAGCGATACCTGAACGCTTCAGTCCCGGAGATTCTTATGGTTCAAGGCAAAATCAGTAGTTGTACGAAAGGCCAAGTTCTAATCTTCGTTACCCTGGCCTTCGTTGTTTTGGGCCTTTTAATAGGGCTAGCGGTGGATGGGGGTAGGGCCTATCTCGTTCGGTCCCGGC
>JBOHVJ010000409.1:0-3996 GCA_050735075.1 Binatia bacterium
ATTGTTGTACTGTTCATACCGGACTCCTCCTCTTCGTTTAAGTGGTCGTTTCATCCCTCCACTTTGGCACATCACGATGCCGTTTAGGAGGGGAGGAGTCCATACCATTAGGCTACGAGGCTCAGGCCGCCAGAATGGATGCAGTTCGGTGGACTGCTGGGTTCCGTGACTTACGAAGGCGAGGTAAGCTCCTTCATGCCGCGGCTGGCGCTCGGCGAATGGCTGCATGTGAGCGGGAAAACGAGTATCGGGTCGGGGAAGTATCGGATGTTACTGGAAAAAGTAACAGCCCGAGACGACCAATTGCGGATTCCTAGCAAAACAGGAGAGGAATGACCGGATGGCTAAATTGGTGACGTTACAGGCTACCTACCACATCGTCACACCGATGTTCCTGGGAGGCAGTACAGCACTTCATCAAGCCTTAGTGGAGGGAGTCTGTCATGGTTAGAACGATAAGAGTGAGCTGTCCCGATGTCACCCCAGGCATCGCTTCACGCCACGACACTATCTCCAAGAAATACACTATCGAAGTGATTACCCCGCTGTTTGGCGGCGGTGTGGAGCCTGGTTTCAACGACCCCGTTACCTTGATTCGTCCCTCGTCGATACGCGGGCATTTGCGGTTTTGGTGGCGGGCGACACAGGGTGCGAGATTCGAGACCGTGGAGGCCCTGCGGGAGCGGGAGGGGGAGATTTGGGGGACGACGGAGAATCCTAGTCCGGTACGTTTGCGCGTATCGGTAACCAAGAAAAACCAGCCTACTGTATGTGCTGCCTACAAATGGAACCAAATGAAAAGGGACGGGACGGGAGGATACGATCTTGAATGGATGGAACTCTTTGATAACCAGCAGAGCCAATTACCTTATGTCTTATTTCCTTTTCAAGGCAACGCACCCGATAGCGAGAAACCCAAAGATCCGGCGAAGTTTGTCGCCGCGGCGAAATTTAATTTATCTGTTCTAATCCCGACCCAACAGCGAATGGCCGGATTGAGGACTGAATACAACCAGCAGAGAGATAAGAAAAGCTTACCTAAACTCACCGAACAAGACGACAATGTGCAGCAAGACATTGAAGCTGCCTTATGGGCTTGGGTAAATTTCGGAGGAATCGGCGCAAGAACACGGCGGGGATGTGGGGCGTTGTTTTGCAAAGATTTCGCTCCTTCTTCAGTCGATGGAATTGGGGAGTGGTTCAAGTCACATTGCGGCCTTGGTGAAACGACTCCCACTAATCAATGGCCTTTACTAACCAAGCCGCCTCTAATCCGTAAAGGGACAAGCACTCCCCTGGAAGGATGGTCACTAGCAGTAGGCTTGATGCGGGACTTTCGTCAAGGCAGCGTTGGGAGAGACGGCCGGTCGTTATGGCCTGAGGCGGACTCCTTACGGGCAATTACCGGTAAAAGCAAGTATTGCACAAGTGTCACTTTACCTGACCCAATAGACCCAGTATCGGGTACGGCCTTTCCTCGTGCGGAGCTTGGCCTTCCCATCGTTTTCCACTTTAAAGACCATGCTCATAGCCCAAATGACTGTGAGCTTTATCCAAAGGACAAAAAGCGCATGGCCAGCCCAGTCATATTGCGGCCTTTAGCCATCGGCGACGGCAGACGGGCAGCGGCGATGGTCCTTCACCTCACAGGGCCTAAACCTGGAGAACTGGAATTGCGAAACCTTGAAAATCCGCCTGCCTTAACGAGCCGCAACATATATCGTCCCGACCTTTGCGACTATCCTGCCTCACCGCTGAAACGCTCCGCCTCCGGTTCCGCCCTGGACGCATTCATAGCTTTTGCCCGAGAAAAAGGCTTCGAAGAGGTGAAACCATGACAGCGCACCTGGTCGCCATCGCCCTCGGCCCTGTCCAAGACTTCATCGCCGCCGCGCGGCGTACCCGTGATCTGTGGTTTGGCTCGTTGCTGTTATCGGAGATCAGCAAGGCGGCGGCGCGGACGGTACGCGAAGCTGGAGGTGAACTGATCTTCCCATGGCCGGAAAATCCAGATTCGGATCTCGCGAGCGGTAGCGACTTCAACGTGGCTAACGTAATCCTTGCTAAAGTACCCGAAGGCATCTTGCCCAAAAAAATAGCCACATCTGCTGAGATAGCAGCTCAAGATTGTTGGAATAGATATGCTGGCTGCGCCTATCAAGCCGCGAGTAGACTGATTGATAAAACCATCTGGGATGAGCAGATCGGCGATGTCATCGAGTTTTATGCCGCCTGGACGCCGCTTAACCAACCGTATGACCAAGTCCGCCAGCGACTTATGTGGCTGCTCGCCGGGCGCAAGTTCCTGCGTAACTTCAAGCAGGCCAAGGGTTGGGAACGTGTGCCCAAATCTTCTCTGGATGGCGCACGGGAAAGTGTATTCAAGCTGTGGGGCACCCGCCAGGAGACAAGAAAAGAGCGGTGGGAAATTCTTAGCGACGACAAAAGACTGGCTCAGCGGCTTAGGCTATCCAATGGCGAGGAGCTCGATATCGTCGGCCTTACCAAGCGGGCTGCCTTAAGAGAAGCCTTCCCCTCCGTGGTGCGAGTGGCGGTGGACCCATGGCTTCGCGGCATCGAAGCGAATGGGGGTGATGCTAAAAAGCAGTTGCAGGCGATTGCCGAGGAAACCGCCAAGCTCATGGGTTACGAGGGCGAGCAAATCCCTCATTCCACCGGAACTGGGGACTGGTACAAGGACACACCTTTTCCATACGACGGCGCTACCCTATTCCCATCGCGTCTGGACACCTTCTTGCGGACCAAGGCGGATTCCTGCGCCATGGAAGATCTCTTCAATGATGACGATCGCAAGACCGTCCAACGCATCAAGAAACTGCTTGCAGGTTTACAAAAGGGCGATTCCGGCTACGGCGAACCGGAACCCTATCTCGCCATTATCCACGCCGATGGCGATCGCATGAGCAAAGCGTTGGCGGTCATTGACGATGTCGTGGAACATCGAAAATTCTCTCGCCAGCTTGCTCGTTTCGCTGGTCGATCCAGAGACATTGTAAAGAAGTACCATGGTTGTCTGGTCTATTCCGGCGGGGACGATGTGCTGGCTTTCGCGCCTGTCGATCACTGCCTGTCATGCGCCCGCCAACTGTATGATGCATTTCGCGGGTTGCTGGATCAATGGCAGAACGATGAGGGCAAATCACCCACACTTTCCGTCGGCATTGCCATCGGCCATTGCCTCGATCCGCTGGAAGACCTCCTGGAATACACGCGGGCGGCGGAAAAAGCGGCAAAGAACCCAGACAGGGAAGGACTGGCTGTGCACCTCCATCCCCGCAGCGGACCGCCGATCTGTGTTAGAAGCCAGTGGGATACAAACCTCGATACGCGGCTTGCAGAGTGGGCCGAAATGCACCAGAAAGAAAAGCTCCCTGATAAGGCCGCTTATGATCTGAGAGAACTGGCGAAGGATTACGCTGGTTGGCCGGTTTCCGAACAAACTGACGAGGCAGTAGAGAAAGATATCGAGCGGTTGCTGAGCCGCAAGCAGATTGAAAACAAAGCCTTCGAGAAAGCCATGGAACGATCCTTCGCGGGGCAACAGGTGGAAGATTCGCCCTACGACAAATACCACACCGGTGCAATGCGGCTGGCGGAGGAATGGCTGATCGCCCGCCGGATTGCCAAGGCGATGAAGCAAGCGCAGGGTAAAAAGGCGGAGCCGGAGGAGAGCCCATGAGCGTTTATCTGACACTGGCCCCCCGTGACCCCATCATCGCCAGAGACAGCCGGCCATTTGGCGCGGGACAGGGATTGCGCATGAAATCCTTGGACTGGCCTTATCCATCCGTGCTGGCTGGCTCGCTCAGAACCCTGCTAGGCAAGACGAAAGGTGGAATATTCGGTGAAAATTTGATCAGGGAGCTAAGGAAAATTGACATCGCCGGGCCGCTTCCATTCTTCAATGACGCACTGTATTTCCCGGCTCCCAAGGATTTTATTGTGTAGCAAAAGGAGGATGTCTAACGCTCCAGC
>JBOHVJ010000410.1:0-2928 GCA_050735075.1 Binatia bacterium
CGATGTTGCCGCGGGCGGAGAGGCCGGGGAGCAGATTGAAGCGCTGGAAGACGAAGCCGATGGTGCGGCGGCGGAGGAGGGTGCGCTCGGAATCGGACATTTCGCTGAGGTCGTTGCCGTCGACGAGGACGAGGCCGGAGGTGGGCGGGGTGAGGCCGCCGAGGACGTAGAGCAGGGTGGACTTGCCGCAGCCGGAGGGGCCCATGATGGCCACCATCTCGCCTTCATGGATTTCGAGGTTCACCCCGCGCAAGGCCGGGACTTCGACCTTGCCGGAATGGTAAATCTTCCACAGGTTGTCGCATTTGACGACCGGTTCCAACTACGTCACCTGTTCACCCCGCACCCCATCGCCCTCGCTGGCTTCAGTTGTTTGTGCGCCCGCCAGCCATAGGCGATTGGGTGCGGGGCGGCTGGACTCACGCGGGATTCCGCTGCACCAATTGGACATTTTACACCCGCGCCAAATGTTTGGGTAGAAGGCAAAGGAGAGGAGGCAAAGGAGAGGAGGCAAAGGAGAGGAGTGACCGCGTCACTCTAAAGCTCCGTATTTGTGCCTGCGGGCTTGGGTGCTGTATTTGTCTACAAACCAATCGGTTCCGATTCTCACCAAAGTGAGACGCGTACGTAACCTTCGCGGAACGGGCTGCCACCTTCCTTCGTCCCACCAGGTTCTCCACTCTTCGACCGTGACATTGGCTCTCTTCGTGTGTAAGAGTCTGAGGCTCTTTATCTCGTACTTGACAACCTTGTAACCGAACCCTTTTGATGCAAATAGCCTTACAAAGTCTCCGGGCCTTCCTCCGCCTAGGGCGTAATTCTCCACCCAGTCTCGCTCTGACTCTGTTCTCGGAGGAGTGAATAAAGATAGGACACCGTAGGGGTCCCGCTTCGCCATGAAATCTTGAAACGCCGTCACGAGCCTCTCTGCGCCGGCCTTGAGGAATGTTTCCTCGAGCTCGCTGTTTTCAGTGTGGATACCTGCCCTTCGCTTAGAGACAATGGCTTGCCAGTGGCGCTTGTACCTCTTGAGGAGGGTTGGAGAGATCTTTCTTCCTAGGCCCTTGGTAGTGGCTTGAGAGTGGCAGTTTCGACAGAGGAGGATCAGATTGTTGTAGCGGTTATCACTTGGGTTCCTGTTGATGTGGTGTACTTCAAGGTGATCCTTTTGTGTCTGGCACAGATTGCAGGTTCTGTCGGAGGACCACATCAACCTGGCAACAATCCCTTGGCTTGGTTTTCTTCTGCGCATCTTAAGACGCGATACTGGCGAGGAACCTGCGGTACACGAGGTGATACCGTTAAAGCTACATCATTTGGCGGACGCTGAGCTTGCCTTCTAGTAGATCGCGGCAGCGGACGAGCTCAATATGAATCTTCTGTTCTCTCTTAAGACGGGCCACCTCGTCGACGGCGCCCTTGGTAAAGTCAAATGCGATGTACATAGCCTTTTTCGTTTTCTCGCGTTGTAGCACACCGGCAAAGGTGTCAATGTGGGGCCGGCCCACGTTGTCCATTTGCTTGACTTGGATTGGGTTGTTTTCAAGGAAGGTGAATCCGTCGATACCCATATCGCCGACAGGGGACGGGCTGTGCTTGCCGAACACGGCGTTGATGGCCCAGTTCTGAAACTCGAGCGGGGAGAGTTTCAGCAGTTCAGCCTCGGTGGCAACCATGCCGTGAACGTCATAGCGGACAGCCCCGAGCTTGCGTAACCGCTGCTCAACGACGCGGATTGCCGAGGGGGAAATGTCGATTCCGATCCATCGCCTACCAAGCTTTTGCGCGGCAGCTAGGGTCGTGCCGCAGCCGCAGAACGCATCCAACACAACGTCGCCCGGATTGGAACCGAGGGTCACTATGCGTTCAAGGAGCTTAAGGGGTTTCTGGGTTGGATAGCCGAGGCGCTCTTTCCCTAGAGCAACAGGCGGAACGTCGGTCCAAATGTCTTGAAGCGGGACACCCGGCATCTCATCAAGGTAGCGTTTTTCAGCCGGAACAGTACCGGGCCTGGTTTGGATAATCTTTCCCTTCTTGTATAGTTCCTGCATCTTTTGCTTGCTGTACCGCCAGTAACGAGTGACCCCCAGGAACTCATAATGTGGATTACCTTTAGCCGCACCACCGGGCCCAGTTATGTCGCTGAGTCTGTACCTGCGACCAGTCTTAGAATCAACGTGCTTGTAGAATGCATCGACGTACTCTTGGTCGTAAGGAACGTATTGCATGTTCCAGGTTGGGGTCTCCCCTCGGCTGTAGCAGAGAATGACGTCGTGGATGCGGCCAAGGTGACGAGCTCCTTGCTTGACATCGCTGTGGGCGGTCTGGCGTTTCCAAATGATTTGGTTTCTGAAGTTGCCGTAACCAAAAATCTTGTCCAGCTCGACTTTCATGTAGTGGACGATGTGCCAATCGAGATGGATGAAGAAGGTTCCGGTCTCCTTGAGCTTGCCATGCATCTTGCGGATTCGTTCCAGCAGGTATTCCAGGTAGTGGTTGATTCCGCCGCTCCAGCGGTCCTCAAAAGCGAAGCGCTCTGCACTCTCGCCCCAGATGACCTCGTAGTAACGCTGGCTGTAGAAGGGCGGGTCGATGTAGATAAGGTCAACCGATTGATTCGGGATCACGTCGAGAACACTCAGGCTGTCGCCGCAATAGAGCTGGTCGCGCCAACGGGAGTCTTCAAAGAGCGGCTTGGTTTGGTGGGTAGTGCGTCTGGAACGCGGCATCAGCGGGGAATAGATAGCACAGCGGGGAGGGGTTTGGAAAGCGGATGCGGATTTTGCCCTTCGACTGCGCTCCCTCCTTCGCCCAGGCGTCCCTCGACTTGGCTCGGGACAAGCCGGCGGGCAGGCAGGGTGAAGCGGTAGGGGACAAGCCCCTACCCTACCCTACCCAGAACGTGGCAACGCGGTTTGTGCGGATTGT
>JBOHVJ010000411.1:0-7729 GCA_050735075.1 Binatia bacterium
GGGTAGTCAGGCCCTTTTGATTTTTCCGTTGGTGTTTTATGATCTTGGCATTCGCGCTGAATAAGTGTCGCAAAATAACGCATCTGATCATCTGCCAATGCGTCAAAACTATCAGGCAATGGGGTAAGAGTTTCACCTGCCATGTTTCTTGCATAAACCAACTTGTTCTCTAATAGATACTTCCATACATCATCGCGTAAATGCCGCAGATCATCTATGACTTTTACATTTATGGTCTTCGATCCGGTTTTGAATGCTGCAGCGGTATCATGGTGTCCATCAAGTAGCAAGAACCAGTCTTTGCCGCCTATTTTGACGAGAATAGTAGGTAATGGATCATCTATCGGAATAATACTTTTATCGCTATCAAATGCACGATTCAGGTATTTGTTATCTACTTTTTCTATATATTTTTTTTCGATTGCCTCTTTTACTTTTTTATCAACATTTGCTGATGAAATTCTTATCTGACCCGGTCGGACTATGGATAAGGGAACATATCCTATAAAACCACGCGCATATTTTTGCTCTTCATGAAGGATTTCTTGTGCAAAGATTTCATACCATTGATAAGTAAAGACGAATGCCAGCACGGTTGCGAACACAAAACGACTTGGTAAAATCTTCATCGAAAACCTCCATATTTTGAGCGACCCATGTGATTTTAAGCCTCCTCTTTTAAGTGGTCCTGTTTCCTTCGATCACCTCTGAGAGGACTATAGTGGCAACTGATCAAACCTGTCAACGATCGCGGAACTGTCGGTGCGGAGCCGCCACCGATCCAGAGAAAAGCTATCCGCGGGACCTTTGGGCGTTGCTGCTTTTGTGCTCCGCCTTCACTCGATTGCGAGGGACTTCATCAGATTCAGGAGGTGCGTCTTGTGCAGGCCGAGGACCCTGGCGGCGGCCGCCCGATTTCCTTGGGTGTAAGCCAGGGCCCGTCTAATGACCTCCCGTCTGGCAGCATCCAGGGCATGACGATACGACAGACTGTTGGACATGCTCGCCCGCTCCCCGGAGGCGATTGGGGGCGGTAGATCGTGGAGGGTGACGTCGGTCCCCTGGCCGAGCACCACGGCCCGCTCGATCACGTTCGCCAGCTCGCGCACGTTGCCCGGCCAGTCACAGGCTATGAGCCTGGCTTCTGCCTCCTCTGTGATCCCAGTAAAGTTCTTCTTCGTTTCCAAGGCAAATCGCCTTAAGAAAAATTGAGCCAGGACGGGAATATCCTCCTTTCTTTCCCTTAAACGCGGAAGAGAGATGGGGATCACGTTGAGGCGATAGTAGAGGTCCTCACGAAAGCGCCCTTCTTTAATAGCACTCGACAGGTCACGGTTGGTCGCTGCAATCACCCTGACATCGACACGAATCGGCTGGGTGCCTCCCACGCGCTCAAACTCCCGCTCCTGGAGAAATCTTAAGAGCTTGGTTTGAAGCTCCGCTGAGACATCCCCGACCTCATCCAGAAAAACAGTGCCTCCGTGGGCCAGCTCCATCTTGCCTTTCTTGAGCTGATGCGCTCCTGTGAACGCGCCTTTTTCATGGCCGAACAGCTCGCTCTCGAGAAGCTCTCTAGAGAGCCCTACACAGTTAATCGCGATGAAGGGCTCATGCTTCCTCTCGCTCCAGTTATGGATGGCCCGAGCGAAGACCTCTTTTCCCGTGCCGCTTTCGCCAAGGAGCAAAACCGTCGATTTGCTGGTCGCGGCCTTTTTGGCTATCTCAATAGCCTGGCTCATCTTTGGGCTCTTGCCGCTGATTAGCCGGTAGCGCTCGCCCGTCTCCTCGGCAAAAATCTCAAAGCCTCTCTTAAGCCTCTCGCGCTCCAGGGCCTTTTCCACCACGATAGCTATGTGGTCAAGTTCAAACGGCTTGGTGATAAAATCAAAGGCACCCTCTTTCATCGCCTGAACGGCCCGCTCGATCGTGCCATAGGCTGTGATCATAATGACTGTGACATCGCTTCCTCTCTGGCGGATCTCTTTTAACACCTCAAGCCCGTTTTTGTCCGGCATCTCGATATCGAGGAGGACCAGCTCTGGGCCCTCCTTGTCCACCATATCCAGACACTCTTCCCCATTACAGGCGGTTAGCACCCTGGAACCGAGGCTGTTTAGAGAGTCTTTTAGAATGTCACGAATATCGGGGTCGTCGTCGACGACAAGTATGGTCCCGCTAGGCCGCGTCATAAAAGCGCTTTCAGTTTTACAGTTAGCTCTTTTACTCCATCTCTCTGTGGAGGTCGAGAGATCCAAAATCGGCAATCGAAAATCCAAAGTTCTTCACTTGTAGTTTTTCCTCAAACCAAAATCTCTTTCTATTGCCTGCTGCCTCTTGCCTACTCGATCACCTTGTCCGCCTCCATGAGCAGATGCGGAGGAATTTTCACCCCCAGCGCCTTGGCGGTCTTGAGATTGATTACCAGCTCGAACTTTGTCGGTTGCTCCACAGGCAGGTCCCCCGGCTTGGCACCTTTGAGGATCTTATCCACGAAGACGGCGGCGCGCCGGTAAGTCAGAATGATCCGGCCCATAGGCCATGAGCCCTCCCTCCTCAGCATATTCTCTCGCTGGGAAAATCGCCGGCAGCCGACTCTTTGCCGCAAACTTCGAAATCTCTCTCCGATTAGAAAAGAGGCGGGCGTCCCCAAGCGTCATTAGAGCGCCGACGCGTCCCCGGTTTGGACCTCCGAAAGCGCTCTCGAGCTCGTTCAGATCGTGTATCTCCAAGGGTTGAAGCTGCACACCCAATGATCTTGCCGCAACCTCTATATTTCTCAACTGGGCCGCCGCACTTGGGTTTGCCGAATACCAGATGACGCCCACGCGGGTTCCAGGAGCAGCTCCCGAAACCCCTAATTGCGCCCACTCCGTTTTAACTCCTATTACTTCTTAATGGAACGGGTTGCAATCGTCCCTTCATCTACTCGGATGTACGCACCCTCTCTCCCGTCTCTGGTGACCACGATCTCCCAGTTTGCGTTTATGACGGGAAACGTGATGGTCCCGGTGCAGTCGGAATTCAGTGTATAGATCGCTGCAACGGTGTTCCGCAGTATCTGTCCGCCATGGCTCATGGTGTTGAATCCGGACAAATTCCCCGCGCCGTCAAAGGTATGCACGCCTAGGGTAACACGAGGGAAGGTAGGATCATCACGTTGATCAATGCGTGCCTGTGCCCCACCGGTCAGCAAATAGTCGCCTTGCAGAGTGGCAACTGAGCATTCTTCTTGAGCCTGCACGTTGCCCACGAGTCCCAACCCTAAGACCGCGGTTAGAAGCATTACTGATAAGAGTGATTTGCTGCTCTTGATTTTTCTCACCTCCTTGCCCGATTCAAAACGCAATGGCCGTGCCAATCCTGGGCTAAAGCGGTGAGGTTCGCTAAGCTGCTGAAATCACGGGAGAGTGGTTCGGTGGGTCGATTTAAAGAAGCGCTTATTAAGTTGGAAAAGGTAGTTTTTCCCCTACCCCCGGTAGTGAAAATTCTACGGTGAGTTACGAGGTCGGCTCCCGAGAAGTCGGAAGGCGCAGTCGGACTAGTTGTTGACATGTGGTTAAATTACGCGGTATTTTAACCACATGATAGAAAGAGTGCTGGGGCCGACCTTGGCGCGAGCAAAGAGGAGCTTTCTTCTCCTGGGGCCGCGCCAAACTGGAAAATCGACCTTGGTGTCCTCTCTCAAGCCCGACCTTTCCATCAACCTCGCCCACGAGGCCACTTACCTGGAGTTTGCTCGTAATCCAAGAGAGCTTGAGGAACGATTGGCAGCGCTGCCTCCTGCACAGAGGCAACAAACCATTTTTATTGACGAGATCCAGCGCCTGCCGAGCCTGCTCAATACGATTCAAACACTGCTTGACGTCTCCCCTCCTCGCTACCGGTTCTTTCTTACGGGTTCGAGTGCGAGAAAACTCCGGCGCGGCAACGCCAATTTGCTTCCCGGCCGAATTTTTACCTACCAGTTGGGTCCCATTGTGAGCTGCGAGTTGAATTACAAGCTCGATACCGCCCAGGCGCTTTCCCATGGCACGCTTCCCGGAATCCTCGTCGAGCCCGACCGCAACGTAAAAGAAAAAATACTCTCCTCTTATGCCGCCACGTACCTCAAAGAAGAGGTGCAAGCTGAGGCTTTCACGCGCAACCTGGAAGGTTTTGCGCGGTTTTTATCCGTCTGCGCCGAATATGCGGGACGGTTTTTGGACCTCGCAAAGCTTTCGGCCGATGCACAGATTGCTCGCCAGTCCGCAGTGCGTTACTTTGAAGTTCTCGAGGACTGTTTAATCGTTCAGCGCCTTCCGCCGTTTGCGAAAAGCGCTCGCCGCCGGCTGGTGCAACACCCTAGATACTACTTCTTTGACCCCGGAGTATTAAACGGCCTTTTGGGAAATTTCAAAGTCTCTCCCGACCGAATCGGCAACCTTTTCGAGCACCTCGTCTTCACGCAGATCGCTCACAGCGCATTGGCGATCGATAAACGAATCAACCTTTCCTCTTACAGGACTGAGCACGGCGCCGAGGTGGATTTTATCATGACGAGCAACGGAGAGACCTTCGCCATCGAATCAAAGGCATCTCGTAACATCGGCAAAAGCGATCTGCGAGGTCTCGACAGCTTTGCTGAGTACTACAGCAAACCCCACCGCGCGATGTTATTCTATTTGGGAGTGCACCGGCGAAAAATCGGGCGTGTGGAGATTTTTCCTTGGCAGGAAGGGCTTAAAGAGATTGGACTTTAGTAAACGGGAGAATCTCGGCCGGTAGAGAACTCGAAGCAAGCGAGTCAGACCGAGGGAAGCTCACGACGAAGTCCTAAATTACTCGATTACCCGGTCCGCTTCCATAAGAAGATGCGGAGGAATTTTTGTTCCCAGGGCCTTTGCGGTCTTGAGATTGATGACCAGGTCAAACTTCATTTATTGGAGGGCCTCCCGGATGTCTTCGGGTTCCAAGTCGGGGTACGCTTCCAGGATATCCCTATCGGTCATTCCGTCTGCTACCATCCCGACAACCGTCGCCACGGGAATGCGCAAGGCCCGGATACAGGGCACGCCGTCCATCTGCTTTGGATTAACAGTGATCCTTTGGAATTTCATCAATCTCCCCTCCCTTGGAATCTGATCCTCCAGTGATAATAGCACCTTTAGCGCTCTGTTCCCACAACCGTCGTAACTGGACCGGCTGAGCTCCTTGCCTCAGCTCATCGCAATGCAAAATTCTCCTGCGCGGATACCGGCAGGGTAAAGGAGAAAGTGCTTCCTCGATTCAACTGGGATTCCACCCAAATCCTCCCCCCGTGTAACTCCACGAGCGCCTTGGAGATGGCAAGACCTAGTCCCGTCCCTTTGGGCTTCTGCCTACCGACTTCGGCGGCCTGATAGAACTTGTCGAAGATTTTCGGAGCCTCTTCCGCGGGAATCCCAGTGCCTGTATCCTTGACCGAAACCTGAACCCATTCCTTACCGTCCCTTGCCGTAGAGACCGTGACCCTGCCTTGAGCTGGCGTAAACTTGATCGCGTTGCCGATGAGGTTCATCAACACCTGAGTGACCTTATCTCGGTCGGCCCAAACAAGGATGGAGGGCTCTGGAGCCGTCGCCTCAAGCGCAATGAGCTTCTCCGTGGCAATGGGTCTTAAGGTTTCTACCACTTCATACACGAGACCTCCGAGAGAGACGCGGGTCGCTGCAAGCTCGATCTTCCCCGCTTCGATCTTCGAGAGGTCCAGGAGATCGTTGATCAGCCCGGCGAGATGCTGGGTATTGGACCTCACGCGAGTGAGATAGTGGGTCTGTTTTTCGTTGAGAGGGCCTGCCACCTCGCGGAGCAACAGGTCCGCAGAGCCCTTAATCGCCGTGAGCGGCGTCCTTAGCTCGTGCGAGACATTGGAAACGAAGTCTGACTTCATGTTGTCAAGCTCTCTCAGCCTCTGATTGGCGATTACGAGTTCTTGGGTTCTCTCAGCAACTTTCTGCTCTAAACCCTTATAGGCCTCCTGGAGCGCCGCCTCGTTCTGCTTCAGGCTTTCGGCCATTCTGTTAAACGAATCAGCTAGCATTCCTAACTCATCTCGGGTAGAAGTAGGAATTTTGACGTCGAGGTTTCCCGAAGAGACAAGTTGAGTTCCTCTGACTAGATCCTCAATTGGCCTTACCAGACGTCTGCCTATGAGAGCCGAGAGAGCACCCCCTATTAGCGCAAAGATCATCCCTAAAAAGAGTGTATAGGTCCGGGCCCTAATGACATCTTGTTGCGTAGACAAGGGATTAAAGCCGATCCTCACCCCTCCGAGTTTTTCACCGTCTGCTAGAAAAATCGGCTGCGCAATGTCCAAGACGTTCCCGGTAGCTAGAAAGTTTTTATCCTTATATTGGATCAAAGATTTCTCAGACTTTATCACTTTGGAATGGAATGGATCCTCGAGAACCGAATTGAAATATCGATTCTCCTCCGTCCCATCAGCAAGGATTCTCCCATCCTTATCATAGGCATAGACATAAATGACCTCGGGTTGCTCCAGGACATTTCTAAGAAGGAATTTCAGTTCATCAAATCGGAGTTCGTAGATAGGATTCGTAGCACTCTCGCTAAGGAGCGAAGCAAGGGAAACAGCTCTTAGTTCAAATGCCGACCTTTCTTGAGATTCATAAACCCTAAGGGCGAACAAGAAAAAGATTGCAACCAGCACCAAAACAAGAAGAGAGAACAGGATTGCAAGTCTTGTCTGCAATCTCAAAATCGGCTTAAAAGGCATTGGAGACGTAGGTCCTATCTCCCTTGAGTGATGCGAAGCAGTTCTCTGATTTTTTTGTACATGACCTCCTCCCCTCCTGGCAGAAGGTCAAACTTACTTGTCCTATCAGTCTTTTTCAAAATCCTTTGGCCCTCTTCATCTTGATGCATGGAGAGTAAAATCTCCTTGAGACGGGTCACAAGCGCAGGATCCAAATCTTTTCGGACAGAGAGCAAATGGCGTGTGACTGATTCAGTTTCCGCAAGAATGACGATTTCCGCTTTTCTCTTCTCACCAAACTTTTCAAAGTCCAGGTTGCTAAACGCTCCAGCAGCCACCTTTCTTAGGATAACCCAGTTGATAATGTTCTCTTCGTCGTAGGCAAAGAGATAGCCGATTTCCTTTGGTGAGACATCCTCTTGAAACGAGGCCCTCTCTGTAAGCTTGAATCCCTTCCTAACAAGGAACGCTTTAGGCAGAAAATAAGCTGAAGTAGAGCCAGGATCTTCAAACGCGATAACCTTCCCCAAAAGATCTTCGAGGCGCGTTATTCCGCTGTCTCTTCTCGTGAAGATAACACCCCTAGTCTCAGTCACTGCTCCTTTCCAACGTCTTAGGAGCACTCTTGCACCGGTTTGTTCATTGATAAGAAAAGTCGGATAGGCGCTCTCCATGTAGAAGTCGACCCTTTTCTCATTAAGGAGCTTTGCAAGTTGTAGAGGTGTGCGTTCAACAACAACGCTTCCTTTGATCGCAGAAGTTGAGGAAAGCTTCGTCGCCACATAATTCACGAAGTCCAGATGCTGCTCGATACTCCGCCGAGGATTTTCATGGACAATACCTAAGGTGATTGTCTCAACTCTTGGTTCTGCTTGCATCTGTGCCTCAATTTCTCCTCCATGGTATACGGCAAAGATCAGGAGAATAATTATTCCAAAAAAGATATGCTTTTTCCGTCTCTTCATAAAATGCCTCCCTTAATGGTCTCTGGAACTC
>JBOHVJ010000412.1:0-4252 GCA_050735075.1 Binatia bacterium
GGTCTCAGGTTTTGGTGTTTTCAGCCGAGGGGGGGCGGTTAGCTCAGAGGGAGAGCATCGGCCTTACAAGCCGGGGGTCACAGGTTCAAATCCTGTACCGCCCACCATATAGCCAATGCAAAATGACAAATGCAAGATGCAAAATGGAAAAGGAAGGGAATATAGATCTTCCATTTCGGCTTTTGCAATTTGCAATCTTCAGTTTTCATTGGTTCAGTCGGGGTCGTAGTTCAGTTGGATAGAACGCCGGCCTGTCACGCCGGAGGTCGCGAGTTCGAGTCTCGTCGGCCCCGCCATATTAAGGCTGGGATGCTGGGAAGCTAAGAGGCTTTCCAGCCTTCCAGCGGGTTTGGATATGATGCAGACTTATCAGATAACGACGAAAGACGCCCTGGCCCAGCGCCAGTGGTACGTCGTTGATGCGGAGGGAAAGGTGTTGGGGCGGCTGGCCAGTGAGGTCGCGAAGGTTTTAAGGGGCAAACACAAACCGAGCTTTGCCCCTCATGTGGATGGGGGGGATTTTGTCATTGTGATCAATGCTCGGGGGGTAACGCTCACAGGGAAAAAGCGACAGGAAAAAACTTATTACCGGCATTCCGAATATCCAGGAGGTATTCGGATGACCACCGCTGAGAAGATGCTGGAGGACAAGCCCGAGGCCCTCATCCAGTTAGCGGTTAAAGGGATGTTGCCTAAAAACCGTTTGGGGAGAAAGCTTTTTAATAAACTAAAGGTCTACGCCGGACCCAATCATCCTCATGAGGCGCAAAAACCCCAACCGTTGGCTATAAAAATTTAGGAGCGAAGGCATGGCAGAAAAGCACTTTTATGCGACCGGGAGACGAAAGACCTCTGTGGCCCGTGTCTATTTGAAAGAAGGCAAGGGAGATGTTCGTGTCAATGATCAGAGTCTAAAAGACTATTTCGGTCGCGAAACGGCTCGGATGATCGTCCTACAACCTTTTCAGGTTACCCAAACGCTAGGGAATTTTGATACTGAAGTAAATGTTCGGGGTGGGGGTATCTCCGGGCAGGCAGGTGCGATTCGTCATGGGATTACCCGTGCCCTCGTTCAGGTTAGGCCCGATTTTCGTTCCCCGCTCAAAAAGGCTGGTTTCATCACCCGTGATCCGCGAGCAGTAGAGCGGAAGAAATACGGCCGCCATAAGGCACGCAAGCGGCCGCAATACTCCAAACGTTAAAGTCGTTGGCTAAGAAATCACCCGCCCGGAGACGGGCAGATCTTCGTGTGGCCGTGCTCGGGGCCACTGGCTATGCAGGAGTGGAGTTGCTGCGCATTTTGGTCCAGCATCCCCGGGTACGGCTGGCAGTTGTAACCTCGCAGCAGTTTGTGGGAAAGCAGGTAAGCGAGGTTTATCCGTCGCTTGTGGGCAAGTGCGATCTCGTCTTGCAAGAAATTCAGGTAGAAAAAATAGCCTCTCAAATAGAGCTTGCGTTTACTGCTCTTCCCCATGAGACCTCTATGGATGTCGTCCCCGACTTAGTGGAACGGGGCAAACGGGTGATCGACTTGAGCGCTGATTTTCGTCTTCGTGATCCTAAGAGCTATCTCCGGTGGTATCGTCCACACAAAGCCCCCCATCTTTTGCGTGAGGCCATCTATGGCCTGACTGAGATGCATCGAAAAGGCATTGCCAAGGCCCGGCTCGTTGCTAACCCGGGTTGTTACCCTACAGGGGCCGTGCTCGGTTTAGCCCCCCTGTTCGCTGAAAAGATGGTCCAGGGAACCGTTCTGATCGACGCAAAGTCTGGAGTCACTGGGGCTGGGAGAAGCAATGCGGTTGAGCTTTCCTTCAGTGAGGTTAATGAAAACTTTAAGGCCTATAATGTTGGCGTCCATCGACACACACCTGAAATCGAGCAGGAGCTGAGCCAAATTGCCGAAAGGTCAATCTCTGTTTTATTTGCGCCTCATTTAGTCCCTATGAGCCGTGGCATTCTGTCTACGATGTACGTTGAGCCTAAACAATCTTTGGGAGAGGAAAAACTCAGCAAGATCTACAAGGATTTTTATCGCCGAGATCCTTTCATTCGAATCCTCCCTTCGGGGTGCTTTCCCCAGACTAAGGAGGTCCGTGGCTCCAATGACTGTGCCATTGGTTTTAGATATGATTCCCGTGTCGGGCGTCTTGTCGTGATTACGGCCATTGACAACTTGGTCAAGGGAGCAGCTGGCCAGGCGGTGCAAAATATGAACCTCATGTATGGATTCCCCGAAGTTGAAGGGCTGCAGGGGACAGCCTTGGTCCCCTAAAGGGCTTTTCTTACTCCTCAGAGGTAGAAAAGAAGAGTCCTACCAGGGCCAGGGTTAGATTGGGGAGCCAAGCTGCGACCCACGGGGGTAAGGCGCCACTGTGACCCAAGGAGATACTGAAGGCGAGGACAAACCAATAGCCAAACCCGATCAGCATGGTGAGCCCAAAGCTAAGGGCTAATCCTCCTCCCGGGCCGTGTCTGAGCGCGAAAGGAATAGCGAGGAAAACCATGAGAGGGGAGACCAACGGGACCGCCATTTTGACCTGGAGATCGACCTCGTATTCTGTGGCATCGATTCCTTTTCCTTTGAGATCTGCAATCTGTTTCCTAAGATCAAAGAAGCTAAACTCCTCGGCTTCCCTAGCTAGGAGCTTGAAATCCTCAGGGGTCTCCGAAAGAGGCAAAAGACGATCCACCTTGCGCTGGGTCATCTTTCCATCCGGAAGAAAGTACCATTGTCTACCCTCCCTTGCTTCCCAACGCGTTCCATCCCAGCGCGCCAGAGGAACCTCGACGAGCCCTTTGAGACTAAAATCTCGATCCAGGAGGTAGATGACAAGCCCCTGAATGGTGTTTTTCTTTGCGTCAAAATAGTCCGCACTAATAAAAGTCCCCTCCCCGCGTATCCAGATATCCTTAGTTCCAAGTAAACTTCGTGGTTGTTTCTTCCTTACCTCCACTTGGTAGATGTATTGAGACTTGCGGGTGAAGATGGGAACCAGTGCCTCATTCCAAAAGAAGGCAAAGATGCAGATCAAAAGGGCGAAAAGAAGTAAAGGTAAAGAGATCCGACGAAGGCTAAGACCGCTGCAACGTATGGCTGTAATCTCTTGATTTCGGGACAACATGCCAAGAGAGAATAGGGCAGAGAAGAGGGCAGCAAATCCGAAGACACGGGAAACCAAAAGAGGAATTTTGTAGAGGAAGTATCTCATTGAGGTCTCTAAGGGTGTGCCTGCTTGGAGGAGGTTGTCGATGCGATCGAAAAAATCTACGATGAGGTAAAGAACTGTGGTGCCCAAGAGACTAATGGCAAAGATCCTCATAAAACCGAGCACCAAATAGCGATCTAAGATGCCTCCTAATGGAGGTAACGCAATGGGACTGACTTTTTCTAGGATCACCTTCAGGTACTCCGCTGTTTGTAGTGCGTGAGTCTTTGGTTCAAGTACAGGGATAAAGCTTCCAACTTCGTTTGGATCAAGAAGGGCGATTCTTTAACCGCCTTTCTAAAGAAATGGGTTGAGATTAGCCCCACGACGATATTGGGGAGCCAAAGTGCAAGCGCAGCAGGAATAATGTCCCTCTGACCCAGCGCTTTTCCCCCGGAGAGCAATGCGTAATAGATGAGGAGCCAGATAAGGCATAGGGCAAATCCTCTCGACCGTCCAGTGCTCGACCGTGTCGGCACCATGCCCAAGGAGACTCCGAGGAGACTTAAAACCAGGGTGGCAAAAGGAAAGGCGAATCTCTGATGGAACTCCATGAGTTCGGCTATCGGTTTGACACCGTCTTCCTTCTTGCTCATGATCGCCTTTCCTAATCGTCGGATCGACATCTCCTTAGGTCCCCTTTCCTTTTCTCGTATAGGACTAAATGCCTCTTCCAGATCCAGTTTGAAGTCATAGACATTGAAATGGGTCTGGCTGAAGGCCGAGCGGTTTTTTTTCCTTTCGTAGACACTGCCGTCGAAGAGCTTCAAGCTTAAGGTTTTTGACTCTTCATCAGAAAGGAAAAAAGCTACCTTGCCAAAGATGATGTTTTCCCTTTCCGGATTCCGGCGATCAACAATAAGCACCCCCTGAGAGGTATTGCCGGGCGGAGTCAACTCTTCGACGTAGATGAGGACCTTAGGGAAATCATCGTTGAAGACTTTTTCCTTCAGTCCCGTTGCAACGCGACTTTTAGCTATATTGTAGAGTTCTTTCCTGAGTGCTAGATTGGCCGCAGGTCGGACCACCGTGGTTATCAGGAG
>JBOHVJ010000413.1:0-5219 GCA_050735075.1 Binatia bacterium
GGCAAGAGCCGGATGCAGTAATACTGCACGTCCGGATCTGTGGAGGGGGTTATGGGCAACCATGATTCCTACTCCCACACAAAGCTCAGGGCGAACGGGAATTACATTGAGAACCTTGACGATTTTCCGTTCATGCTGAGCATCGTCGAAGCATGCGAAACACTTTTTCAACAGTCTCTTTCAATCTCACCAATCCCCTCTATGTTGCCTCTTAATCAAAGAGGCCCGCCTCGTGAGATCCGATCCGGCGGTGGTGTGGGATCAAAGATTGACGGGATCAAGGAACCTAGCCTAAGCTAGTGCCGCGTAAAATAGGGCAAAATTGGAAAACAGGCAAGAGGCGGGAGGCGTGAGGCGTGAGGGGCCTCTGTTTTCTTACCTGACCTTTATTCCTCTTCTCTCCTTTTCCTCTACCACTTTCCACCCCTGTTCCGCATACCATTCGATCTGACGAAAGAGTCCATTGAGGATGCGGACGTCTTTTTCCTCCAATCCCGCGCGGCCCAAGATGCGGCGCAAGGCCAAAAGAATGTGCTCGGGATTCTGGGAGTCTAAAAAGCCGATTTTAAGAAGAGAACGTCTCATCCTATCAAAGAGCCGTTCAACACTTTCCGCAGGGGCGCGAGTAATCATCTCCCGTGGAGCGGTTTTCATGGCAGCGAGGAAAATTTCATAAAGGCAAATCATAACCGCCTGGGCCACATTAAGGGAAGGGTAGTCCGGATGGGCAGGGATCGTAATGAGCCACTGGCAGTATTTGAGGTCTCGATTGCTGAGGCCGTGATCCTCCGGGCCGAAGACAATGGCCGTCTTTCCAGAATGGGCCGCGGCGACGATCTTCGTCGCCACTTCCTGCGGAGAACGGCTGTGGCTGCGGTAGAGCCCGGCACGGCAGGTGGTTCCGACGACCAAAGCGCAATCGGCCACCGCCTCGCGCAGGGTAGTGAAACGGTGGGCCCCATTCAAGATCTCGCCCGCATGGACCGCCATGGCCCTTGCCCAAAAACTTTTGGTTCGTCCTCCGCCGACTATGCTCAGATCCTTAAGGCCCATATTCTTCATGGCCCTGGCGACGGAGCCGATGTTGCCAGAGCCCTTGGGCTCAACAAGGAGGATGCGGATATTGTCTAACATGGTGTATCGAGAGGGGCCCTAGTTCTTTGTCAGTATCAGGGGAGTGTATCCCTTCGCTCCAGTGCCTCCTCGCCGGGAAGTCTTAGCTGCTCGCTTCGGGCAGCATCGAAACTCGTCAGCCGAAAGACATGGCTGACTCAAACATCGATGCTGCTGGTCCTCAGCTTCGCAGAGACTTCCAACGACTCGGAGTCAATCTTCGCTCACGGATAGCGCTCCCCCTCTTTTCCCTTATCACACATTCCTTACCCCAGACGAGGGCGGGGGCGCCCTCGTCTTTCATCCCTTCCCAAATGGACAGAATTTATTTTTTAAAATGACCTCCCGACTCTTCTTGTCAAATTCCGTCCGGTAGTCAAAATTCTCATGCATGATGGAGCTTGTGTCTTGGATATGTTCGGCGCCAAAGATATGGCCTAATTCATGAATCAGCGCGACAACGTCCAGCTCAGGTTCGGAGTACGGTCCACGATAGAAGAATGGTCCAGACACAGAGCTTACTAGATAATTACCCAACCCCTCCTGGCAGTTTCCGATGCGATCCACCCGGGCCCTGCCGCCAAAATAGACATTCACCCTCTCTCCAGTAAGGCCGATGATGAGGTCGTAACTCCCATCCTGATCTTTTAGAGGGACCTGTTTGAGATGGGTGAGCAGGAGGGCCGTTGAGGAGATTCTCTCCTGCAATGGCCAGGGGCTGATCCTCTGGGCGACTAATTTTATCCCGAATTCTCTTTCGAAGTAGTCCGAGGCTGATTCGACCAATCCCCGCACCGACTCTACCCAACGGGGATTTTCCTCCCTGAGCTTGGGATCGGCCAAGAGTTTAAGCCGAACTATCCTTTGCGGGTCCTTAGGGCGACTCAGGGCACAGGAAGAGACCAGTAAGACGCTAAGGATGGAGCAGGTTATCCGTAGGGGCGTAGTCATCGGTAAGCACGGGGACGTCGTGATCGGGTAGCTTGGCATCGTAATACGAAGCCGCAATGTTCTTTATGGGATCAGGAAACAGGTCTCGGCCCACCGAGGCAGCTCGCTTGGTAATCTCACGGATGTCCAGTCTCTGTTGTTCTCTTGTGGCTATCAAGATGACGTTCTGGACGGTGTCCAGGCTGGCATTGTTAGCCTTAAGGGTGGGGAAGATATAAATCTGGGGAAAGATTTCACGTAGGGTCTTAACCACGGAGCGGGTGATCTTGCCCCGCGGGCCAGTAACGGCTCCGATGATGTTCGCCACGACGATGCCATTCGGCGTTAGTTTTCGCTCGGCAATTTTAAAAAACTCGCGCGTGGTGAGATGAAAGGGGATGGCGTCGGTGTAGTAGGCATCCAGCATGATCACGTCATAGAGCTGCGCTGTGCGCGTCAGAAAGAGCCGGCCATCCTGGGCGTGAGCGCGCAGGTTTTTACCTTCCTTGAAAAAGAAATATTTTTTGGCCACCTGAATCACCTCTGGATCGATCTCGGCCACATCGATCTCCAGAGAGGGGAACTCCTTTTGGTATTTCTTCGGGATAGAGCCTCCGCCTAAACCAATTATCAATACCTTTTTGGCCTCCGGCCGAAAGGCTAGGCCCAACGAGGTATAACGAGAATAGTTCAACCGCAATGTCGTGGGGTCGGTCCGATTCATCGCGCTTTGCAGGGTTCGGTCAAAATAGAGGTAGCGGGCCTCGTCGTCCTCCTCGACGCGGATGCGGTGATAGAAGGAATCCTTCTCAAAGATAGTTTTTCCCCAGGCCGGAACAGGCGGGGCAAGAGTCGCAAAGATCGATGCTAAAGACAGGGTCGCTACGGTCTTTGCCGTCCTTTGAAGATGGACGCGCGCGAGGGGGGACAGGAGAACAGAGAGAAGCATGAGCGTCATTCCCAGAGAATGGATGATGTTGACCACCCCTATAGCGGGTATGAGGTAGAAAGCGGTTAACAGGGTGCCAAAGATGCTGCCGCAAGTAGATAATGCATAAAGGGTCCCTGCGGTGCTCCCGACCGTCGACAGCGTCGTGGCTGCGAGACGGATGGCGTAAGGTGATATGGTCCCCAGAAAGATGCCCGGGAGCAAAAAGAAAATCGTGCTGGCAATGAGTGGGTTCAGACGGATACCAAAATCAACGTTGGTAACCCAGAGATTCACCGAAGGATAGACAAAGGGGAGGAAAAAGATCAGCACCCCGGGGATGAGAAGTAACACGAGGAGCCGGGCAAAAGAGGGACTGCGGTCGGAGAGTCGGCCGCCCCAGTAATAGCCGAGACTCAAGGCAGCCAAGACCACGGAGATCAGACTTCCCCAAACAAAAATGGAATTACCGAAATAAGGGGCAAGGACCCGGCTTCCGACAATCTCCAGAGCCATGAGAACCGCCCCACTGATGAAGACGGCAATATTTAGCAAAAGATGAGTCATATTTACCCCGTATCATAGAACGCCCCGCACGTGAGTATGAGGCTGGATTTTTCTAACTTCCTCGAAAGGCCACGCCCCAAAGCCACGGACGTAAGTCCGTAGTCCGGGTTTACCCCTCCCAACCTCGGTCCGCTTCCTCATCCACCAACGTCACCGGCTCCAATAGCTCTTCGGAGATTCCCTCGATAAACTGAGAGGGGCGGGAGAGGACGGTGCGCAACCCGCGATCAAAAATCTTGATCGGATAGGTGATGAAGAGGTTTTCTTTGGCCCGTGTAGCCGCGACATAGAGTAGCCTTCTTTCCTCCTCAAGCTCCTCCTCGCTATTCATATTGTAATAGGAAGGGAATCTCCCTTCCAGTGCCCAGATGATAAAGACCGAATGCCACTCTAACCCTTTGGCCGAATGAATCGTGGAAAGGACCAGGGGACCTTCGTCCGGGTCAACCGCCAGGACACCATCGACACTATCCGTGGGAGGTTCGAGGGCCATGTCGCTGAGCAGGCGCTCCAGACTCCTATAGCGCTCGGTCATTCCTTGAAAATGTTCCATATCCTTAAGCCTCTTGGGGTAGTCGTCAGGGTATTTCCGTTTGAGAATCGGGAGATAGTACTGCATGAGATATTGGGCCTTCTCCGCCGGACGATGACCCTCCGAGCAGGCCTCGAGAACCTGAGCCAGTGTTTTTAGACCGTGCGCGACTTTACCCTTGGTCTCAAAGGAGCGCAACCTTTCTGTGGGATGTGTTCCCTCTAGGAGCCAATGGATGACCCTTTGACTGAGCTGCGATCCAATGCCTTCCAGGAGCAATAAGACCCTGTTCCAGGAGATGATGTCTTGCGGGTTGGAAAGGATCCTCAAATGGGCGAGCAGATCTTTGATATGGGCGCTCTCCATGAACTGGAATCCTCCCCGTTTCACAAAGGGGATGTTGTGCCGCGCCAGCTCGATTTCCAGGTCGAAAGAGTGAAAACTGGAACGGAACAAGACAGCAATGTCCCACAGCGGCACTCCCTCTTCCCTTATCTCCAAAATTTTTTGGCAGACAAAACGGGATTGCATTTGCTCGCTTTCCGCTTGGATCAGGAGAGGAGTATCGCCATAATCCTTTCGAGTAAAAAGGTTCTTCTCGTACCTTTCCTGTGCCCGCCGGATGATCTCATTGGTGAGACTCAGGATCGGTTGGGTGCTGCGATAGTTCTCTTCGAGAGAGATGAGTCTGGTGTCTGGAAAGTCTTTAGGGAAATCCATGATGTTGCGGAAGTTGGCCCCGCGAAAGGAGTAAATGCTTTGGGCATCGTCCCCGACGACCATGACGTTGCCGTGGGCTTCGGCCAGGAGGCGGACGATCTCAGCCTGGAGACGGTTGGTATCCTGGTATTCATCGACCATGATGAAGCGGTAAGTGTCGGAGATACGGCGGCGCACTTCTCTCTGTTCGGCCAGGAGATCCTTCAGCTTGATCAAGAGATCGTCATAATCGAGCAGGGCCTTCCCTTTCTTGTAATCCACATAGCGTTCGTAGAGTTGCAGCAAACCTTCGAGCGAGTCGTAGAGATGGGGGTAGTCTCTCTCTATCAGATCCGGGATGGTCCATTGCTTATTGAGGGCCATGCTGTAGATCTCCGCTACAGTCTGCTTGCGAGGGAAGCGCTTCTCTTTGGTATTGAGACCCATCTC
>JBOHVJ010000414.1:0-2540 GCA_050735075.1 Binatia bacterium
ACGCGGGGGAACTCCGCGTCCAGCACCAGGATGTCGATGGGCTGGGCCTCGAGCATCGCCGCGAGCTGCCGGTCGTGCTCGGCCACGCCGGCTAACTCGAGGTCTTTCTGCTGTCCCAGGACCGCGCGTAGCTCCTCGCGGAAGGAGTGGGACGGGTCGGCGACAAATACGGTTGTCTTTCGTTTTCTGTCCATCCGCTGGTGTCCTCCGCTGCTCCGTCCCAGCTGCTGAAAGTCAATTTGCCCTCCCGAATGCCCGCATTGTCGCAAATCTCAGTCTTCTTGCCTAGCCCATCAGACCTATATACAACCCCCTTCGATTTGATCAAAATAGCACGTGCTAAGAACTCTCTTCATAGATGCCGAAGCCGAGAGCGAGGCAGTACCGGGATGGGGGGCACCATAAGGTCCAACAAAAGAAGTACCCCATTTCCCATTCTTCGGCCGTACTTAAACGCGCCAGCGATGCGCATTCTTTTCCTTTCCCATTACTTTCCGCCAGAGGTCAACGCCCCTGCCTCGAGGACCTATGAACACTGTAAACAATGGGTAGAAGACGGTTTTGATGTGACGGTTGTCACCTGTGTGCCTAATCATCCTCGCGGCAAGGTGTATGAGGGTTATCGGAACAAGCTCTGGCAGCGCGAGGAGAAAGACGGCGTCCAGGTTATTCGTCTGTGGAGCTACGTGACGGCCAATGAAGGTTTTGTAAAGCGGACGCTGAATTATATTTCTTATATGATTGCTGTGATTCTCGCCACGCCTTTCCTGCCGAAGGCCGATGTGGTTGTTTCAACTTCGCCCCAGTTCTTTAACGGGCTGGCAGGATATTTCGTAAGTCGCCTAAAGCGCGTTCCATGGGTTCTTGAGATCCGGGATCTGTGGCCGGAATCTATCCGAGCAGTTGGCGCTATTAGGAATAGATGGGTTATCAGGATGATCGAGTTTATGGAGAGGTTTGCATATCAGAAAGCCGATCGTATCGTCCCGCTAACCAATGCGTTCAAGCGTTATATGGTCGAGCGAGGCATCAGTCCAGGAAAGATTGAGGTCATCGAGAATGGAGTTGATCTTGCCTTCTATAGGCCGCTCTGTGACGAGAACCCGCTTACGGGAAAGCTTGGGTTGAAAGGTAAGTTTATCGCATCCTATTGTGGCACCCACGGGATGGCCCACCATCTAGAGACGGTGCTCGAGGCAGCCAGGCAGTTACGGGAATACCAAGACATTGTCTTTCTACTCGTCGGCGACGGCGCCGAGAGAGAGCGGCTGGTGGCGATGCGCAGTGAGTTGAGGCTCGGTAATGTGATGCTGCTAGGCCAGCAGCCGAAGGAGAAGATGCCGTTTCTCTATGCGCTCTCGGATGTCAGCCTAGTGTTGCTCAAGGAATCGGATTGTTTCAAGATGGTGATTCCGTCGAAGATCTTCGAGAGCCTCGCGATGCAAAAACCCGTTATCTTAGGCATCGAAGGAGAAAGCGCGAACATTATCGAAGCAGCGAACGCTGGCTTCTGCATCGAGCCGGAAAACAGTAAAAAGCTTGCCGAACTTATCTTAGAGCTGCATGACCATCCCGATTTAGGCGCCCAACTCGGACGTAATGGCAGGCGACACGTTGTTCAGCATTACGATAGGACGATTCTGGCGAGACGCTATGAGGCGCTTCTAGAGTCAATGAATCATCAAGTAGTCGTGAACAGACGTTGGTGAGCTGCCAAATAAAAAGAGTGCACACAATTGCTACGTTCACGGACGTTCAAGCATATCATGCAGCCTTTTTGAGAGGGCAGTTTTCGATACGCGAGGAGTGATTTCGCTTGAGCTTTTGAGCTTTGTGGGAGTTCCCAATAGATAATCCGCGCAGTATCGACGGCCTTGTGCTCATCGGCGGAGAGTTGGTGTCAGGTCGCAGCTCTCGCACCCCTGCGGCCATATCGCTCGTCTTCCTTTTGAGGATCTGCAACGCACGCTCCCCGACCCACCGCTCGGCTTCTTCACAGCCGGGGCATGAAAACACCAGGCCGAAATCGGTCTTCGATATGAGCCGGTGGAAGAGGGAAAAAAACACTAGAGGTCCCGTAACCCCTTCAACACAAAACAAGGGGAAGCAGTAGAAGCAGACTTTCACCTACTGAGGGACCTCTTTGAGGCGGTACTGGTTACTGTAGGGGGTTGGTAGTGCATGGAACCAACGGGACAAATTGATAACTCGTCGATCTGGAGATTATCGATCCCGGCATGGGCAGCGATTTTTGCCGTAATTGCGCTGCTTATCGTCATCTTTGATGACGGCATCAGGTCGCTGATCAGCGTATGGAATGGCTCCGCAGAATACGGGTATGGGTATATGATCCCGCCCATCGCGCTATTTTTAATCTGGCAAAAGAAAAATCAGTTACAGAGTTTCCCATTCGCTGGCTCCTGGTTAGGCCTCGTTGTCGTTCTCCTTGGGCTCGGCCTGTTTTTTCTGGGGGAACTCAGCACCCTACATGTAGTTATCCATTATTCAATCGTGGTGGTTCTCGCCGGACTGATCCTGGC
>JBOHVJ010000415.1:0-6693 GCA_050735075.1 Binatia bacterium
CGTTTTACTTCACAATCCCGCAAGAGGAGGTCCCTTATCATGAGTGATAGAGAAATCGGAAGACCCATTGAAATCTTGATGGTAGAAGACAACCCGGGCGATGTGCGTCTTACAGTAGAAAGTCTCAGAGAAGGAAAGGTGCGCAACAAGCTCCATGTTACCGAGAATGGCTTAGAGGCTTTGGCCTTTCTGCGCCGACAAGGAAATTATGCCAGTGCGCCGCGTCCGGACCTAATTCTCCTCGACCTGAACCTGCCGAAAAAGAGCGGACTAGAGGTGCTCGCGGACATCAAGACAGATGAGGACCTGAGACGCATTCCAGTGGTTATTCTGACTACCTCGCAGGATGAGATGGACATCGTTAAAAGCTACGACCTCTATGCCAACTGCTACGTCAGTAAGCCGGTTGATTTGGGGCAGTTCATGACAGTGGTAAAGTCGATTGAGGATTTCTGGCTCACTATTGTGAAACTACCATCCGATGGAAAATCAGTATGACCGCTGAACCAACCAGAATCCTGTTGGTTGAAGATAACCTTGGAGACGCCCGACTGCTGCGAGAGGTTTTAGCGGAAGCAGGCACCACTCAGTTTGAGCTGGCGCAAGTCGAGCGGCTCAGCGAAGCGCTAAAAAATCTCCGTGAAGAGCGCTTTGAGGTCATCTTATTGGACCTCTCGCTGCCGGATGAACAGGGGCTTAATACGGTTGTGCGTGTGTACAACCAAGCACCTAGTGTGCCGATCGTGGTGCTGACCGGGCTCGACGATGAAGCATTGGCGGTTAAGGCAGTGCAGCACGGGGCCCAAGACTATCTGGTCAAGGGGCAGGTGGATGGTAACCTGCTTGTAAGGGCCATACGCTATGCTATCGAGCGAAAGCGTGCGGAAGTACAGATTCAACGGCAGTTACAGCAGATGACTGCCCTGCGCGAGATTGACCTGGCCATTACTTCGACTTTAGATCTCCGCCAGGTCTTGGATGTCCTGATCGACAAAATTGACATCCTTCTCCCGTATTCCGCCGCCACACTCAGGTTATTTAACAAGAAGAGTGGACTACTGGAGCCCATTGCCTGTCGAAACCTTGACGAAGAGGAATGGAAGGCGGACCAGTGGAGAGGCGGGGGTGGCATCCATAACGTGGTATTTCAAAATAAAGCCCCTTGGATGGTTAGCAATGTTCAAACCGATCCGAGCGTACCGGACCATGAGTTTTTCCGTAAACATGGATTGGTCTCATATCTCGAAGTCCCACTGGTTGCCAAAGGCGAGATCTTGGGAGTGCTTTCTTTCTACACAAAAGAGGAACACCAGTTTAGTAACGAAGAGGTCGAGTTTCTCTCCACATTTGCAGGCCAGGCGGCCATAGCAATTCACAATGCCCAGCTCTATGAGCAGACAAAAAAGCAGGCGGTTGAGCTGGAGGCGGCAAACAAAGTGAAGGACGAGTTTTTAAGCGTCATGTCGCATGAGCTTAGGACACCCCTGAACATAGTCATAGGTTATACAGGGATGATCAAGGAGAGGATGTTTGGGGAGATTAACCCGGAGCAGGAGAAGGTCCTCGGGAAAGTTCTAATGCAGTCCAAGGATCTATTAAGCATGATCAGCGCCATCTTGGATGTAACCAGGATTGAGGCTCAGGTGGCCAAAGCGGAGAGTCACGAGGTCAGTGTAAGGTACTTTCTCGACGAACTCAGGTCAGCCTGCGATCTTCCTTTGAATAAAGAACTTACCCTCAACTGGGATTATAGCTCTGACCTTCCGGTTATAAAGACTGACAGCGAGAAGCTCAGGCATATTCTTCAGAATCTTATCGATAACGCTATCAAATTTACGAAGAAGGGTAATGTAACCATATCAGCCCGGCACTTTCTGGAAGCGAACAGGATGGAGTTCAGGGTAGAGGATACGGGCATAGGAATTCCAAAAGAGGCGCTGCCCATCATCTTTGAGAAGTTTCGCCAAATGGACAGTTCTGTGACAAGATCCTATGGCGGTATGGGATTGGGTCTCTATATCGTCAAGATGTTTACCGAGATGCTCGAAGGGAAGGTTGAGGTGAAAAGCGAGCCTGGCAAGGGCTCGACCTTTACCGTGACCCTTCCCCTGTCCTATAAAGACTCTGACTCTTTCTCCCGCTGTAGGGGTATCTCACGGCAAACTCATGATCCTCAAACTGGATTTTCCAGGTTGGGAAGCAAGAGTGAAGCCAATCGGAAGTGACATGGTGCAGAGAGACATTTGGGAAAAGAATCCGACGAGAAACGATACTATCGAATTTGTGTTTAAAAAAGGACCCGTTACTTATGCTCAAATACTGCGCGTTATCGGCCAAACTTTGGAGAAGTTTCGTGCAGAAGACTTTTGGTTGATGCTTGATGACGATAAATATTTTCTCCTGATAAAGTCCACGGTACCCCTGCTGGTATCGAAGATAAAGCACCAGCTGAAAACTCAGCTTTCCGCGGCCTGGCAGACGTTTCAGCGGCGCTATAAAACAAAGCGTCTCTCTGCGCCTTTCGCCCTGCACTACACACTTCAGGATATAAGTAAGTTGGAGGTTGAGGGCCAGGCGAGACGCAAGCACGAGGGTATGCCGGACGCGTATAGCCTTTCTCAGCTTCTACGTACAATTGGGGCTTACATCGATAGCAAAGACGGTCGTCTTCTCGATCTCTCCAAGAAAGGACATTGGGTTTCCATCCGCTACGACACAGCCCAAGGGAGCATCCACGAGGAACGGTTAAAACTTTCTTCTTTGTACAACATTTTTGTCCACATGTATTTAAAGCGAAGTAGCCGAAAGTTGGGGCTTAAAAAATCTGCATAGAAATGAGATATGGCACTTTGACCCTGTGTGGCGGAGAATCATATGATGAATACAAAACATAGGGAAGGTAAGCCATGAATGAGCGAACGATCGGCGATCTAGTGGAACGCTTAAACCGTTTGGAGAAGCAGAACCGCTGGCTTAAGATCGTTGCGGCCTTGCTGCTGATTGCTACAATAGCACTGTGGATGAGACTTCCATTCGGTCCTTGAATGTGTACTTGCGGGCTTCGAGGCGATATTGGTAGCGTCCGGCTGGAGTTGGGACCGGATGACAGCCATTTGTTTTTGAATCTCGACGATCTCGGAGTAAAGACATAGTATCCTTATGATGGTATCCTCGCGGAAGAGTTGAGAAGTGTCGTAACCGCGCCTCTTCATTCCTTACCTCTAATCTTTTTTTATAATCTCCTGCAAGGTCTCGTAGCTCAACGTAGATGGGTCGGTGCCGCTCGGCTTAGACATGCCGCCTTTTTTATGCTGATCGCCGTTCTGGATATTCACCCCCGCGTTGCCATTTTGCCATGCCCCACTTCAAGCCCCAAAGCCAAGACCTCCAAAATACCCTCAAGAACTCAAGACCTTAGGCGACCATATTAGAAAGCGACGGTTGGATCTAGGGCTTTTGCAGAAGGAGGTTGCAGAGCGAATTGGGGTAGATGAGGGTACGCTTTTCAATTGGGAAAGGAACAAAACCTTACCCCAAATCCGCCACATCCCCAAAATAACCCAGTTTTTGGGGTATAACCCTCTCTCCTGCGGAGGATCTTTCCCGGACACTCTGAAAGGCCTCCGCAAGGTCCTGGGCCTCATGGCGTTGTTTTCCGTTGGAATCCGCTGACAAAAGACACGGACAATTCACGGACAGGGATGAAAAAGGGTTTTGACTTCGAGAACTTAGAGCGGACCTTTTGCTTATCAGGCGAGCGGAAGCGCCTTCCGAGACGGTAAAGCGAAGCACATTGCGCACTATCGCTGTACCGCCTTTTGTCCGTGCATTGCAGCAAACCGCTAGTGTTGGCGTGTGAAGAAAGAAACGCGATTGCGCCAAAATGGTTGGCTGTTTTGGCAGGCGTTAAGCTGCAATGACAATCGGGAGACGCCTCACATGCGAGAGGTCGCAGGTTCAAGTCCTGCTGCGACCACCAGCTTAACTTTTTCGATTTTCCTTCACTTTCTCTGCGCTGCGATTTTTCCGCTTCCGACTAGCTGAACACTTCACGCTAAGACAATTGCGATTCGGAAAAGTGAGACATTCGAGATTTGGAATTGCATCCAGGATGTGCTTGACATGATTCACGCCTTCTTTTAGATCTTGGTAAGAGAAACGCGGAGAGGATCGGTGAGAGGTTACCGCTGCGGCGGCGCAGAAGGAACTGGGAGTCGGCGGGAGTCAATGATCGAAGAGGCTTCCGGCCGCAGCCGACTGGTCGGTACCTCAGCAATGGTCCGTTTTGAACTCGATTCGTCCGCGCGGCCTCCAGGCTTGGTGCCATGCTTCTACCCTTTAAGGTCCTAAATCCAACTACCGTA
Organism: Binatia bacterium; assembly: GCA_050735075.1. GTDB lineage: Bacteria > Desulfobacterota > Binatia > UBA9968 > UBA9968 > JAHFAO01. The sequence continues at coordinate 4,365 of JBOHVJ010000415.1, forward strand.
GCCGAGGCCTCGAGCGAGTTGGGTCGCCTTGGCGAGCGAGCGGAAATTTACGCTGGCGGGGCGGAGCTGATATTGCTCCTCCGCCATCGGTTGGTCGAAGCCGATACGCTGGTCAATATCAAACCGATCGCTCCGTTAAATGAGATTTCCTGGAACGGCGGCTCGGTCGACATCGGCGCTACCGTGACACACTACCGATTGGAAAGAGACCCTCAAGTGCGAGAGCGGCTGCCGATGTTCGCGTACGCCGAATCCCAGATAGGAAACATTCGTGTACGAAGCCAAGGCACGCTCGGCGGAAACTTATGCTTTGCCGACCCCTATGCCGATCCGGGAACGGCCCTGCTGGTCCATGAGACTACGGTGAGCGTCAGTGGGAAAAGCGGGCAGCGCAAACTACCCTTGGAGGATTTTGTCAAAGGAGCGTATGAGACTGCGCTTGAGCCGGATGAACTGCTCACGTCTGTACAGGTGCCCCCCCTTGCCCCAGGATGGGGCCACGCCTACCTGCGGATTGAGCGGTATCACCGTCCGACACTGAATGTGGCCGCGGCGGTTAAGTGGCAGGACGAGCAGGTGGATCAAGCGAGGCTAGCGGTCGGTTGCGTGGGGCCTAAGGCGATACGACTGCGGGAGTTGGAGTCCAGGGTCCAAGGCTTGACGCTAAAGGATGTAGAGCACGTGGTCGCCGAAGCGAAGCCCTATCTCGGCGAGGCGCTCCGGCCTGTCGACGATCTTTTAGGATCGGCGGATTATAAAATCCACATCACAAGTGTTCTGCTGGGGAGGGCGCTAAAGCAGTCAGCCCAGAATAAAGGAAATAAGCAAAATGGATAATCAGTTGGCTGAACTGAAGACCTTGCAGGTGGTCGACATCTCTTTGACCATCAATGGACAGCCGTGGAGCGGGCAGGTGCCGGTGGAAGAAGTCTTGCTGGACCTCATAAGATATAGGTTGAGGCTTACCGGCACGAAACGTTCTTGCGAGTCGCAGGTCTGTGGAGCATGCACGGTGCTAGTCGATGGCAAACCAACGAGCTCCTGCAGCACTCTGGCCTTCGAGGCTGATGGGAAGTCCGTGACCACCATCGAGGGAGTTCAGGTAGGAGACGAGTTGGACCCACTCCAAAAAGCATTCATTCGCAACGTGGGAGTTCAGTGTGGCTACTGCACGCCGGGGCAGATTTTGGCCGCCAAGGCATTGCTCAGCGAGAATCCTTCACCCACCTATGAGGAGATTGCCGAGTGGCTTAAAGGAAATATATGTCGCTGCGGCTGCTACCCGGCCATCACGCGATCCATCCTTGAGGTGGCCGAAGAACAGAGAAAAAGGATGAAGGCTGAAAGCTGAGTTATGAAAACGGAATTATGAAAACTGAAAAGGCTTTCGAAGACTACTGGAAATTTTTCCGGCTCATGGCAACCGTTGGCCATAGAATCGTGCTTGGGGTAGTGTTCCCTTTCCCCCGGCGGGAGAGGAAGGAGAACTCAGTAGAGGTGAGATTTTGTGCTCGTGTTTGGTTCACGAACACGAGCGACGGACACGAACAACGACAGAGCTTTGAAAGCAGAGCAGAATACAAATAGAATTGCAGGAGAGAGGTAATCGTTATGAAAGCGGAAACAAGGAAGACGCAAGTGTCTCAACAACCGCCCTCCGATCGCCTGACCCTGGAGCAGTTCCACGAGGCGGTCTTACAGGAGCAACTTACGCCCCTATGGATAGGAGTGGCGGACCGGCTGCGAGAACCTCAAACGCACATTCAGCCCTATCTCTGGCGCTGGAAAGAGCTGCGGCACAGAGTGATGCAGTCGCGTGAGCTGATCCCGCTCGGCGCCGAGGGAGCGGAGCGCCGGGTGCTAACCCTGCGCAACCCGGGGATCCCCGGCCCGAGGATGGGAACGACCCATACGCTGGTCGCGGCCATTCAGCTTATCGAGGGGACCGAGGTCGCACCTTCCCATCGTCACACGATGGCCGCGTTGCGCTTCGTTATAGAAGGTGAGGGTGCTTGCACTGTCGTGAACGGGGAGCCCGAGTCGATGGAGCCGAGGGATCTGCTGCTAACGCCGAACTGGTACTGGCACGGCCATTTCAGTGAGCACCCTGAGCCGATGATCTGGATGGACGGCCTCGACGTCCCGCTGGTTTATGGGTTGGGGGCCGCCTTTCAAGAGGATTATCCGAGCCCGGATCGATCTCAGCCCATCACCGCGCCTCGCGATGAGTCGATTCGGCGCTACAGCGCCGGAGGGCTTTTGCCTGTCGGCGAGCGGACCACTGACAAAAACTCGCCGCTGCTCAACTTTAGTTGGGCGCAGACAGAAG
>JBOHVJ010000416.1:0-1971 GCA_050735075.1 Binatia bacterium
CTTCGCGGGTTTAGGAGGCAGGTATGAAACAGTGGATTGCCACGCTTCTTTTGACGGCTTCCGTAGGTCTAAATTACTGTGCGTTTGCGGCAGAAAAGACCAAGTATCCATCGCCCCGTTTTCCCTCCTATTTAAAGCCTCCTAAATCGATCGAGGATGTCATGCCTTTCGCCCGTGCTGCGGTGCGCCAGACCGGCGGTAGGACTCCACTTGGCCTAGTAGAGAAAGGAAAGACTGTCCTCCTTGTCGCTACGGACCATGTTGCAGAGCCGATGGTCCTGGAAGCAATCAGGCGGGCTTACACAGAACGAGGGGTTAAGGCGCGCATCATCCTGGAACACGAACTCAAGGGATTGACCCTGGAAGAGGCCTTGGCCATTCGCAAGGCTCAGGTTTGGTACACATCTGAGCAGGGCTACTTCGAGGCAGACTTCACCGGCAGTTGGCCCATAGATTGGTTAAAGAAAAGCCGCCCTGAATTACATGCCAAGCTCTTCCCCGAGATTAAGCTTCCTGAGGTTTTGTCCAAGAAAGATAAGGAAGCACCCTCTTTGGCCAAGGGGCTGATCAAGTATCTCGATGAGAATCCGGATATCAACATCGTTTACTACGCTAGGGGCGGTCGGGCGCGCAGGGCGAGAGATATAGAGCATCACAGAGAGAAGATGTACGGCAACTTCATCTTCGATAACCGCTGGGAGCTGATGAGCAAAGTGCCCGAGTTTCCCGGAGACGTCTGGAGGCTCGTTGAAGAGCGTGTCATAGAACCCATCGGTTGGATCGATAAGGTCCATGCCACCGATCCGGAAGGAACCAACATCACCATGGAAGTAGATGAGAAAACTGCGGAGGCATGGGGAAAATCGGCTTACGAGCAGGGCCACCTCTTCATGCTCCCAGGGTCCGCGACAGGCCGCCACCCCTACTCCGTCATTGAGTATCCTGCGCTGAAGAAAGAATATATTCCTCACTTTGTCGGTGAGGCGAATGGTGTCATTGCCGGGACCAACAACCACAGAGGCTCTTTTCCTCGGATAGAGGTGCATCTCAAAAAAGGCTATGTCGCTGAAGTCAGGGGCGGAGGTCCCTACGGCGATATCTGGCGTGAGGCGATGAAGATCCCCGGCATCAACGAAGTCACATGGCCTTATCGCGACAAACCGGGTTACTGGTGGCTGCGTGAGGGCGGGTTGGGGACCAATCCTAAATTCTACAAGCGGATGGATGAGAACCTCCAGGGCACGAATCAAACCGAGCGAAACGTGGCAGGGGTCATCCATTGGGGCTTCGGCATGGAGGTCAGAGAAGGTCCCCAAGGTCCGACCAAGCCTCCGGAGGTGATCGAGTTCGAAAAGAAACATGGGCTGCCGAACCGCCATGGCTGGCATATCCACAATCTTTTTCTTACCTACCGGGCAAAGGTTCGAGGCACCAAAAACACCTGGCTCACCCTTGTCAACAAGGGACGAATCACAGCCCTCGACTCCCCCGAGATAAGGGCCCTGGCGTCTAGGTACGGAAACCCGGATGATGTGCTGCGCCAGGAATGGGCGCCTCACCTGCCCGGCATCAATGCGCCAGGGAAATATGAAGACTATGCAAAGGATCCATGGAAAACGATTACAATGGTGATGAAAAAGGTCGAGGGAGGTAATTACGAGTACTTTCATCCGCCGGTGAAAAAGAGATGATCCGTTTGTTGTTACCTGGAGTTATTCCATGAACCCTACCGGAAAGAGCTTTTATGTCATGCTGAGCGAAGCGAAGCATCTCGGAGCGAAGCATCAAGGATGAGATTCTTCGCGTTGCTCAGAATGACACCGGTAAGGGCTAAATGCTAACAAGAACTTCGCGGGTTTAGGAGGCAGGTATGAAACAGTGGATTGCCACGCTTCTTTTGACGGCTTCCGTAGGTCTAAATTACTGTGCGTTTGCGGCAGAAAAGACCAAGTATCCATCGCCCCGTTTTCC
>JBOHVJ010000417.1:0-11909 GCA_050735075.1 Binatia bacterium
TGGCAAAAATCTCTTCGAGGATCAGCGGATCAGTGTTGCCATCGGGAACGACCGTGCGGATATCGCCGGGAATTCCGAAGGTTTTCAGAATCGCCTCATTGAACGGGATGAACCCGTTGTGGGAGCGAGTCAGTGTCCCGTCGATATCAAAAAGAATGAGTTTCGTTTGCCTCAATTTATTTTCCCTAGCGGTATCTCCTTGGAAGCGGGGTAAAGATCCTTGGCGCCTGCGAATCCGCCGATGGTGTAGGAGCCCGGTCCTTTATGATCACTCCAGTAGTTGCCCTCGCGCCGCTCAGGATGATACCAAAGGTTGGCGCCGGTCTCATCCACCGCACTGGTGGAGTTTCGGATAAAGTTGTTGCGGTATATTGAATTATCCCGCGAGTCGATCAGCCAGATTCCCTGGCTTTGATTCGACTCAATACGGCTCTCACTTATCGTGTTTCTGTTGGAACTATAAAGGTTAATACCGTATCCTCCGGGACTTCCGTGGTGGCTTTTAAAGATCAGGCTGCGCGTGACTTGGTTTTCCCGAGTATCTTGGAGATGAAGGCCATAGATATTGTTGGAAACATTGACGCCGCTTAGGACACTTCTACTCCCGCGAAATAGATAGATGCCGTAGTGGTTAGAGATTGAGGTGACTCCCTGGACGGTTACCCCCTGCGTGTCCTCCACCAGAACTGCCGTAGCAAAATTGGTTATCCGTCCATTATGGATGGTCACATTCTTTTTCCCCGTGACTCGGATGCCGACACTGCTTAGCGCCCTCTCCGGCCAGACCCATCCCCCTCTTCCCGGTCCCTTGATGGTATGACCTCCCAGGTCCAGGGTGATCCCCTCTCCATCAATGACAATTCCATGACCCGAGCAGTTCAAATCTGACTTTAGCGTCGTGTTTTGCTTTATGGTCTCACCGCAGCTCAAAGCAGAGGTCTCTTGACTCCAGAGAAAGAGAGAGAAGGGAATAGCGATAAGGCAAGAAATGGATTTTAGTTTCATGGTTTCCTCCGATGATGTACCTCGCCCTCAGCCAGATAAGAAGTTATTCCCAGGACCAAGCCCCAGACAAGGTGCCAGATAAAAACGCCTAAGAGGGCCGGACCTCCCCAACCCCACCAGAAAAATCCAGCTTTGAATAGGGGAGAGGTAACGACACCTGAGGCGATCCAAATCAGGACTCCGTAAACTAGCCCCGAAAACCAGTGTGGCCGGGGGTAGATCGGATGAAAGAAGCGGATGTAAAGAGTCCCCAGAAGGGCGCCATCCACAAAGTGCTGTGCCATTCCCCAACTGAAGGTGAATTCTCTGGAACTCCCATCAGGAACAAGCCTCTGTCCTAGAAGGGTGGCGAAGTCTAACTTGGGAAGCCCAAAGGAGACCTCCCAATAACCATAAACCGTAGCGACAAAGGTAGCGATACCAGATATTAGCATGGCCCGGCAGAATTCCGCTCCGCTCATTGTTTCAAGAAGCTTTCAGCTCTCAGTGATCAGCTAGTGGTGTGTCTCTAAAATACCTTTACAACGATTTACCTTTTCCGTTCGCCCTGAGCAAGTCGAAGGGTGAATCTTTTCAACGTCTTTTTCTTTGTGGTTCGACCCTTCGGCTTTGCTCAGGACAGGCTCCCTCGACTGCGCCTTTAGTCCCGAGCTTGTCGAGGGATCACCACGAACGGTGAGTAAAGCTTTTTATGAGACACTACACTAGCAGCTTAAAGGCGTTCGCCAAAAGCTGAACGCTGAACGCCATTGCTGAGTGCCTTACAGTATTACAAGAGGGAGATATTGGCATAGTTAAAAATCGTTGGCAAATCAGATTTCGGAAGCGAGCCCATAACCCATTGACAAATCGTGCCTTCTAAGTAAGATAGGTAAAGTTGAATCCATCGGTTTGCGCGACTGGCGTCTGCGTGGAACTAACCACGGGGAAGTGCTAAACGTTAAGATGGCCGAACGCCTGGGTCTCTTAAGGGAGAGAGATTCAGGCTTTTTTGTGTCTAGTTTATCAGCCATCAGCGTTCAGCCTTTTAGCTCGGATAAGAGATTTCACTCTGCAATCTGGCTGATAGCTGAAAGCTGACTGCTAAAGGTTTTTAAGCATGATTAAGCAGTATTTGCTCGCGCCTGGCCCCACTCCAATCCCTAACGAGGTCCTTAGGGCCATGGCGGAGACCATGATTCATCATAGGACGCCTCAGTTCAGCAAGATTTTGGCTGAAGTGAGGGAGGGGCTCAAGGCCCTCTTCGTAACGAAGAATGACGTATTGGTTTTGGCCTCATCAGGTACGGGAGCCATGGAGGCGGCTGTCTCCAACCTATTCTCTCCTAACGAAAAGGTTCTGGTGATTAACGGAGGAAAGTTCGGTGAGCGGTGGCTGCAGATATGTCAGGCATTCGGGCTTGAAGCCATCGATCTCCAAGTGGAATGGGGAAGGGCCGTCAAGGTCGAAACTATCAAAAAGCGTCTTCAGGCGAATCCAGATATCAAAGGGGTCTTGGTCCAAGCCAGTGAGACCTCCACCACCGCTTTGCATCCAGTGCGTGAGATCGCCCAGATCACTCGCAATGGCCCACTTCTCCTAGTCGATGGCGTCACCGCCGTAGGCGTCTTGCCTGTGCCTATGGAGGAATGGGGCATCGATGTCTTGGTAACCGGTTCGCAGAAGGCGCTGATGCTTCCCCCGGGGCTTGGATTCATCGGGCTAAGCGACCGCGCCTGGGCAATGACAGAAAAATCGAAGCTACCCAGGTTCTATTTTGATTTGAGACTAGAGCGAAAGAGCCAACAGAAAGGGGCTGCGGCATTTACCCCGGCGGTTTCGCTTATCTTCGGTCTGCGTGCATCACTCAAAATGATGCAAGAGGAAGGTCTGGATCGAGTGTACGCCCGCCACGACCGCATGGCGCGGGCAACTCGGGCCGCAGCGACGGCATTGGAACTTAGGCTTCTCGCCGCTGATAATCCGAGTCCAGCAGCCACTGGGGTCTTGCTGCCGGATGGTATGGACGGGGATAGGCTGTTGGATTATCTCCGTGACCAAATGGGGATTACCTTTGCCGAGGGGCAGGACCAGCTTCGGGGAAGAATCATTCGCATCGCCCATGTAGGGTACATGGGGGCGTTCGATGTGCTGGTCGCTATCAGCGGGTTGGAGATGGCGCTCAAGAAGTTCGGTTTCCCGGTGAAGTTCGGCCAGGGAGTAGCCGCTGCACAAGAGATCTTTATGGAGATCCTGGTTTAGCTGACCGTGACATATCGTTTTTCGAGGTCATCAGACTCTACAACTGTCATTCTGAGCAACGCGAAGAATCTCAAGTAAACACCGTACGGGAATAGATTCTTCGTCGCCTGAGCTCCTCAGAATGACAAGGAGAGAGGCAAGGACGGCAAAGTGGAGCAGCAAACCAAAATACTCGTTACCGATCCACTCGCACCTCAGGGACTCGAGGTTTTTCAGCGCACCGCTAGGTTTGAAGTCGAAGTGCGCTTAGGGCCCAAGCCAGCAGAGCTCAAAAAGATAATCGGAGATTTTCACGGCTTGGTTATCCGCAGTGGGACCAAGGTGACAGCGGATATTGTTGAGGCGGCTCTGAACCTTAAGGTGATTGGAAGGGCGGGGGTCGGTGTAGAGAATATCGATGTGGAGGCCGCCAGCAAAAAAGGCATTGTGGTCATGAACACACCCGGTGGGAGCAACGTGACGACCGCGGAACATACGGTCTCCCTTATGCTAGCTCTGGCCCGCCACATTCCTCAGGCGGTCGCCGCGCTGAAAGGTGGAAAGTGGGTGCGAGAAAAGTTTATGGGAGTAGAGCTCTGCAATAAGACCCTTGGAGTCATTGGCCTCGGTAATGTCGGTCGCATTGTTGCGGAGAGGGCATTGGGATTTCGCATGAAGGTGATCGCGCACGATCCCTTTGTGCCGGCGGAGAGCGCGGCCCGGCTTGGGGTGGAGCTGGTGAGCTTGGATGAAATCTATGAAAGGTCGGACTTTATTACCGTCCATGTCCCTTTGACCAACGAAACTCGAGGTCTGATCAATCGAAAGACCTTTGCCAAGGTGAAAGAGGGAGTCCGAATCATCAACTGTGCCCGTGGGGGCATCGTCGATGAAAAGGATCTGGCGGATGCACTTCGAGCTGGAAAAGTAGCAGGGGCAGCCCTGGATGTCTTTGTCGATGAACCCCCTCGACCAGACCATCCGCTGCTTAAGATGGAACAGGTGATTACGACCCCGCACCTGGGAGCATCTACGGATGAAGCCCAACTTAACGTGGCTGTAGCTGTAGCGGAGCAGATGGTTGATTTTCTGACCCGTGGGATCATCCGCTACGCGGTTAATGTTCCTTCTGTGAGTCCAGAGCTTCTAACTGCGCTTCGACCCTATCTCACTTTGGGGGAAAAGCTTGGCAGCCTTCAAGTCCAGATGTTAGCCACAGTCCCTAAGGAGGTTCACATCGAGTATGGCGGAGAAGTGACCCAATATGACGTGGCCCCTCTGACCTTGGCCGTCCTTAAGGGAATCTTAACCCCGGTGATGGAATCAAGCGTAAACTACGTCAATGCCCCAGTGGTGGCACGCGAGAGGGGAATCACAGTCGTAGAGTCAAAGAGCAGTCGTGCCAGTGATTTTGCCAGCTCCATGACAGTTCGGGTTAAGACTAAAGACAAAGAGCTTGAGGTTGAAGGCGCGATCTTTGGTAGCAACAACCCGAGGATTGTCAAGATCAATAACTTCTATCTTGAAGCTGTCCCTGAGGGCTACATTCTCATCCTTCATAACCGCGATGTCCCTGGTGTAGTCGGCGCCGTAGGCACCCTTCTGGGACAGAAGGGGATCAACATAGCGGGACTGGAGTTGGGGCGAGAAAAAGTTGGGGGGATGGCTATTTCTTTTATTCATGTGGACGATGCCGTCCCAAAGGAGACCCTCGAAGCCCTGCGCAATCTGCCGAATATCATTACCGCTGAGTTAGTAAAACTCTAATGGAAACAGACGTTCAAACCGTTCAAGCCGTTCAATCCGTTGGCGATTTGAACGATTTAAACGACTTGAACCAATTTTTTTCTGCCTACCGCCTGCTGCCAACTGCCTACTAGCGGAGTTTTCGTGGCCAACGTCGCTGTTATTGGAGCCCAATGGGGGGATGAGGGCAAAGGCAAGATTGTCGACCTCTTTACCCATGACGCGGATATCGTGGTGCGTTTTCAGGGTGGCAATAACGCTGGCCATACTCTCGTTGTTGACGGGGAAAAAACGGTCTTACATCTCATTCCTTCGGGGGCTCTCCACCCGAACAAGCTCTGCGTGATCGGAAACGGAGTTGTGGTGGATCCGGAAGTTCTCTTGGAGGAGATTCGCGCACTCAAAGAGAGAGGATACCTTTTAGACGACTCCCTGATGCGGATTAGCGAAGAAGCCCACCTGATTATGCCTTACCACAAATCCATCGATCAGGCCCGAGAGAGGCTGAGGGGCAAAGGAAAGATTGGCACGACAGGACGCGGTATCGGGCCGGCTTACGAAGACAAGGTTGCCCGGATTGGGATCCGGTTGATCGATCTTCTGGAGGAAGAGACCTTTCGCGAGAAGCTGAAGCACAACATCGGAGAGAAGAACATCTATCTCAAGGCGATCCTGAAAGAAAAAACCCTGAACTTTAGAGAGATTCACGACACCTACTGCGGCTACCGGGAAAGACTTAAAGGGTACGTGACTAACACAGGACTCCTCATCGACCGCGAGATCAAGGCCGGCAAAAAAGTCCTATTTGAAGGGGCTCAAGGGACTCTCCTGGATGTCGACCACGGGACCTATCCCTTTGTCACTTCATCGAATACAGTGATCGGTGGGGTATGTGCAGGCGCAGGAGTGGGGCCACGAAACATCCATCACATTATCGGCATCTCAAAGGCTTATACAACGCGTGTGGGAAGCGGTCCATTCCCTACCGAGCTCAAGGGTCTGGAGGGAGAGAAATTGAAACAGGATGGGGATGAGTTCGGTGCCACTACCGGGAGGCCGCGCCGCTGTGGTTGGTTTGATGCGGTGGGGGTGCGCCACGCAGTGCGCATCAACGGGATGACCGGAATCGCCCTAACAAAACTTGATGTCCTTACCGGATTCAGAAAGATCAGGGTATGCACCGCCTACCGCTCAGAAGGGGAGACCTATCATGAGTTTCCCTCTAGTCTGAGGGTTCTGGAGCGCGCGGAGCCCGTGTGGGAAGAACTGGAGGGTTGGGATGCTACCTGCTCAGGAGCGAGGAAACTCTCCGATCTCCCGATCAATGCACAGAGGTATGTTCGACGCCTGGAGGAAATCGTTGGGACGGAGATGGTCTTGGTCTCGGTTGGCCCTGAGAGAGACCAGACCATCATGCTCAAGAACCCATTTCATTCTTAGTAGTTTCGAGTTTTGAATAGCCAATACTCACTACTTGAAAACCCAAAACTCCAGACCCGGAACTCGAGATTGCACTACCGTAGCTTGAAGATCTCCAGATAAAGCTTCACAGTCGCGTCAAAGTCCTTGTAACCCTCTGGGTGTTCTAAAACCCGCTTGTAGCCCCTAAAGAGCCGCGGCGGGTCTGGCTCCACATCCTTACGTACCGGAATGCGCTGAAAACCCGTAAGCAACTGCTGGCCCTCCTTCGACAAAATGAAGTCGAGGAATAGCCTGGCGGCATTGGGATGAGGGGCCTTGGCCGCAAGCATTGCTGGATTGACCTGAACCACTGCAGGCTCTAGAGCGATCCAGTCAATGGGCGCTCCCCTGGAAGTCATTCTTTGAATCGTCTGGTTGTAGGCTATGATAAGAGCATACTCCCCAGCAACCGCAAGTTGTACTCTTTCAGTATTGCCCCGCTTCACAACCGGATCCTGAGCTGCAAGTTTTTTAAGGTAGGAAACTGCCTTTTCCTTTCCCCATACGTCGATGAGTCCTTGAAGCATGCCATAGGCCTCATTATCGACGGAGATTTGTCCTCCCTTCCACTTAGGATTCAACAAGGCCTCATAAGTCTTGGGAACGTCATCTTTCTTCACTAGCTTCGTATTGTAGCCGAGCACATAGGTATTAACATAGTAAGCCGTCCACAATCCTTCTTTATCCACCAGGTCGCTGTCGATCATCTTCGTTTCGGGCGAGTGGTACGAGGCGAGGAGTTTTCTCTCAGCTAGGGGAAGCACCATCTCACCCCTTCCCACAACGACGTCCCAGGCATGTCTTCCGCCTCGGGCCTCAGTGAAGATCTTGTTGAGCAGCGGTCCGCCACCTGTCCGAAAAAGATCGGGTTTGATAAATGGGTATTTCTTTTCGAATAGATCTACAACCTGTTTACTCTGGTCCAAAGTCATGGTGGTGTACCAGACCATCTTCCCCTCTTTTTTTGCCCCTTCAACCAGTTTTGGATCCGGACTCCCTTGGGACCAAGAAATGGTGGGTCGCAAAGAGGCGATGGATGTCAGTAAGCACAAAGTAACAATCCATTTAAAGCGGCTCATCTGTAATCTCCTCCATGCCTTATGATGGCTCGAATTCTAAAGGCAAAATCATCTTAAGTTAAGGGTTGACTGAAATCAAATGGGAGAAAAAGCCTTTTCTTACCTGGCTTCGATTGCCCGAAAGGCGTTATTTGTTATATCATAAAGCAAAGGAGGTCCTATGAACGCAGAAGTGACAAGAGACAAGCTATTCTCAGACTTTAAGGTTCTGGTTGGCGACGCCGAAGAGCTACTAAAAGCGACTGCAAATCAAGCTGGCGAAAGGGTGGCTGCGGCGCGTCATCGCATCGAGCAAAGTCTGGGAGAGGGAAAAAAGAGCTTAGCCGACGCTGAAGGGATTGTTATCGATAAAACCAAAGAGGCGGCCAAAGCCGCGGACGTTTATGTGCGAGAAAATCCCTGGAACGCCGTAGGCATTGCAGCCGGCATCGGTCTGATCCTTGGACTACTCCTCCGCCGCAGTTGATCTTTTGAAAATGGCTGCGGAAGACAGTGAGGGGGACACGACCCGCGCGAAGGGTCTTTTCGACCCGCTCAAGGCAGTATTGGCAACATTCCTTGCCGTCTTGCAGACTCGATTGGATCTCGTCTCCACTGAGTTCGAAGAGGAGCGAGAGCGATTCAAGGAGATGATTCTGCTCGCGGTGATTTCCTTCTTTTGCGTGAGCCTTGGGATCCTTCTGCTAACCCTTTTTGTCGTGGTCATATTCTGGGACACGCATCGCTTTTATGTCCTGGGTGGATTTGTCGCACTGTACCTGGGTTTGGGTTTGACCGCGGGAGGGATCCTACGAAAAAAAGCCATGTCCAGACCCAAATTGTTTTCCGCCACGCTGTCAGAATTAGCCAAGGATATCGAGCGCTTGAAGTCCTAAATTCGTGAGTAGCAAGCTGGCAGAATTAGCACGTCGGCGGGAAAGCTTAATTTCTCGAGCGGCCGCCCAGAGAGACCAACTAGCGCAAAGCTATCAGCCCTTACAGAGGTCGATAAGATTTGTCAGTAGGGTCGTTGGTCTGATGCAATTTTTTAAAGCGCATCCCGCTCTAGTGATGGGTGTAACCGCGCTGATCGTCAGTGCCCGCTGGGGTAAACTTGGCAAGTTGCCTCAGCGGCTTTGGATGGGCTGGCAAATTCTTCAGCCGCTACAGGCGTGGTGGTCGAGGAAGCGCCTTTAATTATTCTTTTCACTCTGAACGAGCCTTCTCCTCTTTTCTCGGATCGGCCTCCGCACTGACCTTCCCTCGCTTAACGTAGATCGCCTGTACCACCCCTAAAGAGCTCCTTTCTTTGACCGCGTGTCCCCTCCGCTCCAAGGATTTTCTAGTGTCTGGGAAAATTTTCTTTTCTACCACGAGTTCGTTTGGCATCCACTGGTGGTGGACGCGCGGAGATCCTACCGCCTTTTTGAGCGGCATACGAAAATCCAGGACATTGAGGATGGTCTGAAAGGTAGCGCTTATAATGCGCGGGCCCCCCGAGGCCCCCACAATCAAAACAGGATGGTCACCCTGGAGGATGATGGTTGGAGCCATGCTGCTGAGCGGCCTTTTCTTGGGCTGGATAGAATTGGCTTCGGTGCCTATAAGCCCGTAAACATTGGCCAGGGTGGGGTGGATGGAGAAATCGTCCATCTCGTTGTTAAGGATAACCCCTGTTCCTTGAACCAGGACTTTCGATCCGAATTGGGTGTTGATGGTCAGGCTACATGAGACGGCATTACCAGCTTGATCCAAGACACCAAAATGGGTTGTCCCCCCTTGCTCCGGCTTGAAGGAACCAAGGCCATAAAAGGCAGGGGCATGGGTCTTTGCCGATAAGATTTGGCTACGAATCCAGGAACTATATTCTTTTGAGATAAGCCTTTGGGTCGGGATCTGGACAAAGTCCGGATCTCCTAAATATCGGGCCCTGTCGGCAAAGGCATGCTTCATGGTCTCCGACAAAAGGTGGAGGTAAGCAGCGGAGTTATGGGGAATGAGATTGAGCTTGTGGCCTTCCAATACATTGAGCATCTGAATCAAGGCGATCCCTCCCGAGCTCGGAGGAGGCATGGTAATCACCAACCACTTGCGGTAGCTCCCGATAATAGGCTCTCTCCACACGGGCCGATAGTTTTTTAGATCTTCGATCGTCAAGATTCCGCCTTCTTTATTGAGATCGTCTATGATGGCCTGAGCGATCCGTCCTTGGTAGAAAGCTTGCGAGCCCTCTTCTGCGATGGCCTTGAGGGTCTCACCCAATTCCGGCTGGCGGATCTTTTGCCCATCTCCGGCAAGAAAGATACGGGCAAAATCGGGCACCTTGCGGATGGAGGGGAGATGACGTTCTACAGCATGGCGGAGGTGGCCGCGCAGAGGAAAGCCTTCCGTGGCGTAACGGATCGCTGGGGCCATGATTGTCGGTAATGGCAAACTGCCAAACCGCTTCGATGCCTCTGTAAGGCCAGCGACCTGGCCAGGAACGGCAACGGCGAGCGGGCCGGTCAAGCTCAGAGCCGGGACGGGTCGTCCTTCTCTCATGTAGAGTTCTCTCCGCGCCGCGCCGGGAGCCGTTTCGCGGAAATCCAATACGTGGGCCTTCTTTTCCTTCGCCTGATAGATCACCATAAATCCTCCTCCTCCCACCCCCGATGAGGCTGGGTCCACTACCCCAAGGGCAAAGGCCGTAGCTACCGCGGCATCCACCGCATTGCCGCCGCGCTTGAGCATCTCCATCCCGGCCTTCGAGGCCAGCTCGTTGTCCGCGATAACGATTCCGCTTTTGACTTGTTGGGCGGAAGCGGGAAGCGTCCATGCAAAGAGAAGGGAGAGAAGGATAGGGAAAAATATGGCTTGCAATTTGCCTTTAAGAAACATGACCCCTCTTTTACTTAGCGGCAACTCGATCCTACATCGTCAGTACTATCTTTCCGAAGTGGTCTCTTCCTTCCAGGTAGCGCTGGGCAGCTCGTGCCTCTTTCAAGGGGAAGGTGTGGTCTATCACTACCTGGAGTTTCTTGTCGCGGACTAGAAGCAGAAAGGCGTCCAGTTGATTGAAGGCCTCCGGATGGGAATTTAAATAATTGGTTATGGAGAAGCGACTCGCCTTGCGACCCTCTGCCAGAATTGGCGGTGTATCAGGTATGGGACCAACAGCCCCACCGATGGAAACCAGCCGGCCGCTAGTAGCCAGGACCTCAAGGCTTTTGTTGTAAACCTCGCCTCCCACCATTTCCAACACCACGTCCACACCACGGCCTCCGGTAAGGCGTAGCACCTCTTGCCGGAAGTCCTGAACAGTGTAGTTGATGGTCTCGTCAGCCCCCAATTCACGCAGTCGAGTGCATTTTTCGTTGCTGCCCGCCGTCGTGATAACTCGTGCTCCTGCCTGCTTGGCGATTTGAATGGCTGCGATGCCGACACCGCTTCCGCCCGCCTGAATGAGCACATTGTCAGCGGACTTCATCTTTGCGTCCTCGACCAGCGCGAACCAAGAGGTAAGGAAGACCGTGGGCATGGCAGCGGCCGTCACCGAGTCCACGCCATGTGGCACCGGACGGGTCTGTGAGGCCTTCGCTACCGCGTACTCAGCATATCCGCCTAGTCCAGGCTGAGCTACAACCCTCTGGCCCACGTGAAAGCCCTGGACTTGAGAGCCCACGGTTGTCACTGTCCCGGCGAACTCCCTACCTGGAATGAGCGGCAGGTCTTCTGGCCTAGTTCGGTAACTTCCCTTGCGAAGGCCAAGGTCCGCCCGGTTCAAAGAAGCGGCCTCTACTTTTACCAACAACTCTTGCGGCTTGGGTTCTGGAATCGGAGCATCCTCGTACTGGAGGACCTCCTCTGTTGGACCAAATTGATGGATGCGAATGGCTTTCACTTGTCGCTCCTTGAGTGATTAGGATTCATTACGGAAATGGTGAATTTAAAAGGTTAGCTTTCGGCTTTTGTCGGAGGTTATCCGATAGGAAGCTATTGTGTCAAATCGAGGACAGCACTGTTGCGAAACGTGAGTGCCAAGTGAAAGCGGAGGGAGCACTCTGGAACGAACCGTTGTCGATCAGACGCTAGCGAATACGCCAGCTCTTGTCGATATAGCGCTGGGTTCCCACTTCCGTCACCTGAATGGCCGCCTTGTACTGGCCAGCGGCCGTCTCGGTCGTGTAGGTGCGGACTTCTACCGAGACCTGCTCCTCGTCCGGCCCGCCGTTCAGTGCCTCCAGCAGCACGCGGCCGTCGAGTCCCTTGGAGTCGGCGATACCCTTGAGGGTCAGGAGTGTAGGGGTGAGGTCCACGTTGCTGGCCGGGACCCGGACCGTGACGCCCCTCTTGAAATCGACGCCCCATGCGATGAACGTGTTGCGCACAGTCCATGGGCTCATGCTTCCGTGGCCGCTGGCAGGTCCGCTGAGCGGTCC
>JBOHVJ010000418.1:0-7136 GCA_050735075.1 Binatia bacterium
TCTCGAAGGGCGGACGGCTAATTGCGACACAGTCTCCAAGGGGTCGTTGATCTCAACCACCCACTTGGCGATGCTTCCGAAAAAGTGGGTATAGTCGATCTCCTGACCGGCCTCCCGGCCCCGAGCGGCGCGCGCGACCTGCCCCACGAGGAGCACCAAAGGCGTGGAATCGTACTTGGCTGAATGGATGGAGATGCTGGCGTTGGTGGCGCCTGGACCCCGCGTCACGATGCAGACTCCGGTCCTCCGGGTCGTTTTGGCGTAGCCCTCCGCCATGAAGCAGGAACACCCTTCCTGCCGGTTGGTAATCAGTGTGATCTCGGGCATGTCCCGCAGTCCATCCAGGACAGCGACGTAGCTCTCTCCCGGTACACAGAACACGTGCCACACTCCTTCGTTACGAAGGCATTGAGCTACTGCATGACCTCCCATCATAGATCGCTTCCTATTCTCTCGGTAATTTTTCCCTCTAGCTTGATTCACCTGGCATTCTGAGGCGAAGCCAAAGAATCTCCCTGAATTCTTGGTCCTGGATTCCGTCTCTGTCTCTGTCTACTTCTCCCACTTATACGCCCCTAACCCGGGCCGGTATTGCTTCTCAGCAAATTGCTTTATACCGGGACGCCCGCCGTGCTCGTGCTTGATTCGCTCTGAAACCAGGCCCGAGATCTCGTAAGCCACATCAGGCGAGGAGTAAAAGGTATAGTACCAGGCTTCTTTGACCGCCTTTAAAGCAACGGGATCTTTTTCTAATAAGTTGTTCGCGATCTCTCTCACCTCTTTGTCTAAGTCCGCCCGCGGGACCGCTTTTGTAATCAACCCGATGCGCTCAGCCTCCTTCGCGGTGAAGGTCTTACCGGTGAGGGCATAGAAAAGCCCGTGCTTGGGCTGGAGATGCTCGGTGAGAACGATCGTGACCTCTCCACCCGGAAAGTGTCCGAAATTTATTTCCGACAGACCGAATGTTGCGTCTTCCGCGGCGATGGCGATGTCGGCGGCGGTGACGATTGTAAAGCCACCCCCAAAGCACCAGCCGTTGATCTTTGCGATGACCGGCTGTGGCATCGTGCGAAGCAGCTCGTTGCGCCAACGCCGGGATAAGGTCCTCACCTCATCTCGAACGCTCTGCGGCTGGGAGTCCATCTCCATAAAATATTGCTTTAGATCCTGGCCCGCACAGAAGCTCTCGCCCGCTCCGGTAAGCACAATAACCCGCGTGTCCCTGTCGTAACGCAACTCGTTAAGCGCTTGATACATGTCGCGATGTAACTGAGGGCTCATCGCGTTACGTTTTTCAGGACGGTT
The DNA here is from genome assembly GCA_050735075.1 of Binatia bacterium. Classification (GTDB taxonomy): domain Bacteria; phylum Desulfobacterota; class Binatia; order UBA9968; family UBA9968; genus JAHFAO01. Next base: position 1,306 of record JBOHVJ010000418.1, read on the forward strand.
GAATGTGATCGTCGTGAGCCCGTCGTCTTTCTTTACGAGGATAGTCTGATATGTTGCCTCTGCCATCTTTAGTACCTCCTTTTACTCATTTCAGATTTTAGGTTTTCGATTTGGGCGATCAAAGATCAAATCCCTATAAACGGATATTTCTTTTCGAAGGCGTCTTTGCCCCCTCACCCTTCCCTCTCCCCCTCGAAGGGGGGAGAGGATTAAAGGTGAGGGGGTTATGGGTGATTTCAGCGAAACAGCCTGCTAGCCTTCTAGCAAAGAAAAATTACCCTTACACTGCTCTGGCCCTGGCTATATGCCAGGTTTTGAATTACGTCAAGACGGAAAAAAAAAGAAACTTCTTCTGCCTCAGACCTGGAGGCTGTATCGCTGGGCGAGCCTTTGAAAGAGCAGCGCCAGAAAGACCGTTCCGGCAGTGATGACCAAGCTGAAGGCCGCTAGTTCCCCAATCCGCCCGTTCTCCCACAGCTCCCATATGGTGACGGAGATGACCTGTGAGCCCGGACTGTATAGCAAAAGGACGACCCCGAGCTCTCTGATGGTGATGAGAAAGATATAGATCCATCCGGCGAACAGAGAAGGCAGCATGAGAGGCATAAGGATCTTCCGCACCGTTTGGCCCCAACTGCCGCCGCAGGTGGCCGAGCTTTCCTCAAGCTCTCGATGAATGCTCACTAGGCCCGCATAGCTGAAGCGAATCCCATAGGGAAGGTAGCGGGCCATAAAGGCAAGAACGATGATCCAGATGGTTCCGTAGACTGGGATGGGCAGGGCTAGATACATTTTCAGCACAGCCACGCCCATGACCAGGCCTGGAAAAACCAGCGGCACCGTCGCGATCTGGTCCAGAAGCCAGCGCGTAGAGATATTCGTGCGCACGACCAGCCAGGCAACCATGAACGTCAGGAGCACCGTCGCGGTCGCCGCCGACAGGCTCACCGTGAGACTGTTGAGAATCGCCCACAGGACGGAGCCGTCACTGAAGGCCGTGAAATAATTCTGCAGGGAGACTTGAGCGAACGCCTTGCGAGATGGCTGCTGCAGGTAAGGCAACAGAGACGACCAGATGAGTGCCATAAGCGGAAGGATCTGGAGCAGGGGAAGTATCAAAAGGAGAAGTCCGCCCACGGGGCGCCAAGCACCCAGCTCGATTCGGCGCGGGCGATAGCCTTTGCCGGTAACGGTGGTGAACCTGTGGGTCTGGCTCGTTATTCTGTGGTAGAAGAGCAGGACCACAGCTACCAACGCCATCAAAAAGATGGAATAGGCGCTCGCCTCGCCGTATCTGGGAAGAAAGCCGGATCTGATTTGCAGATAGATCTTCGTCGTCAGCACCTCGATGCTGGCCGGCAGACCGATCAGCGCTGGAATCTCAAACGCCTCCAGGGATCTAACAAAGGTCAGGATCAAAACCGCCAGCACGCTGGGCAGCGCCAGCGGTAACGTCACGCGTCTAAACACCTGCCAATTATTGCTGCCGGATACGAGCGCGGCATCTTCGAAGGAGGGGTCCAGGGACCGAAACGGCGTAGCCATGAGCAGGAAAACCACCGGCGTCCAAATCATAGCCTCCACCAGGATCATTCCGGGCATCGAGAATACGTTGAAGAGCGGAAAGATACCGGTGAGATCGGCCACCGCCATATTGATGAGGCCGGCCTTGGGTCCGAAAAGGAGTATCCAACCGATGACCTTGATGATGCCGGGAATGCCGAACGAGATAAATGCCGAGACATAGGCCACGCTGCGGAACGGAGCGTCCGTGCGCTCCGCTAGCCAAGCAAGTGCGGTCCCTAACAGCAAAGCGCCCGCGGCGCTGCCTAAGGAGAAAATCAGAGAGTTCCACATCAGCTTCCAAAACTCAGACAGGGATCCAACGATATTGCCGTAGTGTTGAAAGGTGAGGGCCCCAGCGTCAGGGCCTCGCTCCGCAATTAGACTCGTCGAGAAGATGAAGAAGAGGGGCGGGATGACGAGATAGAGAAGAGCCGCCGCAGCCAAAATAAAAAGCCAGGTGTTGACGTCCCGCACTGCCTGAGGCAACTGGGGGACGACACGAAGGCTAAGCGAGAGGGCTCGATTCCTATTTGACATAAAAAATGACTGGTCGAAGAGCTCTCCGAGGCGATACTCCAGCTATCCCAATTTTGCGTCGGCCATCGACCAAGAAACTATTTCCGGGTGATCTCCCGCAAGAGTTTGCGCCACTTGTCGGATGCCTCTTCGTACTGGTCAATCGTAAAACCGCTTTCCGGATACCAGCGTTTAAAGCCGTAGTCCTTCATCGGACTCCCAAACATGAATTTCTCCTCAAAAATCTTTTGGCCCTCGGGGCTTATGAGAAAATCAACAAAAAGGATCGCCGCGTGCGGCCGCTGAGCCTGCGCGGCCACGGCTGCTCCACCGGCATTGCTCGCAACGAGTTCCATGGGAACCCAGGCGACCGGCGCGCCCTTCTCAATCGACTGGAGAACATGGTTGCGAAAAATTGACGGCGCTATGGCTACCTCGCCCGAGACCACCAACTCGTTCAACGCGCCGCCTGAGATCGGGTACATCTTGATATCTTGACCTTTAAGTCGCCTTACAAATTCCTCACCCTTAACCCGGAGCATTCCGCCGAGGATGCGCACGCCCGTTTCATCTCCGGAGATCCCGATCTTGCCTTTCAGCTCCGGCTTTAACAAATCGTCGAAGCTCTTGGGGACTTCATTAGGCTTAATCGAATTCTTGTTGTAGCCTACACCAATAAAGGACTCACGATCGGTCACCCAAAAGACCAACCCTTTGCTGGCTTTTTCCTTAGTGCCTTCGGGGTATGCAGCCAGATGAGGCGACAGATAAGGAGCGAGAAGCTTTTGTTCCCGAAATGTCATCAGGCCTGGAGGCGTAGTCTCAATGGCATCTACCTGGGAGCGCCGCGCCTGCGCCTCGGTGAGGACTCTCTTGATGAGATCCCTGGAGTCGGTTCTGTAGGCTTCCACCTTGACACCGGAGTATTTGGACTCGAAAAACTTGGCGATCTCTTTGTAGGCTATCAAGGTCGTGTACCAGACCACCTTACCTTCCTTCTTGGCGCCTTCCGCGAGTACCTGTTCGCGATCCGCGCCCGTATAGGTCGCCAGCTCCGACAGGGAAGTCGGTTTGCGAACCTGGCCCGACGCAACTCCTAACATCGTGAGGCAGAACACAATTGTCGTGCTTAACCTGCGCATGGCGTCACCTCCTTTTCCCTTATCTCAATTCCAAAAATTGGCAGCGAAGAAGTTCAGTCCAATAGCCCGTCACGGACTAATTGAGCTACCTTTTCCGAACTGTATCCAAGCAATTCACCGAATACCGCCCCGTTATCACGCCCTAGCTCTGGGAACTCCCATCTCGGTTCTATCGTAGAGTTGGCAAACTTGAGCGGAAATCCCGGGAGTATAACGCGCCCGACCCTAGAATTGTCTTGTTCCACCAAAAAGCCCCGCGCCCTAAGGTGCCTGTCCCGGGCCAAGTCAGCCCCGCTCTGAACCACACCACAAGGCACGCCCATGCTTTGTAGGCGATCCATGACGTCGTAAGCGTCTCGTCCCCTGGTCCATTCCTCTATCAGGCCGTCCAGCTCGTCCTCGTTCGCTTTTCGGGTGGAGAAAGATGAAAAGCGCGGATCTCTTGCCAGCTCCAGCCTCCCGAGCGCGCTCGCCAGAGCCTGCCACTGCTCTTGGGTCTCGACAGCGATCACGCACCAGCGATCCTCGCCTTTACACGGGTAACAGCCATGGGGTGCGGCAAACAGAGACCTATTTCCACTCGGCTCGACGTCGTGCTCCAAGTTGAGGGATTCCATCAGGCTGGCACCGACCATATAGGCAGCCGCTTCAGCCTGGGAAAGGTCGATAAAAAGGCCTTGCCCCACGCGATCACGGAATAAAACTGCCGCGATGATCGAGATGGCTCCAAGGACACCGGAAACATAGTCTGGAAAGACGGTTTGTGAGCCGACGGGCGGATCGGTCTTCCCCGGATGATTCCAAAGATAGGTGAAGCCGGTAAAAGCCGTAATGTTGGTTCCCACAGTAGCAAAGTGCTTTTTCGAACCCGTACAGCCCAGACCTGGCATTCGTAGATCTATGACATCGCTTTTGGTTTGCGCCAAGTCCTCATACGTGAGTCCCAAAGATGGCATGACGCGAACGCTGAAATTGTCCACCACCGCATCACAGTGGCGCGCAAGTCCCTTCACCATCTTGGGACCATCGGGATGTTTAAGATTGATTGTGACAGATCGTTTATTTCGGTTAAATTCCAAAAAACGCGGCGAGAGATTTGGGTCCTCGCCCTTGCCGAAGAATCGGAACGGATCGAGCCCACCATGGCGCGACTCAATCTTAATGACCTCCGCTCCGAGCTCAGCCAGCAGCGTCATCCCGTACGGTGCCGCCAAGACGTGGTCAAAACTTAGAATGCGCATTCCGCTCAAGGGCGGCGAATTCGCTGGGCCATTGGGAGCAGAGATGGCAGGCGTGGAGCTCTTGTCGGCTCCCTTCGCTCCCTCCAGGACTTCCCGCTGGTGCTCGCCTGGAGCAGGAGCCGGCCGTACCTTGAGACGGGAGCCTCCGATCAGGAAGGGCGCTGTAGGCTGGTGAATTGTACCGCACTCAGGATAAACAGCGCTGGCGAAAAACTGCCGCGCCTGAACATGCTCGTCAGTGATGAAATCTCGCGGACTATTGACGGGAGAGCATGGAACACCGTGAGATTGTAACAATTCAGTCAGCTCCTCTTTCTGATAACGGGTGGTAAACTTTTCGACCTCCCGGCTGATCTCCTCCGCATGGGCACGACGATACAGGTTGTTTTCCCACTCCGGACCATCAAACTCAGCCGGATGACCGCTCCAGGCCTTTAAGAAGGTCTTCCAGTGTTGGCGGGTGACGTAAAGATAAACGTAGCCATTTCGGCAGGGGAAAATCCTTGCAGGAGCAACAGAATTGTGTTGGCTCCCCTGCCGCTTAACCGTCAGGCCCTCGTTGGCGTACTGGCGAATCACCTGCTCCTGCGTTGCCAAGGTTTCCTGCATTGACACATCAATATGGTCTCCCCTTCCCGCCTTATTGCGACGATAGAGCGCGGAAAGAACTCCCAGCGCGGCAAACAGACTCCCAAAATAATAAGCCTGAGTCTCAGGGGGCTTGCACGGCGGGAGGGATGGATCACCTGAGATGTACATGAGCCCGCTCATGGCGAGTGCGACAATGTCCGAAACGGCAAAGCCCGCGTGCGGGCCTGTCTGTCCAAAACCGGTAATGGAAGCCATGACCAAACGCGGGTTAATCTTCGCCAGATCCTGATAGCCCAAACCTATCGAATCGAGGACTCCAGGCAGAAAACTTTCTAAAACAACGTCGGCACTTCTTACCAGACGAAGAAAGTCTGCTCGACCGACAGGCCCTTTGTGGTCGAGTAGGATACTCTTCTTGTTGGCGTTGAGATGGGCAAAAACGAAGCTCAGATGAGATCCGTCTGCGAAATATTTGAAAGGCCCTAGACGCCTTACTGGATCACCGCCAATTGGCTCAACCTTGACAACCTCCATCCCTAGATCAGCGAGGATTCGGCCGCAGAGCTGCCCTTTGAGGTCGGTGAGATCGAGCGCAGTATATCCTTCAAGAAGCGAAACAGTGGATTCCATCACCCCACCTCAATCTCTCCCGTCAGAGACTGTGTCGCAATTAGCCGTCCGCCCTTCGAGAGCCTCAGGACGAACGGCTAAGTCTTTGAATTTCGGAGTGTCACCATCCGTTCGTGGTGAGCCTGTCGAACCATGAACGGAATTG
>JBOHVJ010000419.1:0-1081 GCA_050735075.1 Binatia bacterium
TTGTTCACCGGCATGCTGTAGCTGACCACATGGAGATTACACCGACCAAAATCGACGATGCGCCGGCCTTGTGAGTCTTTTATATAGGCGTCCCGGATGTTCCACTCCCGAGGTACCGTCCAGTCGAAGACAGCGGTCCCTGCGGGTACCTCGTGGACGTCCAAAGGGATCATCCGCTTGATGATACCGAGTGTCTCGCGGACACCATCGCCAGTGATACTCCGGCAGATCGGATATAACTCGGACACCAGGCGGTGCATCTCCTGGCCGAGCATCTCTAGCGTCTCGGTGTCCGTCACTGAACCCCATGACGCGCACCCAGCTAGGGCCATGCACGGTCCCCCGCGCTCGGTTCTACGCCGAAATTAGCCAGATAGCTTGGGGAGTCCGCACGCATGTCTGCAATGATATCGCAGAGCGTAGTTCGACGGAATGAGCAAAGGGGCTTGCGTATGGCGCGTTTACCCGCAGATAACCGCCGGCATGGGAAAACGCGGGACAGTCTGGCCAGATCGTCAAACGCCCGATACGCTGTATTTTAGTGGACTCAACCTACTCATATAGGTATGATAAGAGGTGAGAATTTCACTTAAGCCCCTGTCCAAAAATCAGGGTCCTCTTCTGCCGCCAGGCGCTCAATTCAGGTTTGGGGATGCTACAGCAATCATAGAGACGAAGGCCTTCACAATGAGACAAAGTAACGGCCGACTAGAACCACTCGAAATAATTCGGCTCAGGGGACGAATGAAACGCTCGCTTAGGAAACTCGCCGAAAGCGGCGACTACCGGTTGGTTAAAAGTATATATAATCTTTGGTTCTACTTGAGTTCCATTGGGAAGACCCCTCTACTGGTATACCAGATGGGCAAGGTCGGCTCGATGTCGGTTTACCATTCGCTACGAAAAGCACGCTTAAACACGGCCGTCTATCACGTACACGTGCTAACCAAAGAGGGCATACGTTGGGAAGAAGAGGCCCGAAGGTCCGGTTGGCCGCGTACGATTGGACTTATGCACAGCCATTACTTATATAAACAACTCTCAAGAAACAAGCAAAGCACGCGCTGGAAAGTTATCACTC
>JBOHVJ010000420.1:0-2565 GCA_050735075.1 Binatia bacterium
GGCCAGGTCTTTATTCCAAAGGTTAAACAACACGTCAGCGCAGGGCGGAGCGCAAGGCGGGCGGAGCGCAAGGCGAGCTGATGACGATGGCTAAGAAACAGGAACGTATCCAGAAGCCTCGAGTCATAGTCGAAAAGAACACGCGCGAAGAAGTCATCGACGGTGATAACCGGACGCGTACAGCCAAGAAGGCTGAGGCGCTAAAGCAAGAACTTGATGCCGAACTCGATGCCATCGATGCGCTGTTGGCCGAGACTGGTCAGACAGACGAAGAAGTCCAGGCTTTCGTCGAGGGCTTTAAACAACATGGGGGACAGTGAGTAACAGTGAATAACGCGATGTTCACCATCGAGCTACATCTCAACCGCAAGCCCACAGACGAAGAGTTCCTGCGATTCGTTACGGCGATGAAAGCGTGGCTTGAGTACGAGTATCGGCTCCACCCTAAGAACTCACTCATAAACTATGAAACCGCCCCAAAGACTGCCCCGCTTGAAGACGACTTCAGGGAGTGGGAGCAGGAGCTGAGTTCGTAATAATGAAGGATCCGTGGATGTATCGAATCCTACGATTTGTCGTCGAGCACGATCCTACGACTATTTCGGGGTTCTATCTCCCTGGGATTTCTCCTAGCACGATTGTTCTAGCCAATAATCCGTAGATAGTGGTCAGGACATAACCAAATGTCTGTCGTTGGAGCCTCTGAGCAGACGAGGGCTTGACTACCAGGAAGAGTATCATCAGTCCATCGCCTATCAGCCCAGCACCTCGAGGCGCTATACTTCGGGATGCTTTCGCCCTTGTCGTCAAACGCTTCGCCACCGAAAGCCGACCCGGTAGCGTAGGTTGGCGCCCATGTTATCCATTTACGCTCTTTCACAGCGTCTTTCCCCCGTGCCGGTATGGGCGGCGGCGGTTATACGCGGTCTTGGTCTCGACAAGGTGTTCGAGTTCGAGGCCCTCCTCCTGCGCGAAGTCGAAGATCCGGATCAGGCAGTCAGCCAGCTCGATGCCGAGCCCGCGGGGCTTCTCGTTCACGTTCTCGTACTGGAAGTACACCTCGAAGCCCCGGTGGTTTCGGAACTCCTCCAGCGCCTCGGACAGCTCACTGTGCATGAGCGCGATCCGGTCACCGACTGTTCGCGGCTCATCGTGCCAGCCGTGGTCCTCAGCGATCTGCCAGGCTTGCCGTTGGTGCCGATTCAAGTCCACTCTACGCACCTCCTTTCAGCACTTGACTACCCATTTTTAGCCATTTTCGCCACTTCGCTTCCCCTTGGGCATAGACGTGAACTCCTCGGCCTTTCGGCCGAGATGAGCGATTGCAGTCTCGGTACACCCGAGACAGAGGACGAGAATGACATCGTCTTTGTAGCGGCCCCAGTACACCGCCTCGCTTCCGCAGCCCTCGGTCGAGCAGAGCATCAACGTGACCACCAATGTTTGCGCCACCTAGAACGGCCTATCGGGAAATTACCACGGACAAAACCTGAATGTGAGTGTGTCCCCCGTTCCCGGTATGTGCTACAACAACGACACTTCATATTATCGGGTGGACAGAGCGGGTACCAAAAATACTCGTCTGTTTCCTTGTCATGAAGGGGAGCGTCGACTGTTTCGCCTTTTGCGCGCATGCCCTCTACGAGGGCCACAAATTCACACGGATGTAGCATATCTACGCCCAACCACCACACCCGCCAGCCACGCCACGGCTCAGTACCCAAGGCGGGCCTCACCTTATATGGAACCGCAAACACTGGAATTCTCATAGCCGTCCTCTTCTAAACTTAGCCCGCCTAAGGCCCCCAAGGCCCCCGAAAGGGGGCATTTTTTTCGTGCCTAGCGTAGTAAGTTTTAGACGAAGTGGTATCAAGTGCCAGACCTTCAAAATCTACCCTTCCTGACCTGGGCTTTTAGGACCGTTTTTACGACGCAGCCTGGCTTTATCAGCCTGGCATCGTTGACATCGACGATTTCCTTGGGTATTCACTCTGGTGTACATTTTCCGAGGATGACCGTTCTTGCAGAAAAGGTCTTTGGTTGCTGCCTCTCCTTGGCCTGCGACCCACACACCATGGAGACACTTGCCTCGCCAGTCACAGGATAGCGTCGGATCTTCAGGCCACTCGACAGTGCTTATCTCCATAGCCTCAGGCACGTTGCACCAACGCTCGTGTACTTCCCGCTCAGGGATAACCCTAGCTCCATCCATCCCGCATGCTCCCATTGCCCATCAGAACCCTAGGGTCGATCTTGCCCTCCGTCTCCTGATAGGCGACAGCCAATAGCCTCCACGCGGCGTGGACGAACGGATGACATCCCGAGTCTAAGTCCTCCATCTCGCCCATCTCGCGCTTACGGAAGTGTGACCAGACTGCCGCCATATGGCTTTCATCCTGCCACCACGGTGACTTGAGCTTAACCCTACGCTTACGCCCACCGTCGGCTGTCACTCGAGCAAGCATCGACTTGAAAACAAAGGCGAGCGCTTCGCGTTCTGCGTCTAGTTCGTGTTTATCGCTCAAACTTTACCGCCTTGTCATCTAGGTAGAGAATAGCCTGGGG
>JBOHVJ010000421.1:0-2483 GCA_050735075.1 Binatia bacterium
AGCCTCTCATTTTCCCTTTCAAATCTCTCCTGCTCATATTTCTCCATCCCGAATGCTTTGACGATACGTGTTCCCTGAATCGTCTCCTGCATGAGGGTTGTGAAAGTCCCTATCGTCACCTGTCCCTTTTTAGTGAACCTCCTGATTTTCTTTCCCATCTTCATCACAGGGAGAACAGACGCCGGAAAAACAATAAAGGCAATGAGAGCCAGTAACGGGTCCATGACAAAAGCAGCAACGATCAGGGCTATAAGTGAAGTGCTATCGCGCATTAACGAAACCACAGCACCGGTTAGGGCCCCGGCAGCCAGTCCTACGTCATTGGTGATGCGGGAAATCAGGGTACCTGTAGGGTGGCGATGGAAAAAGGAGAGAGAAAGAGCCAGGATATGACTATTCAGCTTGTTACGCATATCAGTAACGACACGGCCACCAATATAAGACATCAGATAGTCCTGCCCAAAGGACATCAAACCTCGAAGCGCAAAAACACCAATAATCACAAAAGGAAGCAAGGCTAACACAGTCTGGTCCTTGCGGGAAAAAACGTCATCAAAAACTCTTCTGGTAAGAAAGGGTATCGCGCCACTTGTGGCGCTGTAAACAAGCATGCAGACGAAGGCCAGGGTAAAGTGCGGCCATATATAGGGTTTAAGAAATCTCAGGATCCGTATGTAGTTTTTCACTTTTCCTCCTGGTTCTTAGAAACAATTCTCGTAATAGCAGAAATTTACAGTAATGTGGGCCTTTTTGTCAAAAAGAATTACAGAATTGCCTTACTTAACTGGGTGTTGAGTTTAGGATTTTCGTCACTTCGCTCATCCTAAGCCCTCACCTAAGGCCGTTACCCAATACCCATTACATGTCTTCCACCGGCTTTTGGGTACTGGGTATCAGGTTGCTCGTGCCTCATGCTGAAAGGTACCCTTTTTCTACCAGATAGGCCCTCAAGGCCTTATCCCAGGGGCGGAGGGCCCCTTTCAGAGAAGGATCCAGTTTTATACTTCTCAGGGTGGAATCCCTAGGCCGGGGCGCTCTGGTAAGGTAATCTATAGAGGAGATCGGCTCCAGCTTGTTATTGAGACCCACAAGGTCCAAGGCTTTTTTGGCAAACTCGTACCACGTGCAAGTACCATCATTGGCCAAGTGGAAAAGCCCCGTCGCCTTCTGCTGAAGAAGCCGCTCCAATGCCCGCGCAGTATCGCAGGTGTAAGTGGGCGACATGCGGATGTCGTTGACAACCCTCAAGGTCTCTCCCGCCCTGGCCTTAGCCAAGATAGTCTCTACTAAGTTCCCGCCCTTTCCCCGGGAGCCTGCCTTGCCAAAGAGGCTTGCCATGCGCACAATGAGCCATCGGGGACATGCTTGCTGAACGAGGTGTTCACCGGCGAGCTTCGAAGCGCCATAAACATTAATGGGGCGCGGCTTGTCCTCCTCGTTATACGGCTCTCCCTTCTCCCCGTCAAACACATAGTCGGTGCTGACGTAGACGCAGAGGGCTCCGATCTCCGCGCAGGCCCTGGCCACATAAAGGGCGCCTAGGGCGTTAACCCGAAAGGCTTCCTCAGGGCGGTCTTCGCATTCGTCCACGCGGACAAAGGCAGCACAGTTGACCACGACTCCCGGCCGTACTTCTCTTAACTCCCTCCGCACCGAGTCTGGCTCGGTGCACTCGACCTTCGCATGGCTGAGCGGAAAGACCTGATAGTCTCTGCCCTCTTTTAAAACCTCCACCAGGTCGGTTCCCAACTGACCGGTACTACCGATGACGGCGAGTCGAATCATGTTGAGGATTGTCCCCAGGCCCGCAAATAAACAGCCTCGTAATAAGCCCGATACTCACCGGAGATGACTCGCTCCATCCAGTCTTGGTGGTCCAAATACCAGCGCACAGTCCGCCTCAGCCCCATTTCAAAAGGGACCTGGGGAGACCATCCCAGCTCCTCATGAATCCTTTCCGTGTTCAAAGCGTAACGACGGTCATGGCCCGGGCGGTCTGCGATGAAGCAGATGCGGCCGACGAGCCTTTCAAAGTCCAAGCCCGCCTCTTCAGCCAAAAGCCGGCATAGCGCGCGGACAGCCTCCAGATTGGTCCGTTCTTCACCGGTACCCACATTGTAGATGAAGCCTACCTGACCCCTCTCAAGGACACGGAAGATCGCGTCACCGTTGTCCTCCACATAAAGCCAATCTCTCCGCTGAAGCCCATCGCCATAGACTGGCAAGTCGTCTCCGTTGAGAGCATTTCGGATCATCAACGGGATCAACTTTTCGGGAAACTGAAAAGGGCCGTAGTTATTGGAGCTGCGGACAATCAAGATGGGAAGGTCATACATGCGCCGATAGGCAAGGCATAAGAGATCAGCCGCCGCTTTGCTCGCTGCATAGGGACTGCTAGGCGTTGGTAGATCTCCCTCGTGAAAAGGCTCTTTTCCGTCGGCATCACCGTAGACTTCGTCTGTGGAGACCTGGACAAACCGTTC
>JBOHVJ010000422.1:0-2891 GCA_050735075.1 Binatia bacterium
CAATATATGTTCACCACAACTATTTCCCTCTCGCCTGAGGTTCACCAAAAGCTCAAGCACCTGGCAGTGGATTTAAGGGTGCCCTTCCGGGACCTAATTCGAGTGGCTATTGAGGGCTACCTCACACACTGCAAAGAGAAAAGAGGGAGTAGGAGATGAGGTTTCCACTTTACGCCTGGGAAGGATTCCTAGTAGTTGGTGATGATGACAGCCAATTTGAGAAAGTCGAGACCACACGCGGTTTTTAGGTAGAGGATAGTTAAACGATAGAAAGGAGTATTTATCATGAAAGTTCAAACAATCGAGTTAGGAAAGCCCAGCTTTTGGCAGCTTGTCTTTCTCCACAGCAAAGTCAATGGAGCACCATACACTGGGGAATGGCTAACGGCGCGCAGCTGGAAATGGCCACAAAATACCTATCTCCAACGTCGACTAAAGCATCTACGACGATATCGATCCTCTGACTTTGCTGACCTACATGAACTTGCGGCTTAAAGCGTAATGCTGGACAAACTCGATCAGCAGGAATGCAGTAGTTAAGAATCGGAGACAAGCCTACACGAGTCGTCAGGCCTGAGTATTGGTCAGTATTGATTCTGCTGAAAAACCCCCTCACAATTTTTTTCCTTTCTTCGGTTTAGGTCGGTGGCGGATGAGCCAGAGTCTGTGGCGGGTGTCTATTTTCCACTCCACCATCTCTCCGGGTTCTATATCGATAGCGGCGGCCAGAGGAAGCGGCAGGTTGACATAGCACTGGGAGACGGCTTTTTTGCGCCGGATGGCCTGGACTTTGGTCAGGTACTGCATGGTTTTGTATTCTAGTTAATTAAATAGACATTGACAAGGCCCGTCTCCGCCTTTATAGTGCGCTATATGAGTCTAAAGGCCATCGATCCCCAGATAAGTTTCTACCACACGAGCTTTGTGGGTGGCGATTTGTTTGGAGCTGCCGACCGCTACCGGCTGTTTCGGGAGCGGCTTTTGCCGAAGCTTCTCTTGCTTCGGGAAAAGCTTGAGTCTCTTTACTGCGAACAGAACGGCAGGCCGGCTGTGGACCCTGTCGTGCTGGCCGGGGTCACGCTGTTGCAGTTTATGGAGAAGGTGCCTGATCGGGCGGCGGCGGCGCAGGTGAGATATCATCTGGGCTGGAAGTACGCGTTGGATTTGGAGCTGAGTTACGAAGGGTTTCATCCCACGGTGTTGGTCTATTTTCGGGATCGGCTGGAGGAGAAGGGAGTTGAGCGGGTAATATTCGACCGCATCGTGGAGTTACTGATTGAGCTGGGTTTGGTGAAGAGCGGGGGAAAGCAGCGGCTCGATAGCACGCACATCTTGGGTTACGTTAAAGAGATGAGCCGGTTGGAGTGCGCGGTGGAGACGATGCGGTTGGGGTTGGAGGCTTTAGAGGAAAAAGTTCTGGTGCGGGAGCGGCCAGAGTTTTGGGAGAGACTTTGGGTCTTATATGTTCAGAGTCAGCTCGATTGGCGATTGAGCAAGTCGGAGCGTGAAAAACGTTACCGCCAGTTGGGTCAAGATATGAAAGAGGTGCTTGAGTGGATCGACAAAAATTCTAAGCTCAGTGAGCTGGAAGCGGTCAAGCTTCTTAGGCGTGTGTTTGGGGAACAATTTGAAGTGGTCGAAGGAAAGCTTCAGCCAAGCTTAAGGCGGCCACCGCAGTCCGTACAGAACCCCCATGATCCGGATGCTCATTATGCGGACAAGGGAAAAAAGCAGTGGGTGGGCTACAAGGTGCACGTGGTGGAGAGTGTCAATCCGGAGAAGCCGGCCAAGAGGAAGGGGGATCCCACGGAAAATTTCATTACGGAGATCCTAACGACCGAGGCGGCTCAGGACGAGATGGCGGGTTTGGCTGAGGCGCTCAGACGGCAAGAGCAGCACCATGAGATCAAGCCCGAGGCGATCTACCTGGACGGCGGCTATGTGACGGCGAAGACTTTAGCTGAAGCCGAACAGAGCGGGATGGGGCTTTTAGGGCCGACGCGTCCTGATCCCCATAAGGGGCCCTACAATGTCGATCATTTCTCGGTGGATATCGAGCAACGCCAGGCGATTTGTCCGCAGGGGAATTTAAGCACTCAGTGGAGTCAGATTCACGATGTCTACATGGGGACTGAGTACTATCGGATTGAATGGGGCAGTCAATGCGACGACTGCCCAGTCCAAAAACAATGTACGCGTTCCAAGAACGGGCGGCGGATCTTAGTGGTGGGGCTGCGCCATGATCTGGTGGAGAAGCGGCGAAAAGAAATGCGCGAGGCCGACTTCTCAAAGAACATGCATCCGAGAAACGGAATCGAGGGGACGCATAGCGAGCTGGTTCGGGGGCATGGGCTAAGGCGGACCAAGTATCGAGGAGAAACGCGGGTCGGTTTGTCGCATTACCTGATGGGCGCGGCTTGCAACGTGAAACGATTTCTTAATTTGATGGCCTTTCAGATGAGAACACCCGCCCTCAGCCCCGCTTAAGGGCGAGGAGTGAACCTATTTTGGCTTGCTAAGGCATCGTAGCCGGTTAAAAACTCTTGATCGATCCCGTTATGTTCGTAGCGACACCATTCTTCACGTCGATCGCAAATTGAGAGGGGGTTTTTCAGCAGAATCAGTATTCATGCCTGACCCTAGACTGACGGGCTCGTATTTTCACTCAAAACCGGGCTAGACTCGCCCGGGCTACATTGCCTCTTTAGTTTCTTAGCAACGCTGGGTGGGGCATTCCGACACCACCTCAGGTCAGCCTTCCTCTGAACTCTTGTTCCAAGCTACCCATTTCCGCCCATTATGATGCCGGGCATTGTCGTTGCTCCTCCCAATCCATGGAGGGAACTGTAAATGAGCACTAACGAAGATTTTCAGGCGCAATCACTCCCAAC
>JBOHVJ010000423.1:0-2553 GCA_050735075.1 Binatia bacterium
GAGCCCATCTTCAGGGATGCTCCCATCCCAGTTGAAGGCCTTCGCTATGGAGTCGTAGGAGGCATAGGCCTGCTCCCTCTCAACCCTTCCCCATTGGATCAGGACCTGAACGCTCTCTTCGCGGTTCTCGCGAATGAAGCGGTTTGCCTTGATCATGGCCTTGATTACCCTTTTCACTTCATCTGGTCTTTCCTGAATCTTTCTAACGCTGGCTCCCAAACCGACGAAGGGAAATTTAAAAAGCTCATGCGCTCTGGCGATAACATTAAAGCCTAATTTTTTCCCGTCGGCGTCGCCGGGAGGCGAGATCACAGCTACCTCCACCACTCCCTCTTTCAAAGCGGCAAAGCGCGCCGAGGCGGGACCGAGAGCTACGACCTTTATCTCTTTCTCTGGGTCGATCCCGAAGTGCTTGAAGATCATATTCGCTACCACATGGTCCGTGGCCCCGTGCGCCTGAATGCCGAGGGTTTTACCCTTGAGGTCCTTAACTGACCTAAATTCAGGCCGGGCAATAAGCGCATGCGTGGGGCTGTCGATGAGGCTGGCCACCACCTTCATAGGCAATCCTCTGATGGCAGCGCGCACAACAGAACCGAAGATCAGCGTAGAATCGATATCCCCACTGACCAAGGCTGCTACCGCCACATTAGCATTCATGCGAATGACCTCTGCGTCAAAACCTTCGTCTTTGAAGAGGCCCTTTTTAAGGGCGATCCCTGCCGGTAGAAAGCTCATGTTAAAGTTGGTAACGGAGATCCTCAGTCTATCGGCGCCCTCGCCAGGAAGAGCGAAAATGAAAAAGGCTAGAAAGATGCAAAGGATCGTCGACATATAGACAAGCAAAGAAATCGTTCTCCTATTCATCGTTCCTTTGGGCTCCATCCCCGCGCTCTCAGTTCAGCACCAATCTTCCGTGTCAACGAGTAGTCAAAAAGTTTCTCTAAAGAAGGAGTTTCCTTCAGCTTCATCCGTTTCACAATATCTTCGACGAATCTCTTTTGTAACTCGCTGCTCACGGTTCCGTCTGGGGTCATGGCTGATCGATACAGATCATAAGTCTTTGTTGCAGTATCTTCCTGCACTTTGAGAAGACGGGCGACTATGGGAATGGTCCCGGAACGGTTGTCTCGCGCATAAAAGAATCCTTTGACCGTTCCCCGGAGGAACTTCTCAACCAGGATGGGATCTGATTGAAGAAGCCCTTCCCTCAGAATGACGGCCGATTGAAGCTCTATTAGATCTTCATTCACTAAGGAAACAAGCTCACGAAAACCAGCCTCTTTGGCTTTAAACATGAGCGGCGGTGTGAGCGAGGTCGCATCTACAGATCCGCTCACTAGGGCAGCGTAGCTGCTCGATTGTACGCCTGTAGTCAAGATCGCGACATCCCGGCCTCCCTCCAGGCCGTTCCTCTTTAGGACCTCCAGCAGTAGAAAATAGGGACCACTTCCAATACCGGAGATGCCCACTTTTTTGCCCTTTAGTCCCCCGACATCGCGTATACCGGGGTTGGCGTAGAGCCAGTAGAGAGGTTTGTAATATGTATGAAAGATAAAGCGAAGATGAGCACCCCGGACAGCCGAAGTAAGTGCTGCACCGGCGGCTCCACTAAACTGAACGTCGCCACCGATAAGAGCCAGGGTTGCTACCGGAGCGCTCATCAAGATGAGTTCCACGTCTATGCTTTCCTCGCGGTAGTAATTCTTTTCCTTGGCGGCAATAAACGCAATCGAACTTAGATTTAGGGCAGGGACAGCTACTCTGGCGGTTCTCGCTTCCCCTTTAACAACACCACAGAGCATTAGCAGAGAGAGCAGGACTTGCAGTCCTAACCTTTGTTGCTTCATAAGATTCATCCGCTTAACCTCTGCGTTGCGGCTTTTCCTGATTGCAGAGATCTACGATGGTCCGTGCATAGACGCAGGCCGCCTTGTACAACGCATCAGTAGGGAAAGAGCGCTTATGCGAATGCGTTTCGGATCGTGGGCCGTAGGTCAGCGCCGGAATTCCCACTTCATTGAAGATGTTCACGTCACGCCACATACTACAAGTAGCAGGATTGGGCCGAGGTGGCTGCGTGCCAAAGGTCGCCATGTGCGCCCGAAGCAGAGCATCCTTGAGTCGCTCGACGTTTTTTGCCTCATAGCCACGGCGAAAGTGGTAAAGCTCTATGTCCGTGGCAGGGACTCCTGCCGCCTGCAAAATATCCTCGATCTCGTCTTTTAGCTCCAAAGGGTTCTGACTGGGTACGGTGAAGACACCAAGGTAGAGACTACAGACTTCTGGACTTCCTCCTACTCCTGTCGAATCACCTCCGCGAATGGCGCCCACTTGTGCCTTGGGAATCACAGGCCCACCTGACGACTCGTAGGCATACCGTTTCTGGTACGCGGTCGCCCAACGCTCCAGTGCCTCGACACCAACAGCTGCCCGGACAATCATATTTGGACTCTCTTGCATAGTGGTTCGATCTGGCAAGTAGGGGGTGTAGTAACCCGGTTGGTCAGAAAGCCAGGTGATCTTGAACCAAGCCTCTCCGGCTTCAACCGA
>JBOHVJ010000424.1:0-2919 GCA_050735075.1 Binatia bacterium
GTGCAGTACTGTGGTCTACTGGTCTAGTTGTTCTATGGTACACCGTGGAGACTCACGGGCTGCGCTTGGAGATGGTACGCCAGAACGAAATGGCTATCCAGCCCCTTGTGGTTGCGACAATCGAAGAGAAATGGGAGCAAAGAACAGCCCCTACCGCAAGGGATTGCGTGGTTCTAAAAAATATCGGGCGTGGGACAGCCTTATACATCCAGCCTGCTGAAATTGAGTTTGAAAAAGTGTCCGGTGGGCGTTTCGTAGCAAGGTTTGAGAGGATCGATTATCTTGAACCAGGGAAAGACGCCGTAAGTGAGGTGAACTGGCGTGGAGAGTTTCAGGAAGGTGCGAGCGAGCCAATCGATTTCGTTTCGAACCTAAAACCGTATCTTGCGACGCGAACCTATGACGTGCGCATCTCGTACGAAGACATCAACGGGCAAAAGCGAGAATCGATCGTGCGGATGGGGAAAGGCGGGATTAGGCTTTTGGATCATGGGAAAGTCAAGTCGTGACCGGAGCCTTCGCCCGTCTACCTATGCAAATTCCTCGTGAGCGGCAAAAGTGGCCGCGAACCTTTTCTGTCACCGTCGACGCGCGCGCCTCTTTTCTGGGTCTGCCGCGCGGGCGAAGGGTGAATTCCAGTCGCAGCTTCTTCGCAATCGGCATTTGCCAGGTGCCGGAGCGAAACGGGGTGCCACAGTTCACAGAGCGCCGAGCGGGGCAAAATGGGGACGTTCTCCATTTGAAATCTTGGCCCGGCATCCTGCTAACGATGAAGGGAAACTGGCCGCCACTAATTGGCTAATTTACCAGGTCGTCTATCCCCTTTAGATATGGGCTGAAATGGGGACATGCTGAATTTCGGACGACGAGATTTCCCAAGGATGCATTTCACGGGTTTTCTACCTGTCGGGAGGGAGTGGTGGGGTCTGGCTTTGCTTTCTTGACAATCCTTGAGGTCGGATGACGCAGCTCCACAGCCTACAAATGGCAGTCGAAATATAACTCTCTGTTCACTAATTTTAGCTGTTCACTTTCAGTGAACGACTGTCCCAGCAAGGGTCTCGGCTAATCGCGCCCCATCTGGTTTCAAGTATAGGAGGTACCAGAAGACAGGGGGCTGGCAGAGGGTTTGACAACCTGGTAGGCATTTCATAAAGTTTAAGACCATGCTGGAGAAAGAGTTCAAATACTTCAAAGACCACCAGAAAGAGCTGGTTAAAAAGCACGAGGGAAAGTACCTTGTCATCGTGGGCAAGGAAGTCGTTGGGGTCTATGACTCCGAGATCGATGCCTACACGGAGGCAAAAAAGCGTCACAAACCAGGGACTTTCCTTATCCAGCATTGCTTGCCTGGGGAGGGCGCCTATACCCAGACCTTCTATTCCAGGGTCATTTTCGGTTAACCCTTCCCTCCCGTGAAATTCCAAAAGAACGCTGTTCACGGCTTTACCTCCAAGGCCAACGGGCTGGTTAGGGAATTAAAAAACGACATTTTTGTCAGCGAGGCCTACAAGCCGGAGCCGGGCGTCCCCGCACCGCCCCGAGAGAAATTCCTTTGCCTATGGGACACTGGCGCTACGAATACGGTCATAACAAAAAAGGTGGTCGACGGTCTGAGCCTCAAACCGAGCGGCCGTACCGTTGTCCGGACAGTAGGGCAAGGAAGCGACTTCAATGAATACGAGGTAAACACCTACCTCGTGAATCTCTTTCTCCCCAATAATGTGGTCGTTGCTGCCGTCCCTGTTTCGGAAGGAGGGATCGCTGGGGGTGACATCTTAATCGGCATGGACATTATTGCCATGGGCGACTTTGCCATCACCAATTGTGACGGCCGGTCCTCTTGGACGTTTCGGATGCCCTCAGTAGAAGAGATTGATTTTGTTCAGGAGATCCAGGAGCACAATAGAAAATATCGCCATCTTCTACTTTCGCCGGAAGAAAAGCGAAAACTTAGGAACAAAGCAAAGAGGGGCAGGCGAGGTTAGGAAGCGGCGCGTCAGGTAGCCGCGCCGCGAGCTTGGCTTCCGACTATATTCTGTGCGTAGAAATTCGCGGAATAGCTGAATTACTGCACGTCCGATTCACTCGGGGACGGCGGTTTGGATAGGCTATCGGCTCGGTTGGTTTTGCCCTGCCATCCCTGTTATATTTGCGGGGTGGACGGCGGCTCCTTAGAGACCACTTATTTTCCTGACTGAGGCATCGCGATGGCACGACCTGAAAAGACAAAGCTCATGGAAGATCTCTTGCGGGAGAAACGCGAGGAGATCCTTCGAATTGCTGAAAAACATGGCGCGCGAAATGTCCGGGTATTCGGATCGCTCGCCCATGGAGAAGCGACGGAGAGCAGCGACATCGATCTCCTTGTCGATACGGCAGAAGAGACGAGTCCATGGTTTCCTGCTGGGCTCGTCGAGGAGCTGGAAGAACTTCTTGGGCGGCGGGTGGACGTAGTAACTACGAACGGCCTCTATTGGCTGCTCCGTCCGCGCATTTTGACGGAAGCCAGACCTCTATGAAGAAGGATTCCCGCGTCTACCTCGCCCATATTCTTGAGTGCGCGCAGAAGATCGAGCGCTACACTAGGGGTGGCGAGAAGCAATTTCACAACGATACGATGCTTCAGGACGCTGTGATCCGCAATTTTGAGATCATTGGTGAAGCGGCGAAGCGCGTGCCGGAGACATACCGAAGGCGTCACTCGGAGATTCCATGGCGTCTCATGACCGGTTTCCGAGACGTTCTGATCCACGCGTATGAAGGGGTTGATCTGAAACGTGTGTGGCAGATACCGCCCTTGAATACGACCTCACTCTTGTAACCCGCAATACCGAAGACTACGCTGATATCCCCGACCTGAAACTCTACTACTCCACCTAGCTTAGGATTTCTTCCCACAAAGACGCCTGCCTGCCG
>JBOHVJ010000425.1:0-11283 GCA_050735075.1 Binatia bacterium
GCGCGCCACGCTGTCGCTTAATTGGCTAGTGAGGCCTAACTTCTCGCTTCAGACCGATCGCTTAACAGCGACGGCTGAGCGGCAACGTAGGCTCTTACGAGGTCAACATGAATAAGCTGCCACCTCCGAAATGCTGGAGCGAGCTGAACGACCTTCTCTGGCAAAATTCTCAGGACCCAAAGACTCGCGAATACAGGCCATATGTGGCGTTTCGTACTGCGCGGCAGGCAAGGCGCCCTAACCAGTCAGTGCATGCGGGGATGGACGATTCACTGCGATCTCTGCTTTAGGAGTTGGAGCGGTAAAAGTGAAGAGCACTGCATTAAAAAGGTAGTAATAGAGGAAAATTATCAATGTTGTGGCGGAAACAGTCGTTTGTTGTTCCTATCATGTTTCCCGTTGTAGGAATGCTCCTGATTCCGGCTCCGGGTTGGGCTGGTCTGGAGAAGTATCTACAGAAACCCGAGGCAGCATTTAGTTGGACACTGAAAGAGAAACTGGAGCAATCTGGAGACAGGATCTATGATCTCCATTTTACCTCGCAGACCTGGCAAGAGATTACATGGGAGCATCAGATGCAGGTCTACCAGCCTCAAGGTGTTGCCCCGAATGCCACCCTGTTCCTATGGGTCACAGGTGGTTCCGCGAGGCGAGCACATAGCTTGTTGGGTTTGGAGCTGGCACGGAAAATCAGGGCTCCGGTGGCCTTTCTCTTTCACATTCCGAATCAGCCGCTTCTCGAAAGTAACCTCCGCGAAGATGATCTAATTGCCGAGACCTTTGTCCGTTACCTCAAGACCAAGGACGAAAACTGGCCGCTTCTTTTTCCGATGGTGAAAAGCGTGGTCAAAGCTATGGATGTCTTGCAGGCGTTTGGCAAACAGGAATGGGGCGAGCCGACTAATAGGTTCATCATTTCCGGGTCGTCAAAGCGCGGCTGGACGACGTGGCTCACCGCGGCCATTGACCGCCGGGTTCAGTCAATAGCCCCGGTCGTTATTGACACGTTAAACATGCGGGCGCAAATGCCCCGACAACTCGAAGCCCTCGGTGCCTACAGCGTTAGGCTCGCGCCATACACTAGCCGAGGGTTGGTGCCGATACCCGAAACACCCGGAGGCCAGCAGCTCTTGAGTATGGTAGATCCCTGGGCCTACCGTGACAGGTTAACCTTGCCTAAGTTGATCATTAACGGAAGTAATGATTTCTATTGGGTGACAGACGCGCTAAATCTTTATTGGAACGAGCTCCCAGGGGACAAATGGGTACTCTACGTGCCGAATGCTGGGCACGACTTACTTAGGCAGGATAGGGCTAACTCGAATCAGTTCGCTTACCTCCTTAACGGCCTTGCGGCTTTCGCCCGTCATCAAATCAGTGGCAGGCCCATGCCGAAGTTGACATGGAAGCACGACGAGTTGAACGGTGGACTCAAGCTAACGGTTGAGGCGGCGCCGGCCCCTACTGGCGCAAGGCTCTGGGTGGCGCAGGCATCGACTCAAGACTTCCGTAGGGCTAAGTGGACGGAGCACGCTGTGACGTTTGGGAAGGAGAGTGTCATGGGTGAAGTCACTGCGCCAGAGGAAGGCTATCTCGCGTTTTACGGCGAGCTTGATTATGAAATCGACGGCCTAAAATACCATCTCTCCACGGAGGTTCGGATGGTAGGAAAGGGCGAGACGAGAAAAGAATAAATGACCGGCCTGTAGTGTAACGCGGAGGCTCGATCAAGTCCAAAGACCCCGCAAATCAGCGGTGAGCCTGAGGCCGCCATCAGGATCCTGCTCAATTCCGCACGCAAAGGCCACGGTATCGCGGTAGCGCTGCCAATAAGTCAGCGCCTCCTCCATGGCCAATACCACAACTTTCCTCTTTTCTGCGGGCACATAGTCCAGAATGGTTTTCCACGCGGAGGCGCGGTGCTCTCCCTCGATTCGGCGGTGGGCCTTGGTCAATGCCAGGTGCTTCAATGCCAACCCGTAATGTTTTACTAAAGGATGCTCATCAAGTGGTTTCTGCGGCGGCTTGGGTACTGCCGGGTCAATTTCGCTACGCTCGTCCTTGGTGCCTTCGACGAAGATGGTCGCCACGGCAGCAGCGACTTCCCAGCCACACTTCTGGGTTGCGTGATCTAAAAACTCCCTATATCTCTGCGCCGCCGGTAAGAGCTTTACATTGGCAAAGCGGCCTAGATCCATCCCCAAACCCCGCGCATACTCCAAAAAGAGCTCAGGATGGGGTCTTCCCGCCTCTATGCCGCCCGTTTCTTCCTCATAGATATTCTCAGCCAAGGCGCGCCGAACCTCGGCGATGGGGCACTGCACGTAGGTCCAGCCCACCATGACCGGAAAGTCCCGGACATAGGTTGCGTATTCCTGCTCGAAGTGAAAATGGAGCCGCTCCTTGGGTACCAAGCCGGAGGTAAAGGCCGGCCAGGCCCAATGGTCCTTGCGCTCCATCACGCGCAACAAAAGCTCTGAAAAGGTTTCTCGGTCCACGCCCAGAACACCGTACGGTTTGATTCATATATTTTAGCAGGATTTGGCAATAATATAAAACGTTATGCACCGTCCTGGATGCCGCATCATCCGAGAAGGGCTCCAATCTCAATCCTATTGTGAGCTATTCGGGAGGCTTAGCCAATCGAAATTTGCGCGTCAGATTAGGCTTTCGTTGTAGCTGCCTTTGGGGACGATGTTGAAAAACTTTCCCGACCCGCCGATAAGCCGGTAGGTGTGGGGAATCTCCTCAGGGACATGCACGGCAGCCGGGCTCTCAACAACGCTTTTTTGATCGCCGATGACGACTTCAGCCTTTAGACCGGTGAGGTCGGGTTCGTTGCCGATAAAGAGATGATAGCTATCGCAATTGTGCCTGTGCTTATCCACATACTTTGACTGCGTCGGTTTTACGTCAAAGGCGTTTCTGACAATAGTGTAAAAATCCGCTTGAGGCATCTTCTTGGAATCGACCAGAACATGGCGGTCGCCTGGGGCCGTATCATAGTGATATCTTAATTCGGAGGTCGGTCTTATGTCCGATCTTACGATGAATTTGCCGAAAGTCCCGGCTGCCCTTTCTCCTCCCTCTAAATTGGGCTCTTTCGGGATGTGGGCGTAGTCCAGACTCCGAAAGAGAACGACGACATTCCCTTCGCCCTTGGTGACCTTGTACTCGTGGACGGTTCCTTCCGGTATATAGACAGCTGCCGGCGAAATGATCTGATGAGCCTTTCCTTCAAACTTGATTTGCCCTTCTAGCCCGCTAAGATCTGAGTTGTTGCCAATGAAGAAATAAAATTCATCCGTGTTGTGTGCGTGGGGTGTTTGATAATCTGGGACGTTTGGTGGGAGGTTTCGTGCCTGGTGTAACGCGACATATATTTTCGCATCGGGAAGTGATATGCGATCGACGAAAATGTACCTTTTGACCGGTAGAGTGATGCCTTCTCGGAGGGGTCTCTGTCCTT
The DNA here is from genome assembly GCA_050735075.1 of Binatia bacterium. GTDB lineage: Bacteria > Desulfobacterota > Binatia > UBA9968 > UBA9968 > JAHFAO01. The sequence goes on from JBOHVJ010000425.1 coordinate 3,470, forward strand.
TCGCAGCCGTTTCAGCCACTCTCGCTTTAGCAATATAATGCTCGTTTCCCATGGGATTCCTATGCCCTTTTCAAAGAGTTCTAGCCGTTCAAGGGTTTGCAGTTGCTACGTTAGCTCATGGCCGCAGCGGAGACTAGTTGTTCCTTTTCTACCCTGGCACGCAAGCGGGGATAGAATCGTAGAGGGTTAGCAAAAAAGATCTGCCGCTTAAGCTCATCGCTGATATCTTTCCGTCCAATCAAAGTCGGGATGTCTTCGCTGAAGTCCCTCTGGTCGCGCTCGTGTGGGTAGTCCGAGGCCCAGATGATGGCGTTGGAGCCGAGGACTTGAGTGGCCAGGGGCAGCGCCGTCTCCCCGACCTCGGCGGCAAAAAAGATATTTCCCTGGCGGAAGTACTCGCTGGGTCTCTGTTTGCAGCGAGGTGAATATTGACCTTTCCGTTCCTGTTCTTCGTCCATGCGGTCCATCATAAAGGGTACCCAACCGACGCCGCATTCTAGGACTCCGTAGCGCAGTCTTGGGAAAAGCTCAAAGACTCCTTCAAAAATCATGCTGACCAACTGCCGCATCTGAGCAAAGGGGTGCTCTAAGGTGTGGGCTACAGTAAAATTCGCCGCGTAGTCGAGTCCAAGATTCGGGAAGCTAAGGCCGCCGTGTGTGGAAATAGGGACATCAAGCCTCTGTGCCTCTTCCCAGAGCGGGTAGAACTCCTGTCCGCTAAAAAGCTTGCCGCCGATGGTCACCGCCGGGAGAACTGCCCCGACCATCCCCAATTCGGTCACGCAGCGGCGAAGCTCCTTTACTGCCTCTGCAATGTCCTGCACTGGAAGGAGGGCGACACCTACTAGGCGTGGACTTACCCGCATGAATCGGTGGTACAGCCAGTCATTATAGGCTCGGGCCAAGACCACGGCCCAATCCCGATCCTGAATAGCGGCATGCGTCAGCCCCTGGGTGGGATAGAGAACGGTGAGTTCAATCTTGTTTTTGTCCAGGAAATCGAGCCAGTCGTGAGCATTGGGTCCTGTCCCGCCTCCGGCCCAACCGCCCGGCTGGCGCAGTGAGCGTAAATACCCGTCCATGGTAAGGCCAGGCCAGAAGGAGTAACTCCGATGCCACTCGAGATCCTTGTAAGGAGGACCTATGTGCTCGCGGAGCTGATCATCCAGCTCCATCACATGCCCATCAGCGTCGATGATTCGATAATCAGACATAAGTGCCTCCTCCTTGTCGTGTTCGCGCTAAGTCTCAGTCACGGATATCCTGCAAAAACCATTCAAGCGGAAGGGGGTGGCCCAGCCCTTTGGCCTTGGCCAGTTCGTAAGCCTTTCCTCCCACAGCCGCGAACTGGAGTCCCTGTGTCCCAGAGTTGTTCAGGAAGGTTATTTGCCGGTCATTGGTACGCCCTGCCCAGCGCCCGGCGATCAGATCAGGGATGGTGTGGATGTTGGGGTTGTCGATCTCGTGCAAAGGCGCGCGAGGAACCTTCCTTTTCTCTTCATCGGTCCCTGCAAAATAGCCGAACATACCATCGCTTCCCCCAATGGTATTTGGAGGTGGATTGTCTAATAGCATGGTCGAGGTGCCGAGACGGGCGATGACATCTGTCCTGGCGAGCACATCCGCACCCGCCTCGTTATTTCGCACGTTGGTAACGTGCATGCCGGGCTCCATCCACTCCGCCTTGATCACCGGCACGAGGGAGTCCGTGGTCATGGCGACAATATCGGCCCCTTTGACCGCTTTCTCAGGCGACTCCACCGGTTCGATTTCAACTCCTAGCTTGGACGTCATCTCCTCAGCATAGCGAATGCGGTTCGCCTTGGTAGGGCTGAAGACGCGAATACGCTCAATAGGCCTGACTGCACAGATGGCCATTGCGTAGGTACGCGCCATGCCCCCGGATCCGAGAAGCCCCAGGGTCTTGGAGTCCTTGCGCGAGAGATACTTGGCGCCCAGCCCGGCGCAGGCCCCCACTCGCATGTGTTGCAAGTAGCCGTCGTTGATCAGCGCAAGCGGTTCCCCGTTTCTTACGCTCAGGAGAAAAATCAAGCCAAAGTAGGTCCCGGGCTTAATACAGTATTTTTCTTCGGTTTGAAATTTCCCTTCTCGGTTCCAGACCAGCATGTCGGACTTCATGCGGATAGCGAAGACTCCAAGCTTTCGCGAAACGCCCTCCATGGTGCCCCACCTATAATAGTGGGGTTCCTGGGGGACATAGAAATCGATCCTTGGACGATAGCCCGCGCGCTGCTCGTTCAATTCGCGGTAGGCATCTTCCATAGCCTCAAGGCAGGTACGCATATCGAGAACAGCCTGCACGTGCTCATTGGTAATAAAGATCATTTTCCCTCTTTGGCTTGACCCTGATCTTCAGCGTTGGTATAGCCCTTTCAGATGTTGATGTAAAGGAATGTGCCTGAGTGCTTATTCTCAATAATGATGAGATCGAGTCGCTTCTTTCCGTAGAGCTTTCTCTGCGGCATTTGGAGAAGGCCTACAAGGAATGGGCTGAGGGGAAGGCGATCAATCGTCCCCGCACGGATCTCTATCTCCCCTCAACCGCAGCCCGTGGAGTCTACGTCTTCAAATCTATGGAGGCTGGGCTGTTGGATCCACCAGTAGCTGCTCTGCGCCTCAACTCGGATATCATCCGATGGGAGGAGCGAGGTGCGAGAACCGTCAAAGACAAAATCCCACTGGCCCAGGGCGGAAAGTGGGTGGGTCTCATCCTGTTATTCTCCGCTGAGACCGGGGAGCCTCTGGCTATCTTTCCGGACGGAGTCATTCAAAGATGGCGGGTAGGTGGTACGAGCGCTTTAGCTGCCAGCCATCTGGCTCGGGAGGATGCTTCCGTCTTAGCCATTTTTGGGTCCGGCTGGCAGGCAAGTGCTCATGTCCCGATGATGTGTGGCGTTCGCAGGATCAAAAAGGTCCAAGTCTACAGCCCTACCGAGGCTAATCGTGAAGCTTTCGCCGAGGAGATGGAAAAAAAGGTGAGAGTCCATGTCGAAGCAGTGGACCGGCCCGAGGAGGCCGCGGCTGGCGCCGATATCCTGGTTGCTGCAACGAACGCTATCACGAGGGTAATCTCCCCGGAATGGGTCCGGCCAGGAATGCATTTCACGTGCGTTAAAGATTGTGAGCTGGGCGAGGAGACGATGCGTAAGGCGGATCGTTTGATCATTCACAGACGCAAATTCGCGCCGGAAAATTATATCGCCGGATTCGGAGACGAAGAGGTTGAGATGCATGATCCGCTAGATTTCCTGAAAAGAGGAGAGGGGCCACCTCCTTCTGCTCCGCCTGCGCCATTCTGGGTCACCGCGCCTGAATTGAAGGATGTGATTGGAGGCAAGGTTTCCGGCAGGACTTCCGCGGATGAGATCACCTGCTTCGTCAACAACATTGGCTTGGGGCTTCAGTTCGCCGCCTTAGGAGGCGCGGTCTACGCTGAGGCGAGGTCAAAGGGGATAGGACGGGAGATCCCGACAGATTGGTTCTTGGAAAGTGTCCATCCTTAGCAGGAGTTAGTTGCTTCCATGCTTTTAATCAGCGACATTGAGGTCAGGCAAGTCCTCAAGATGGCCGATTGCATTGAGGCCATGGGCCGGGCCTTTGCCGAAGAAGCCAAGGGAGTTGCAGTCAACCGTCCGCGGGTGCGCTACAAGGTCCCACCGGACCTCTCACAGCCCGGATACATGGCTAATATCATTTCTGGAGCCGTGCCGAGCTCTGGGGTAGCCGCGCTGCGTTATGACTCTTCGATTGTTCAGGAGCGGCTCGTTGGCGGAGTCAAGCGAATGGACTTTCCTTCCCCCTCAAAGAGGAGCTGGGGATTTGTCCTCCTTTTCAGTCTGAAAACGGGAGAGCCTTTGGCCTTAATCCATGACTTTAGCTTGTCCGCGCTAAGAGTAGGGGCCACAACGGCTGTTGCCCATAAAGTTTTGTCAAAAAAAGATTCTAAAGTCGTCGGCCTTTTCGGCTCAGGAAACGAGGCAAAGCGAAACTTAGAAGCCATCTGTCTGGTGCGCGCAATCGAACACGTTAAGCTTTATAGCCCGAACCGACAGCATCGAGAGAGATTTGCCGAGGAGATGACTCAGTCCTTAGGCGTGGAAATTCAGGCGGTGGCGAGCGCTGAAGCCGCCATTAAAGGATCTGACATCGTTATGTCCGCGACCAATTCCAGCCAACCAGTCTTCGACGGAAGTTGGCTCGAGCCGGGACAGCTTGTCACGACAATCGTCAACAGCGATGGCGTGCATCGTCGCACCGAGGCTGATGCTGCGACTATGGTCCGAAGTGATCTGATTGTCCTTAATAACAAGGAGACGGCTATTCAAAATCAGCAGCGGGAGCTTTTGGATCTCATCGATCAGGGAAAATTCGGCTGGGAAAAGGTTTGCGAGCTTGGGGAAGTCCTTATTGAGAAGCATCCCGGTCGGACAAGCGAGCAGCAAATCATCTATTACAAAAGCAATACGGGCGTCGGCATTCAATTCGCTGCCGCGGGCGCGCTCATCCATGAGGCGTGTAAGAGAAATCGCCTAGGCAGAGAACTTCCGACGGAATGGTTTGGGGCTGATCTCAGCGAGTGGATGGACAAAGGTTTTCTACCGTCACCCTGATAAGATGCTGGTAACTATTGTAGCCTTGTGCTGAATACTTAAGTCAGGAGAGTGTCAATGATTTCAGTAACTCGGTCTCGACGTTTGTGGATATCAACCTTCGCAGTGGCGCTAGCGGCAGCGCTATATTGGCTTACGACACTCACAGAGGTGTCCGGCCAGGTCGAAAACGCAGGACCTTACGTGCCAACGCCCCAGGTGGTTGTGGATGAAATGCTCAAAATGGCAAATGTCGGGCCAAACGATTTCGTAATCGATCTTGGCTCGGGGGATGGGAGAATCGTGCTTACGGCGGCAAAGAAGTACAAGGCACATGGCTTCGGCGTTGACATCGACAGCACACTCGTAGATAAAAGCAACAAACAGGCTAAGAGTGACGGCGTTGCGGATCGGGTAGTCTTTTACGAGCGAGATGTCTTCCTAACCGACTTCAGCAAGGCGACCGTGCTAACACTCTACCTTCTGCCGGAGGCCATGGCGAAATTGCGCCCTAGGTTTTTGAACGAATTGCGGCCTGGCACCCGTATTGTCTCACACGATTACCACCTGGATGACTGGTCACCAGATGATGAGATAATTCTTGACGTGCCGGAAAAGAAAACCGTAACCGGCCTGCCCAAGGCCAACCTCTATTTATGGGTAGTCCCCGCCAAGGTAGAGGGAAAGTGGCAGGTCGAGGTGCCGGCAATAGGTGGCCGGATGCGTTACCAGCTCGCTCTAACTCAAGCATTCCAGAAGATCGAGGGGATCGCCACCGAAGGGGGAAGATCGTCCCGACTTTACGGTGCGACGTTGCACGGCGATGAGATTAGGTTTTCATTTTTCTCAGACGCAAAGGGTAAAGCACGGCACGAATTTAACGGGCGCGTGACTGGTGACAGGATAGAGGGATTTGTCCTGCTTGCAGGCGGGAAGAGCAAGACAAAGTGGCGCGCGAAGCGTGTCACGGACAGTTAGAAGAATTCCTTCATTATCTATCTCTGAGCTTCGAGCTCATATTCCTTTAGCAAACCCCTTAGGGTCTGGTTTCTATACCTCGTTTCTCGAATAAGGCACAGACTTCTCACCATTGGCTCCATACTGCCACCTCTGTACCGATCGGACTCAAAAGCGCAACTCTTGTCTCTAAAATTGATCCATTCCTTCTGGACTGTCCTCAACCGTTCCAATTCATCCTTTAGATTTCTTGACTGAAGATTTGACGTCAGCTTTCTATATATTCCGTTTAGCTCTTTATCTACCCTATGATACTGGGCTTGGTAACACCTATTGAGGTTCTGCTGCCCTTGCAGTTCTGCGCATTCATCTTTCTCAACACCTTTCGATTCCTCTGCCCCGGCATAGGAGATGGTCGCGATAAATAAGCAGATGGAAGCTAATACCGCAGATCCTATCTTCAAGGTATCTCCCTCCAAAGAATGCCACCTAAATATCATATTGACAACATTCACAAGACATGGTGAAAAGCGGCCATGGAGCTCGATCTGTCTCAATACCCTGCGCCACCGGAAAGCTCTAAGATCGAGAGGATGTCACGTGAAGAGTTAGAGCAGTTGCAAACCGCCCGGCTCAAATCTCTGATTCGCCGGACGTGGGAGCATGTACCTTTTTATCGCGAGCGGTGGCACGGGAAAGGACTAAGGCCGGAGGAGATTAGGGGAATAAAAGAAAGTGCACGGCCACGCCGACGCCAAACCAAGCCCAGCCGGACAATTAGGGAAGACGGGAGGCTGAGCCACCCATCAAAACCTGTATCGATGATCGCTTCGACTTCTTGCTCTTGTCCGGCGGGACCACGCACTATCAAGTGGATGATAGCTTGGCGGTCCTCCGTGACAACGCCAGTAATCATGATACGGGTGATCGTGGGTAGGATCCGAAGTGGCGCGCGTAGCGGGAGCCAATCCGCCTCAACCATATCTGCGCGTTTGGAACCCGAGTCAGAAGACGGTCCGAGGCAGCTAGTTCATCCCCGTCTATCTCGTAGGCTCCGGTTTCGATATCGATGGCAACGAATTTGCCCTCATTTCCCTTTTCTAGAATGGCGCGAAGCTCATGCTCATAGATTGCGTCACCGCGGCGGGCAAACTCTTCTTTGCTGTAACGCGGTTGGGTTTTCATTGCGATACCACGTCTCTGTTGGATTAACTCTCCACATATATTATACCACCTGTTACGATCTTGCCAAACTCTTCATCGGACGAGCATAGGCATGACATTTCCAGGTGGCTAACGACGGCGGTGAGCGAACAGAGGAAAAAGGGGACAGGCTGGTGTTTCTCCCATAGACCGCTCACAAAAAGTAGCCTGTCCCGTTTTCACCTGCGTCAGCCGCCAGGGGTGCCGGCCTGACCTATCCGATCTGGATTTCCGGCGGCACCTCTGGATTCATCAATGATGCGCCACCGTCCGCATAAATCACCTGTCCGGTGATCCAACGGGTCTTTTCCGAGCAGAACAGCGCGACCACGTTCCCGACGTCCTCTGGCGTTCCCAAGCGTCCCATCGGAGTCCAACCGCGCACGTGCCACTTTCGGATGAGTTGCTGCGCCTGCTCGGGCAATGTGTTCAAGACGCTGTCTTCTGTCCACCCGGGGCTGATCGCGTTCACCGTGATACCGCGCTTCGCAACCGCGACGGCGAAGTAACGAACGAGTGACTCTAGCGCCGCTTTCGCTGATCCCATGCCGACCCAGGACTGGAGGCCGCCGGTTCGGCTGCCTTCGGCGTAGGTGATGGCGAAGATCCTGCCTCCGTCACTCATCAGCGGAAGCGCCTCCCGAACGCCGACGAGGAACGCCTTCGCCTGCGAATCAAACGCCGCGTCCCACTGTTTCAAGGTGATATCCAGAGGGGGCTGGAAAAACGCGGGCACGTCGGGGCGTGCGTTGCTCACGAAAATGTCGAGCTTCCCGAACTCAGTCTTCAGCTTGCGAAACATGTCGGTGATGTGTTCGGGACGTGTTACATCGGCCTGCACCACGATACCATCGGACCCACGTTTGCGAACTTGCGTGAGCGTCTCTTTCGCGGCAGCTTCGTTCTGGTAGTAGTGAATCGCGACCTTAACGCGATTCTCCGCCAGGGCTAGCGCAATTCCTCTGCCGATGCCGCGCGAACTCCCAGTGATCAGTGCGTGCTTTCCATCAGACGTCATATGAACCTCCTTGAATTACGCGGTCT
>JBOHVJ010000426.1:0-4393 GCA_050735075.1 Binatia bacterium
CGTATTGCCGACCAGAGCCAGGAGCAGCGCGACCACGAGGCCGATCCCGAGCATACGCATGCGTCACCCTCCTGCAGAGTAAATCGTGCGGTGATTGCTCTTCCGCGCGTTCGCGAGGAGTCCTGCGGCGTCCATCAGGTTCGCCGACAGCCTCCGGCGGATGGCGTGGAGCGATCACTGCGCCGCCTGGCAATTGAATCGATGCGGAGTAGAGCTGTGGCGCTTGCTAGTCTTCTTTCTGTTCCTCGGAATCTAGCAGAAGGGTAGTTTGGGCGCTCTCTATCTTCTCTTTACCCTTTGCCTTGGCAACGATCTCGATGAACCTTGTCAGGACATCTTCGCGAAACGGGCGGTAAAGGACGGTGTATGAATCGCCGTTCTTGGGTACTGCTAGCTTGGCCGCCACTAACGTCTCCAGTGCATCCCTTATCCAATTCATTCTAGGGAACTCGGCAGACCGGCTGTCTCTTTCGAGAGCCCCTGATCCGTACGCTCGCCGAAGCTCCTTCGTGATCTCATCCACGCTCGCAATGAGCGGAATTGCCCTTAGTTGCTCGTCGTAGTTCGACGGGTCTGCCATTGCCGGGAAGAGATCGGTCCAAAGGTACAGGAGAGTTAGGGGCAACGGAGGAGGTGTGTCGTAGAATCTGACCGAAGAGAAGCTCTCTAGGACGGTCTCGAGCGGTACTGCTACCCCGTTCCCAAGAGATGCTGATAATCCCAAGTCCACCAGTGTGCCCCACTCGAGGCGGAAGAACATATAGACGTTGGCTTCTGTTGATTGATTGAACTCTATGACCACAGAGTTTGGTCCGACCAAATTCGAGTTTACATTCTTCTGTTTTTCAAGGTACCGGACGAAGGCTCTACTCCTTGTTTGATGGACAATAAAGGCAGTGTTTGCAGCCTCAATGAATTCGGTAGATGTCCACCACCCGCGAAGCCTGTCATCGTACTTGCGCAGCTGCTCGAGGTGTTCGCCCCATTGATCTTGCTCCTTGCTAAGACTACGTTTTACGTCTCCAACGATTCCGTATCCTTTGCCTCTCTGCGCAGTGACATCTGGCGTCACGCTCGACGAGGGAAGGATGACGTTTTCCGACGACGTGAGCATTTTCCTTCCAATACCGAAGTGGGCTCCCTCGCGGATCTGCCTTCCGTCATGCACTATCAGTGCAGAAAATGCGATAAGAGCGTGTACCGTGCTCTCGTAGTCTTGGCAGCGATTTCTGATATTTTCGATCTCATTATTGATGGCGGCCAAGCTCTCTGACCTCTCCTTCCCTGAAGCTATCGAAGATATAGTGAATCAACCGTTCTATTGCAGCCTCGGTGGCTTTCAGGCCAGGTATGACTGCTATAGCATTATCGCGGACGGCCCAAATATCGAATGACGACCCATCGTAAACGTCGGAAATCCGTAAGTGAGCGTAAGGGTTGCCGTGTTGGACGGAATGCATGGCGTTGGGGTACTTGCTCAGTGTGGCGACGAGGCGACGTACTTCCTGCAAGTCTGCAAGAACTGGGCTTTTGAAGGATATTTGCAGAGGTGCTGGTTCATACTTTCGCTCGCGAAGGCCCCTTCGCGAGTAGAACTGTAGCTTTTGGTTTCCGACTCGGGCAACATATTCGACAATCGTGGACCATGCGAGTCCAAAATTCCCGGTCACTTCGATTTGGCCGGACTTTGCGAGCTTGCAAAGAGCTGCAGGCGTGACGTCGATGTTCTCTCCTACTTGACGATAAAAGGCAAGAGTGAGGCTGCCGATGATCTGTCGACGATCGGTAATAATGGCGAGGGCGGTTCTTAGCTCTTCGTCGGTCCACTCGCGTACCGACTTCAGTTGCTTTCGCGAGGGTACTCCAAGGGATTCTCTTGCAGTGATTTCCCTGACTCGCACAGCGAATTGAGGAGTGTGGACCGGAAGTGCTAGGGCTGACTCCATCAGTTCCTGTTGTGAGAGGAAGATCGGGACTAGTAGTGGATACTGACTCCTCAAGAAGCGGAGCAGAGGTAACCACTGATCATATGTTGAGACTGTTACGAGAACTTGCACTTTTTCTTGCTTCGTGGGCAACAATGTGAAATTGACCGCACCGCTACCGCGCTCTCTTCTCCCCAGTCTCCAAGTGAAGGAGAAGCCTCTCGTGCGAGGACCTGCTTGTCGGATCCGGCTGTCGCCAAGTTTCGTAAGGATCTCAAAAGCGTCAAGCCGAGAGTAGAGGACCTTCATTCGGAGCCTGTAGGGGACTGGGACAGACAGGTTCTTTAGGTTTGCAGTGATCTCGTCGGTCGAATGACCAGAGAGAATTGCAGCAACAAAGGACTCAAACTGGACGCGTTCGTCCCGCGTACGGATGCGTTTGATCATGCTGGATTACACACTGTCTTGCGGCCAGGTAGTTGGCGCCCCTACAAGTCTTGTGTGGCGGAGGGCTCTATTGCTAGGCATCTCTTCGGAGTGTTCGGTGAATCGTCCCTGCCGGAGAAATATACCAAGTGTTCGTAGTATCACTCAGTCTGGCACAATTACTTGGCGCTTTGAACACTCTGACTTGCGCGGCTCGAAAGGAGCACTCTCCTGCAGGTTCCCGACCGAGAGTATGCGCATACCCGATTCGCAGGGGAAGAAAAACCCCTCTTGGCAGGCGGCCGAACCTTTGTTCTTCACCCAAGTACCACCATGGGGTCCGTCACATGACCCGGGGACCGATCCCAGTCTACCAGTCTGGGAGTAAGTAGGAGCCCCGTAGGAGGGTACCACTCCGCCTGCTCTCAACCCTCCATGGGGAGCCACGACCAGGCCATTTGTCGTTGTGGAGCGTTAGTGCGGGTCTTGACCCTCTATCAATCGCTGCGGTTGTAAGTACCTGTGATTGGGGTTCTTATTCCTGCTGCAGTCGTATCGTCGTATCGGAGACTGTCATACTAATTCGCCGTCGGCTCCCTCTCACGTGGGGGTGGTCGCCAAACGCGGACGACGCTGTTACGTCTGCGGTACCTTTACCTGTGGCTTGACTTTCTTTACACGCCGCGCCTTCTCGACAGAGGATTTGATCAATTCCTCCGTCAGTGTCACAATTACCATCTCGTAATTGTCGCGCTGGATGCGGACGTACTCAGTTCCGATCAGAGATCCCTTGGGTTCTACGTTTCTCTCGACGATTGGGATAAACTTCCTTCTTGCGCCAACGGTTATGCCTAGTTCCTCTCTGACTTCGTCCGATTTGGCGCCGTGCTTGGTCCAAAGTATGATGACTTTGTCAGCTGACATTATCGCGCTCTTGATTTTCTTCCAGAGTATTTCGCCGTACTTTGGCACTTTCTCCGCGATGAAGTGTTTGATCCCGTTGTTCAAGAGCAATGCCGCAAGCCTTTCGACGATAGCTTTGTCGTCTGGGTGGTTGCTGTGGCTCAAGAAGACCATGTAATTCCTGTCGGGATGTCGGACTAGTTCAACCTCGAATTCTCTGGCCGCCCAGACAATTCCGTGGTCCTTCCATTCTGCTGCGGATTCTCCATCTTCCGGCTTCGATTCTGTTAGAACACCGAGCTTGTACTTGCAGGCTTTTCGGCCCAAGTCAACGTTGATAGGAATGCTGAATCCCACCACAGGCAGGTTTGCCTCTTCGCCGGTTTTCAGGAAAATGTCGCAACTCTCGCTCCACCAGGAATCTGTCTCCCTTTGCCACTCGAACTCGATACCGAATCCATATATATGCAGAAATGCTTCCCCAGAGTTCGTCAAATTTGCTGAACTTATTCGCCCATTCTCATACGGTGTGTAGCGTTTGCTGCTGAGAGTGTGGTTTAGTCTCCAGCCCCACGCCTTCGCCACGGCCAGCACCTCCGGGTCAGGGACGCCTCAAATTACTAGAAATGCCTTCCCACCTGCGCGAGCTGATTGGTAATTGACAGTTATCTTCCAGTAATACACTGCCCTACACACGAAGCGGGCAGTCTAGAAGCGCGTTCCCGCCCGCCGAGGAATCGTGACATGTTCGAGAGAACACGTCAAACGTAGTTGGAACTTTGGGGGTGGTTCCCTCGGGAGGGAACGAATGGCTGTAGCATTGTCTCTCCAGGCAAGCGTTCGCAATGTTGTGCGCACCTGCGCCCGGGTGCAACCGGGCGAGCTCGTCTGCATCGCGGCGGACACCAACACGCTCTCGATTGCCCTGGCGCTGGTCGAGGCCGTGCGGGAGGCCGGCGCCGAGCCGGTCATGGTGACCATGACCCCGCGACGCGCGCACGGAAACGAGCCCCCCCGAGTCGTGGCCGCGGCGATGAAGGCGGCCGATGTCGTTATCCAGCCCGTGACGTACGCGATCACGCACACCGACGCGACGCAGGACGCCCTCCGCGCGGGGGCACGCGTGCTGGTCCTGCGAG
>JBOHVJ010000427.1:0-9347 GCA_050735075.1 Binatia bacterium
TCTCTTTACCCCGTACCACAGAACGCCCAGCAAGACCTTCCTCCTAGTGTAGTGTCTCATAAAAGGCTTTACTCACCTTTCGTGGTGATCCCTCGACAAGCCTGTCCTGAGTTCATCGAAGGGCTCGGGACTAAAGGCGCAGTCGAGGGAGCCTGTCCTGAGCAAAGCCGAAGGGTCGAACCACGAAGAAAAAGACGTCGAAAAGATTCCCCCTTCGACTTACTCAGGGCGAACGGAAAAGGTAAATCGTTGTAAAGGTATTTTAGACACACCACTAGCTATCGGCTGTCAGTTTTGGCAGAGCGCTCATAAAAGGTGATTTCTTCTTATGAAGCTTTCTGCTGATGGCTGATTGCTGAACGCTTCCTTAACGATTACGCAACGTGAGTTTGCCAGTGGCGACCTTTCCCCCACATTGATCGATTTTGACATCAGCTTTTATCTCCCCGCCTTGAAGACGCGCTTCTCCGCGGACAGTTCCCTGGCAGCGTGCCGTTTTTATAGGGAGTGAAACTAAGAGGCGATTTTCTTCGGCTCTTCCTTGGGCTTCTCCTCGTCCCACGCCTTCGAGGAACCAAGTAGCCCAAACCTCTGATCCCCTTTGCTCAAGAACGGCCCTAACTTTTCCCGCAGCTAGCGGACTCTCGTATGTTCCATACCAGGTCCCCGAGAAGGGGAGCTTGGAGGTGGCCGAGGTGGCGGGTCCGGACTTAAAGGCATAGAGTTTGCCGTCCATGGAGCCTTCGTAGAGGGTTCCGTCGGTCGCAATGGCTGGAGAAGAGATCAGTGTCCCTTTGGTGGAGAATTTCCATAAAGCCGTCGCCCATTCTCCAGAGGCTGGCGGCCTCACTGCGTGAAAAGTGCCGCGTTCGTCGCCAAGATATACCGTCCCGTCGGCTGCGAGGAGGGGAGACGACTGGATACCGGGTCCCAGCTTGTAGCGCCATAGGAGCTGAGCACCGCTAGAGAGGAGGCCGGGACGTTCGCGCAGTGCATACAGAATCCCATTCTTTCCTCCGAAATAGATCGTCCGGTCTGGTCCGATGGCCACCGAAGAGAAGATCGCATAGGTCCGATAGCCGGCCCTGGCGACCCCATCGAAGGTCCACTTGACCTTGCCTGTCTTCGTATCGAGGGCATAGAGAATCCCGTCATTTCCGCCGATGTAGAGTGTCCCTTCTTTATCGATCACCGGGGCGTTTTCAAATCCCCCCTTATCGTCTCGAGCCCCTGAAGCAAAGGTCCAACGGATCTTGACCGGCTGTCCCGCCTCTTTGGGTGGCTCGAGTGCATAGACTTTGCCGTCCATAGAGGCGACAAAAACAGTCCCGTCAGAATCTACGGCTGGGGAGGTGATTAGAGTTCCTTGCGTCGGGAATCGCCACTTAATCTTGGCCCCGCTGCCATCACGAGCTGGAGTGATGCCGTAGTAGACCCAGTCATCTGCTCCAATAACAAGAGTTCCATCGGGAGTGAAGGCAGGTGAGGTCTGGATGGTTGTCCCAAGGTTGATAGACCAGATTACTTCCCCCATGATTCCACGACGCGGAGCCCTGAGCGCATAGACGTTTCCATCCTTGGCTCCGAAGTAAACGACTCCTTGCTGATCCACAAAAGGGGTAGAATAAATCGCGAAGGTATCGAAATTTGTGGGAAAGGCCCAGCGCACGCCCCCGTTTTCAGGGTCCAGGGCGTAAAAGATCCCATTATTGGCGCCGATGTAAACCGTTCCGTCCGGCCCGATCACAGGATCGCTCTCAATGCCTCCTTCCTTCTCGGACAAGCCCGTTGAGAAGATCCACTTAATCTGGTTTGTAGCAGGACCTTTGATGTTGCTTCGCCCAGTCCGTTTAAGGTCGCCGCGGTAAGTGGGCCAGGGACTTTCGGCCAGGCGTTGGGCTAAGAGCGAAGAATGGGATGCAACTATCAGGACAGGAATCAAAATCCCCAGAATCTTCCAGGGCAGCCTATATACCATCAGCTTCCTCCACTCCAGCGGATTTTATCGCCTGAGACCATCTGAGCTTCCATATGATCCAGTTCAATGACTCGCCAATTCCCTTAAATGAGATATAGAAAAAACCGCACATATACATGAAGAGAAATGGGCTGATTAAAATTGCCAAGTTGCTTATGGCCCTACTGAGGGCAAGTAAAGCGTAAAGGCCAAGAGCTAATTCCAAATAGGGAAACAGGTCAATTTTAAGCCAGCAGTTGCGCGATCTGCCGCGCAGGTCCTCCCGACGAAAGATTCCAAACTTCGGCGTGCGAATAAACTTTCCTCCGGAAAAGATCAACCCTTCCAAAACGGCACGTGAATTGTTTAAGGCGATGCCGGTTCCGATCAGTGTCATTAGGGGGATCCAGCGCGCTCTTGAGCGCCAGTCAGGGTAGAGGACTTTCTGCGAAGCCACATAGAGGGTCGAAGGGCCCAAAGTTGCGAACAAAAACAGGACAAAAGCGCCGATCAACATCCAGGGCCTGGACTCGTAGTTCTGGAGAAGAATTGCCGGGTAAGAGAGAAAGATGGTCGCTAACATCAGAGGATGAACCATGTAGTGGGTCATGTGGAGAACGGCTTGGTATTTAGCAAACCGTGAGCAGCGCGCCCTGAGTAAGGTCGGGATGATCTTGCGCGCCGTCTGTATGGAGCCTTTGGCCCAACGAAATTGCTGCGATTTGAAGGCAGACACATGCACGGGAAGTTCCGCTGGGCAATTGACTTCTAGGCGATACTTGAGTTGCCAACCGGCCAACTGCGCTCTGTAACTTAAGTCCATATCTTCCGTGAGCGTATCAGCTTGCCACCCGCCTGCGTCCAAGATCGCTTGCCGTCGCCAAATCCCTCCTGTGCCGTTGAAGTTAAGGAAGAGTCCAGACCAGGCCCTGGCCCCTTGTTCTATAGAAAAGTGAGCATCGATTCCGATGGATTGGGCACGGGTGAGAAGAGAATAGTCCGGATTCAAGTGGTCCCAGCGCGCCTGTACCATCCCGACTTTAGGATTACAAAAATAGGGAATCGTTTTACGCAGGAAGTCAGGCGGCGGAACAAAATCGGCGTCAAAGATAGCAAAGAATTCTCCCCGAGCCTTCTCCATGCCCTCCTTAAGGGCTCCTGCCTTGAAGCCTGCCCGGCTGTTCCGTCTGATGTGGACGATGGAGAGGCCTTGTTCTTGATAGTGCGCTACGAGCTGGCTGGCGATTTCCACGGTATCGTCGGTGGAATCGTCAAGGAGCTGAATCTCCAGCCGATCCCGAGGATAATCCAGCGCGCAAACAGCTTCTAGGAGCCGGCGAACAACATAGCGCTCATTATAAATGGGGAGCTGGACTGTGACCCGAGGAGGGTCTTTGGTCCACGGGGAATCTTCGAACTTCCTGACAACTTCACGGTAGTCCTGGTGGCCTTTGTCGCGGTATCGGCGGAATAAAAATAGGAGGACATAACAATTGGTCCCGTAGAGAAACAGGCCGCCAAGACAGAAAACATAGAGCCCGATTAGAGCGTAGTGGAGGATGGTGTCTGGGTTCCCAAATGCCACTGATATCTCCTCTCCATCAAGGGTTTCATTCCGACATATTCCGTGGCTAGTAACGCGTATAAGGGAGCAAACTGCGCCAAAGTGATCCAGGCAGGCATCGTACCAGTGGGCGCGAGGTACTTGAGATAAGATAGTGGGAGCGCCAAGGAAAGATAAATCCAGGCTCGGGAGGGAACCAAGCAGAGGAGAGGGATGAGTGAGCAAAGATACCAAGGATGGAAGGCCGGGTAGATCAGGAGGAGGTAGGCGCTCAAGGTGATGTAGATTTTCTCGATGAGATCTTCAGGAGACGCATAGGGACGACGAGCGATAGCAGTCAAGACGGCAAGCAGAAAAGGGAGGAGGAGATAGCGAATCCAAGGAGAAGGGAACGAGAAAGACTTCGCCACCCAAAGCAAGGCTGCCTGGATGAGGCCAGGATTGAAGATTTCATAAGGATCAGAGAAATAGGACGGAAGAAAGCCCAGGATTTTTTCCCCCGCGCCAGCGTAAACGGAGTAGGACAGCGCCAACACTAGCACGAATGGAAGAGTGACCTTGAGCCGCTTGCCCGGCGGGATAGTGATAAGGAGAAGGGCCGGGACCAATTTGATAGCAGTTGCCAAGCCTAGCGCTGCCCCGGCTCGCAGGAGCTGTCCTCGAAGAAAGAAATAGGTAAAAGCGAGAAGTGGCGGGAGCATGAAGCTCTCCAGGTGGCCGCTAGAGAATAGTTCGTAGATGATTAGGGGGTTCCAGGCATAAATCAAAAGGTGGCTTTGGGGAAGCCCGACTTCCTTGAGCAATAGGAGCAAGAGGAGAAGAGTCAGGGCATCCGCACCAAGGGCCGCGGCCTTGAACCCAATGGGCGTGTCCAGGCCCAGCCAGTTGATGCTCCAGAAAAGGAGCTGAGCCCCTGCGGGATAGACGGTGCGAGACTCCTTACGGTTGATGTTGGGGTATATCTCTTCATCTCTCAGAAAGCTGAGGTGTCCATCTTCCGGGGGAAAGAGGTAAGGATTTAGGCCAGACACCTGGACTTTTCCGTCCCAGAGATAGCGGTAGAGATCGCTGGAAAGAACTGGCGACTGGGTAATGAGAGGCAAGCGAAAGAGCAGGGCGAAGAGGAAAATAACGGGAACCAGGTGTTTGCTCACTTTTTCTTCCGGTCGTCCCACGAGCCAGAGGGCCAATACATAAAAGACGCTCAACGGTACAATTTGAATCAAGAAGGAAACGATCGGGTGGGGGGCAGCGTTTAGAATCCCAATTTGAGCTAAGAGATCGCCAACGCGGAGATTCACCAGATAGATAATTGTGGACAGCAGTCCCAACAGCCAGAGTTTGTTTTTTGAAGTGAATTGCATCATGGAGCTGACCGACGACCGGGGACGGCGGACCGGTCTTCCGTCTCCGGTGTCCCGTCCTCAGTGCCTGCCTTTTGGCCTGTGGCTATACAACATACGGCAAGATGCGCCGCAGCGTTCCTCCTGACTTCGGAAAACGCTCCAAAGATCTTGAGATCGGGCCGTCAAGTCCCAGGCGGCGACCGGCCCGGCCCATCATGAATATGACGTGGCTGCCGATAAGAAGCGGCCAGAGCCAAAACCACTCGCCAGGAATACTGTAGCTTCCCGTCATAATGTTGATCTGCATCAAGGTCCCGCCGAGTCCTCCGACAAGAGGCACCAAGATACCCAGAACAAGGGAAAGGGCGATGGCAAGTTCGCCGATGAAGGTCGTAAAGCCGAAGAACTCGAAATTGGGAAGAACGATGTTCTTCAGAAATTCCGTGTAAAACTTGAAAGTTGGATGGTTGATCTCCTTCCAAATATAGCCGTAGAGCCAACCGTACGGCTTGCCTTCAGGGCCGACGATCCACGGAGCCTTTTGCAAGGCCATTTGAAGCCACATAATACCTAGGACGATCCGATAGAGGCCCACCCAAAGGGCTATATCTCTCGCGCCGCACCTCCTCATAGGTTGCTTCCTCTAACGTTCATGACCTCGAGCCTGTTTGATTTCTCTGTAGCCGTGTTTCCTAGCAGATTTGCCAAATAGGCATAGGTCTTGGGGGCTTGTTCCTTTAGCTCTCGTGAGGCGGCAAAATCTTTCCAAAGTCTCCTGAGATCCTCTTCTATGTCAATGTCGTAAGCGACGGGAAGCAGCCCCGCCTTCAGCCCTAGTTCGCTAGCCCTCTCCAGGGTCTTTTCCATGACCAATTCGGTACTCCATGGGATACGTTGAAAGAGCCCTGCAGCAGGGCACTTGAGGCCGATCAGATAGTAGCCTCCATCACTAGATGGGCCCAGGACTACGTCGTAGTCTTCTTTGTTGAGTTGTCGGTAAGCGCGCTGGATAGATGAAAGCGGCACAGTAGGGCTATCGCTGTCAGCCACGATGATCTCCTTATATCCCATATGAAAGAGATCGACGAAGATGTGGTGCAGTCGCTCACCCAGATCCTTTCCTCGCTGTGTTAGCAGCGCCCTCTCAGGGAAGTTTTGCTTGAAGTATTCCTCACCTTCAGGAGCGTAAGCGATCCAGAATTCGCTCCCTTGGCAGCTCCACATCTTGCTTACAATATCTTCAAGAAGACATTCGTAGAGAGCGGAAGCCTCAGCTAGGGTCAGAGGAGGACAGAGGCGGGTTTTGACTAGGCCGGGTGATGGTGCCTTAGCGACCACCACCAATGCCTTTCCTATCCGTTGTTTACCGTCGCGTCCCGCAGTCATCACAATCTCATAGACTCCAACAAGCCCCACACCCTTTGCAGCACTCGGGGGGATCGGCGCTGAGTAGGCGCCTGCGGAATTCCTGATACCGCTCTCCATTCCAGATCTTGGCGGGCTCCTCAGCGAAAGCATTTCCTAAAGAGAGGTGCCGGAGATCCTTTGTTGAAAAAGGGGCGATGCAGCAAGGAAATGCGCTTCCCCGGGCGCTGATGTACATGAGTGTCCAGGGACGCATGCAGGCCGACCAGGGCTGTTCTTTATTTTCCCTCGCGAGGCTCGCGGCTGGACTTGTAGCGCCTGACGCCTCAAACGAGACCCCGAGTTCGCGCGCCAACTCCTCTCCTGACCGAATAATCTCTTCTTCTTCCTCTCGGAGCGAATGAAACAGGGATTGCTCGGGGCGGGCCATCTGGTCGCCGTTCTCCCCCTCCCAGTAGACCAGTCGCTGCAGGTAAACTCGATCGATTCCCAAAGAGTGCGCCAGCCGGATGAAGGCCGGGAGTTCGCTCAAAGTCTCCCGCAGCCCCGTAAGCCAGAGGGAGACTAGTGGGGTGAGAGATTCCCGTTCAAGCTTGAGCGCCATCAGACCTTCAATATTTTTAACAATGACATTAAAGAGTGGTCTTCCGCGCACGCGTGTGAAGGTTTCAGGGCTGGCGGCGTCGAGCGAGAGCCGGATCTCATCCAGACCTGACTCGATAAGCGCCTCCCGCCATCGCCGGGTAATCAGCGTACCGTTAGAATTGAACAGGACGTATATCCCGCGCTCTTTCAGCCAGGCGATGATTTTGGGGAGCTCGCGGTTAAGTAGCGGCTCTCCGACTCCGTGAAGGACCACGCGCTTAACCGTCGGAAACTGGGAGACTAAATATTTAACCTGCTCGAGGCTCAGGGCCGCAGGCTCTTCCACCTTTCCGTAGGTGATAGGGCAAGTCTTACAGGCGAGATTGCACTCGTTGCTTACCTCTAGGTAGAGGCAGACCGGATCGTCGCCGGCAACGGCACCGCGACTCGCGGGATCGACGGTTTGAAAGTAGGGGATAGCGGTTTTCTGAGTCAAAATCTCACTCTCCAGTAGCGCAATATCCGACCGATGACCGGTCTTCCGTCTTCGGTCTCCGGTCGTTTTTCTTATTCATACGCTCTCCCGGAGCGTAACCTACGCTCAGGTGGAGCCTTTCAAACAGACTTGACAGGCAGCATGGACCTGATGTAGGCGGGCCACACGCCGGCGTGCCTCAGGACTCAAGGCTTGCTCCAATGTCTCACCCAATTTTGTCCCGGGCTCTTTAACCAGCACCGGGCAGGGATAGAAGGCTCCCTCAGAATAGGTAACCCCTTTGTCGCACATTAGCTCTATGTCCGGCTGGCTATCGCCATTGGTAACCTCGCGAGATGGTTTCAGCCCGTTCTCCGTGGCTGAACCGAGATCATAGAGGGATATGTATTTGACGTCCGCTCCCTTCTCTGCGGCCAGCTCTTCAATGGCGGGGAGGCCACCCTCGTTGATCTGCATCGGAGTTACGGCCAATGTTACCGCCACACCTTCTTCCTTTAGAGTGTCCACTGCCTGGAGTACCCTTTGCTGCAGTCCCGCTCCATAAATGGAGTCATTGATTTTTGGGTCCGCGGATTCCAGGGAGATCTGCACCTTGGTCAGGTTCGTCATCTTGGAAAGGCGTTCTGCTGTCTCTCTGTGAATCCGAGTGCCGTTGGTCATGAGCTGAAAGGAGTAGCCTTTGTGATCGATGGTTTCCAAAAAATCGTACAGTTCCTTGTGTAGGGTCGGCTCGCCCCCGGTAAATAGGAAGTGGGGTTTAGCCCCCAAGGCTTCTATTTGTGCCAAAACTCCGGAAAGCTCGCTTGCGGATAGTCGGTAGGGGTTTCGAGTCTTTGGTGAGGCTGCATAAAGACAGTGGGTACAAGCCAGGTTACAGGTCTCGGGTGCAACCGGGAAAACCCAAAATTCCTTTAGGGTCTCAGATGCGTTTTCTCGGTTCAGAACAGGCTTTGGAGTTTTCTTCAGTGGGGCTCTGAGGCTGATCGAGGCCTTCTGGGCTCCGATGGTAACGACATAAGCTTCAGGGTTGCGCGTCCGCTTATTCTGTGAAGTCTCAAGAACCTCGATGCGGGTAAACCCGGCGTCGACGAATTTGGTCAGAAAAGACTTTTCTGACAGGGCGCCTGCAATTCACTTAAACCAGTCATCCTCATTCAGACGCTCCTCCGCACTCGGGTCTCGCTGTAGGACGATTTCGGAACAGAGTAGACGGCCTTTCGGTTTCAGAACCCTGTGGATCTCTGCCAATATCCTCTCCTTTTCAGGGGAAAGGTTGAAAATCCCGTTGCTGACGACCCAGTCCACGGAGCTATCTGGAAGTGCGAGCTCCTCAGCCTGGGCCTGATGAAAGTAGACGTGCGCCACACCTATTTCGCGCAGTGATCGGCTTGCTCTCTGAATCATGGCCAGAGATAGATCAACACCGATAATCTCGCCTGATGGGCCGGCCTTCTGAGCAAGCAACGCGGTATCGAGGCCTCCGCCAGAGCCCAGTTCTAGAATGGCGTCACCGGTAGTGAATTCGTTAAAGCGAGCCAAATAAGATGATACCCCGGTGAAAGACTGCGCCATTACCTCTGGGAGCCTATCCATCGCTTCACCGGGGTACCCTAAATCAAGGGCGTATTCTCTTCCAACTCTGAACCTGTATTTTGACCGGGGGTTTAGAGCGACTTCGGAGTACTTGTTGCGGACAAGCTCTCTGATTTCCTGGGCAGAAAGCTCGCCGATAGTCTTAGCAATCCTTTCCATGACGCGCCTCCTTCTTAGAATGGGAGGTTATGCAAATCTTTCAGGGGTAGGCTCTGCATGGAGATAGTCCATTTAACTAGTAACTCCCGGACCTGACGAAAAGTTCCCTGCTGATGGGGGTCAACTCCGCTTATTTCGATTAGACGCCGCATTAAAAGAAGAGGGTGCAAGGGCTCCTCAGCAACTACATATAGTGTTCAGTGGTGTAGGATTCATGTCGAAGGGAGAAACGATTATCAAGTGATAGGATGTTATGTCAAGCTAAAAAGTTGGTTGCCGTTT
>JBOHVJ010000428.1:0-6889 GCA_050735075.1 Binatia bacterium
CATCTAACCTTCAGCGGTCAATTCAATGCGTGGAAACAAGACCTTAGGAGGCTTGACTTGATGGCCTGCCAAGAAAGATTCCCCCCATGAAGATTGATGGCTCGAAGTCCCTTGGGGCAGAGTTAGAAGCTCTCCCATCTCATGAGCCGTTTCAGGAAGAAACGGAGATAAGAGATAGGCGGTCATCCTGACGGCCTCCAAAAGGTGATGGAGGATCTCTCCCACTCTGCCGCGCTTCTCTGAATCTTTAATTAATACAAAGGGAGAAGTCTGCACAATGTAGCGGTTGGTGTGGTCGATCGCCCCCCAGATGGCCTCAAGGGCGCGATGAAAGTGCAACTCTGCCATATGTCGCTTCAGATCTTTCTCGGCCTGAAGGAACACCTCCCGGAGCCCCTGATCTTCTTTAGCCCAAACTCCATCCAAGGGCTGAACGACGCCGGCAAAATATTTCTCTTGCATCGCGAGGACTCGACTGACGAGATTCCCTAGATTGTTCGCCAAATCCGCGTTGACTCGGGTCACAAAGGAATCCAGGGAAAAAGTTGCATCCTGCCCGAAGACCATCTCACGCAAGAGAAAATAGCGAAATGCATCCATGCCGTAGCGTCGCTTCATTTCCAAAGGTCGAACGACATTGCCTAAGCTCTTAGACATCTTCCCTGACTCCATCACCCAATAGCCATGGACGTTGAGGCGCTCGAAGATAGGTAGTCCCGATGCCATAAGCATGGTGGGCCAGAAGATTCCATGAGGCTTCAGGATATCCTTGGCAATGAGATGGTTGGCTCTGGGCCAAAGGGCTTGAAAGAAGTCCTCGCCCCGAAACTTGAGGGCGCTGACGTAGTTGATCAAGGCATCAAACCAGACATAGGTGACATAGTCCGAATCAAAAGGAAGCGGGATTCCCCATTGCAGCCGGCTCTTGGGGCGCGAAATGCAGAGATCTTCTAAGGGCTCACGCAGAAAGGCCAAGACCTCGGCGCGATACCGTTCTGGCCGAATAAAATCCGGATGAGACTGAATATGGCTGAGAAGCTGTTGCTGATATTTTCCCATACGGAAGAAATAGTTTTTTTCTTGGATATAAGTTGGCTCCTTTTGATGATCCGGACACTTACCCTCGACCAACTCTTTTTCAGTGTAAAAGCGTTCGCAACCAAAACAATAAAAGCCGCCGTATTCGCCGAAATAGATATCCCCTGCATCGTAGATCTTTTGCAGAATCTCTTGCACAACATCCCTATGGTAAGGATCCGTAGTCCGAATAAAATGATCGTAGGATATCCCGCACGCATCCCAGGTTGAGCGGAAAATTGCACTGATGCGGTCAGCGTAGACCTTTGGCTCCATGTCATTTTCTTTGGCCGCCTGGGCGATTTTGTCCCCATGCTCATCGGTTCCGGTCAGGAAAAATGTCTCGGCCCCCTCCCTCTGGTAGTAACGCTTAAGCGTGTCAGCGATAATGGTGGTGTACGTATGGCCCAGGTGGGGCTCTGCGTTGATGTAATAAATAGGAGTAGTGAGGTAGATTCGCTCCATCAATGTATCCTAACGACCTTTGCGAAGAAGTTCTCCAAGGCCATCCGACGATTGACGTTTCTCCGGATTCTCGCCGCGGTCATAACAGCCTGAGCCAAAACGAAAAGAACATGCTCCAAACTGTAAAGGGCGGCTTGCTGCTCCACGCCTTTCACCATGTCGAGATTGCAGATCCCCCGGTTGCTTCCCGTAACGCAATGAATCAGGATATCCCGGTACCATCCTTCCACCCACTCCAGGAACTCCAAGGACTCCTCCCTGATACCTGCAAGCTCTTCGGCGAGGGTCATCCCTTTCCTATAATCCCCCCGAGTCAGGGAGCATATCTGCTTCATCCACACCTTCCTTCTCTTCATAAGACTCTCCATGTTGGGGCTGGTGGCCTTTCCGAGGCTGCCCATTGTTACCGCTGCCAGAAACTCTGCATCCCCCCTATTCATACCCTTTTTAGACGCCAAAAAATTCGCCACAACTTCTACCGGTAGGGAAGAAAAAGAGAGACGGAGGCAGCGCGACAGCAAGGTGGAGAGGAGTCCTCCAGTGCTCGTTGAAAGCAGAATCAAGAGAGAGTTACTCGGAGGCTCCTCAAGGGTCTTCAATAAAGCGTTCTGAGCAGAGAAATTCATTAGAGAGGCAGGATCCAAAAGGGCTATCTTTTTCCTGCCGGAGAAAGGACGAAAGTTCAACTCCCTTTCTAGCTCTCTGACTTGCTGAATACTGATCTCTTTTTTTCCTGCCAAGGGAGCAACCAAGTGGACATCTGGATGTTTACCTGTTCGAACACGGGCACAGTTGGCACACTCGTCACAGAAATCGTAAACCCTCTCTTGACAGTGGATTGCCCTGGCCAAAGATAGGGCAATAGTCCTTTTCCCGACACCCTCAGGTCCAAGAAAAAGATAAGCATGATGCAGACGATCCTTCTCCAAGCCCCATATGAGGGTTTCCAACTGCTTCCCGTGACCCACAATGTCGGCAAAAGGCATACCTTGGTCCTTAGAGCGTAAGGGGTCAGGCGTAAGCCCTCACTTTGCGCCTCACGCTCTCCCGCCTACCCATCTAAATTTTCTGAACAACAATCTTCTTGATCCCCTCGTGCACTTCCAGCGTAGAGCGGGAAGCATCCAGAACACAAAACCGCTTCGGTTCCGCCCGAGCCAGCTCCAAAAAGCCTCTCCGCACCCTTTCGTGAAATTCTACCTTCTCCCGTTCAAACCTATCTTGCCCTCTCTTGTCAGATCTCTGCTCCACAATTCTTTGGGCAATACGGGCTAGACCAATCTCGACTGGACAATCCAAGAGAAAGGTTAGATCTGGAGTGATCCCGAAGCTAGCAACCTGGTTAAGCTGTCTTAGGAGGTCGAGATCGACCCCACGGCCATAGCCCTGGTAGGCCATGGTTGAATCGGTGAACCGATCACACAAAACGAGCCTGCCGCTCTTGAGGGCAGGCTGAATAACTTCTCGGACGTGCTGTGCTCGGTCTGCTAGATAAAGAAAAAGTTCTGTCGGGGAAAAGATCTCCTCTCTTCCCACCTCCAAAAGGGCTTGTCGAATCATCCTCCCTAGAGTCGTTCCACCAGGTTCCCGCGTACACAAACAGATTTTCCCCTGGCTAGCAAGATAATCCTCCAACAACTTGACTTGCGTGGTCTTGCCCGATCCATCGCCACCTTCGAAAGAGATCAAGGAAATCATTGATTCAGACCTGGACTAGAAGATATTAGGGTGAGGAGGGCAAACTACTCAATCGTAAATGGTCCGAAGTTCAACGTTTGAGCATTGAACCCAGCACAGTCAGAAGTCTAGGCTTTTCCCTCTCCCAAGAGGAGATTGATGCCATTGATCAACTGGGTGCTGGTGAAGGGCTTGGTGATGTAATAGTCGGCCCCCAGCTTGTATCCTCCCAATACATCTTCGTATTGGACTTTTGCCGTGAGCAAAATCACCGGAATAGAGGCAGTCTCGGGGACACCCTTGAGTCGCGTCAACACCTGAAGACCATCCATATTGGGCATCATAATGTCGAGAATAATGAGGTCCGGCTTCCCCTCTTCCAACCGGGTGAACAGCTCCTCCCCGCTATACGCAGAAATCACGCTGTATCCTCTACCTTCCAAGATAGTCCTGACAATGCTTACAATATCCGGGTTATCGTCGACCACAACAATGGTCTTCTCTTCGGCCATGCTGTCCTCCTTAGCTGCAAAAAAGCGGGTATCGTCACATGAAAAGTAGACCTTCTCCCCATTGCACCCTCAACCTTAATCTTGCCTCTAACCGTGATCATTTGTGCCGCTTCCAACGACCAAACCTATAGAGATATAATCTATCATCCATGCTAAACAATGTAAAACTTGCAATGCAAGCACGGGCAAGGCCATTGGCACACTGGGAAGCGTGTTAGACCTCGTATTGCCTCAAGGATTCTCCGTTCTCCAGTAATTCTGCATAATAGTGGAGGGAAGAGAGCTGTAAATACTTTCCAGGGTCTCGACTGCCCGGCGCAGGGAAGAGCTGCTATAGCGTATCTTTATGGCTCCCTCGAGCTTTACCTCTTCTTTTCCCGGACCCGAGTCCGAACCGTTCTCGTTTATCATAACCGAGCCGAATATCTCTTTATTCCCTCCCCCCTCAACTCTGAAACCGACATTGGTTCCGCTCACGATGATCAACCCCTCCCAATGAAAGTCCCCGCGGATTACCAGGTCCGAATCTCTTACCACCAGGAGCCCAACGCCGCTAGAAGGCCCTTCAATCCCGACAGTATCACCTCCACTTGCCAGCCCATGGATACAGCGGAGTTGGGGAGAAGTCCTGGTCCCCCACGTTGTGTTTCCTGAAACTGATAGGGTTCCTTCAGGGGGGACGCGTTCCACGACCGCTTCCGGGGCACTACAGAGATCATTAACGAGTTGGGACATCTCATCTGACGAGAGAAAATCGCTCTGAGCCACATTGGGGATGGCTCCCCCTCGACCTGTCACGCTATCCTGCTGCTTCCCACTGAGCGCCCCCTTCAGCCGTTCCTCCAGCGTCTTATTGGGAACAGAGATGCCGACCTCGGCGCTAGCCCCCGGCACCAGCGCCCCTGTCACGGGATCATAGTCTCTTCCGTCCACCAGGAAGGAATCTCCAATAAAACGTGCTTTGGCCTCACTCCCCCTTATGCCAACCGCCCCGTCGGAAAGCTTATAGGTCTTGGTGACTAAGGCTTGAATAGTGTGTGATGAGCCTCCCACATTGCCCGTCGAACGGATGATAACCGTAGCAACGAGGTTAGTTTTTTTGATTGGAGACAAGAAAGAAACCATAAATGCCCCAGGGGATAGTTTCTGGGTCCCTCCGGCCGGATTAGGGGGATTGGCTGCGTCCTTCTTAACCTGTTGTTTGCCCCACTCGATCCCCGCCTCGGCCAGATAAAAGGCCTGGGTCCCGGTCTTCAGGTTAGCGCTGGTTCTCAAATCGGTCTGCATCGATACCATCGCTCCCACGCCTACCCCTATAAGGAGAGATAGAATCAAAAGGGAAATCACCAGTACCATTCCCTTCTCGTTGGCCAAGGCTTTGTTCGGGCGCTTCATTCTCCCTCTAATTCCTAAACTCCACACTAGAGGAAAGAGTCGAGGTAACGGTACCACTAATTTTAGGATTGGGATTACTGACCTGAACAGCAAAGGTGATCTTGACCCGCTTGATACTCTCCAGAGGAGGATTGTCGCCCAGATCTCCATGATTGCTGTCATAATAGGTAAAGAGCTTTTCTGGGAAAGGCGTCACCACGTTGGCAACGAGGCAATCATCGTTGCGCCTGATGATGTTAGGGCCCGGACATGTCTTGGTCGGTCCCGTAAGTTCGTATTTAATAGTCTCTCTATCCTTCCTGTGGCTAGCAGTCGGATGATCCGGGTAATCCATGCAATCTCCATCCCCGTTAAGGTCCATCTGGACGATAAGCAACTTCTCTGTGGCGGCATGGACACGGTTACAAACTGTATCCGCATCATTATTCGGGTCATCGATATTTTTAGGATCCTCAGAGCTATCCTTCTCCAAAGGTACCGTCCCCTCACCCCACGACCCAGCATTCCTGAGGTCCCGGACCATGATATCTAATGCCCCGCGGGCATCTTCTAGAGTTGCGGTCTTGGCTTCCTGTGAGAGAAGGTTAAAGAGCTGCTCCCGATAAAAACCGTAAAGGGTACCCATCACTATCAGCCCGAAGAGGGCGGCCATGAGTTGTTCAGTCACAGTGGAGCCCCTACTCTCCCAAAAGATCCTCATCATAGAGCCTTCTCTAGCCCGTAAAGGCGAGAGTCGATACTGTCACCTCTCGGGGAAGGTAATCCCGCCAGGAAACGGTGACGTCGATCTGCTTTAATCCTTCCCCAAATGGGGAATCCTTGATGATCCAACAGCGATTATAAATTCCTCCTGCTGAGCCGCTGGCGGTCAAACCTCGTTCACCGGAATCAGGACAATGGTCCACATTAGTAAAGGCGGCTTCGGCCTTGAGTTGTTCCAGCTTATCCTGCGCCAGGTTAGCAGCGACCGTATAATTCCCACTAATATGATTACCCCGGATGACCCCCATCGTGTTGAGAGAGAAGCCCAAAATACCTGCCGCGATGAGACCAATGGAGATCAGGATTTCAATGAAGGTAAAGCCCCACTCTTGCCTGGGAACGGCTACGCCTGTTCGGCACACCCTAACACTCCTCATTGCATCCACTCGGCTTACAGATTCGTATCCTACCTGTAGGGCTCACGACCACTTGAGTGCACTCACCCTTAACATTTTGGAGCCTTACCCTATTGGCGCCTGCAGTCCCCCGGGGCGAAAAAGAGATTGTTCCCGTCTCTGTGATCACAATCCCTTCGGGTAGAGGTTTGGTGGCCAAGGCGTCACTCGCGCGCTGGACTGTATAATCAAGGGCACCTTCTGAGAAGACGAGTCGAAAACTGACGTTCTCGGACACCGCCTGCATTTTAATCCTATGCAACTCGGACTGAACCTGACGGGCGGAACTTTTGAGGCGGTAGGTCGGGAGGAGAGCGGACCAGTTGGGGAGGGCAATCGCTGCCAGGATGCTAAAGATGGCGAGGGCAACTATCAGCTCTAATAGGGTAAACCCAAGATGACAAAAGGGGAGATGCCGTTTTCCCGCCCTGAGCATGGCGGGAAAATACCCTCAGCCATAACAGCCTGTCAAGCAGAAAGCTCTAAGTAGATAGTTTAGCAGGTACGAATCTACACAAGGAGGGAAGGGGAACCGGCACAGTGCCGGTTCCCCATGATGACGGCAGTCAGTTACATGTTCTCCTTCCAGGCGGTAAGCGTGACCTC